>NZ_MPPI01000024.1 GCF_001895925.1 Phormidesmis priestleyi ULC007 | reverse complement strand
CTCCCATTACTGGTTGAACATTCCAAGGCGGACATCTGCCTGAACACTGACAGGGAAGGGCTTTTGAAGTCCTTCCAACTCCCCCGAACGACTTCGAGTCGCACGTCTAACTATTGATTATACGGAAACTTTCCGTATATCTCCCTGATTTAGGCAGATACCCCGAAACTTTCTGTGTATTTCCCCTCACTTTTCATCAGAGATCTTAAAGCAACGATCGCTCCCCACCTCCCCAAAGAAACGATCGCTTCCCTCTCAAAAACTCAGCATTCCAAAAAACAAAAAACTCCTGTAGAATACATCGCAGTGATGAAGTTGTGCCCCGGAAATCTGATGTGCAAGATCAGACTCCGAGGACTTCCATCCCTAGTTAACGTAACTAACTCAGGAGGCGTTCATGATTGTACACCGTCGGCTTTGCTATGGGATCTTGAAAGGCTGGAATCAAGATCCTGCATATCCTTTTCATCCCTATAGAATGTCTGAGAAATCAGGGTTCTTGTCCTCTTTGAACTAACCGAGAGGACAAAATAATATGGGAGTTAGGACTGTGATTCCTAGCTCGATTTCGTTCACCGTTGAGTTGCGATGCTCAACCGAAAAACGTTATCGAGTTAGTGTGACTTTGGATTTGCAAGAGCGTTACATCTTCCTTTCGTCTGGCATTCTCGTGAATGTGAGCGACAGCATTGAAGAGTTTGTTTCACAACTGAGTGAGATTGCATCCAATCAACTGGCATTGTTCAAATGGGATGGCACGAGTGACTTGACGACTGAATATCAAATCGTCCGAGTGTTGCCGGGATATCAAATTGAGCGATCGCTGGCGAGATTCAACATCGTCGTGGGTAACGGTTCATTGATTCAAGTGGAGGAGTTGCACAACAAAGTCACCATTCAACTCTAGAAAGTTGGGCGTTGGGGAACTGTTTAACAATCGATCGGGTAAGTTCTTTGCCCGATCGATTGCTAAACATTTTGAACATTTAGGCAGCGATCGCTACATCCACAGTTCCGGCAAAGATCAAGGACGCAATGGGATTGATGAACTATCCGATCGAGGCGATGCGGTGAGTCGGACTTATTACGCACAAATGAGAGGCGCGGGACGAGTTGTAGAGAGCTATCAGCCAAAGGGAGGGTAGACCTCGAACTCAGCGAAGAAAATCTATACAAATGGCCGCGCTGCGTTATTGGACTAGTTGGCGTTAGTGGCTATTGATAAAAGGAAAGCGAACACACCAAGAATTCTTTTTTAAGTTTTCCAGATAGGCTCAAAATTGACTATTGCATTTACTGCTCTTTCCAAACTTGGAGAATGAGTCTTTGCAAGCTCAACTTTCCAGTTCTGCTGAACAAACTGAATAAGCTGACCGTTATAGTCTCTACCGATTTTGGCACTACTTTTTGGTGCAGGTACGATTGCGTCGCGGAGAGTGCGCTTTCTCGATCTTCTAGTCAAATCAATTAGTAACTGCTTAGGGTCAGGCACTGCATCGACATTATCAGGAATCAAACTTACTGAAATACCAAGGAATTTTGCATACGCTTCACGATGCGCCAAAAGCCAAGCTTCTACTTCTGTGACTGCAACTCGAAAAATTAGATTCGGATGCTTTGGTTGAGATAGCCATTCTGAGATTAAGGCTAGTGGACACTCGGCTTTATCCAAATCTGTCAACACTAAATACGGTAATCCTTTTGCAGCCTTGTTTATACCTGGAAGATTTTTTTTGAGATAACCATAGCCCTGTCGCTTCAAGCAAGTTCCAACAGAAAATGGTCTTTTGGACTGCTTCAGTATTTCCTTCAATACTGCCTCGCTTAGATCATCCTCAACCGCTAAATTAATTGGAATATCAGTCATCTAAGTAAGCTCAGTTGCTCAATCTGTTTAGGAGTTGCTCTAGGTAAAGCTGCATCAGCAACAGTTAAACCCGCATCAAGAAGACTGCTGACTTCTTCGATTGAAGAAGCTAATTCAGCTTTTGTACCTTCGGCAGTTGGTGTCAACATTAAAACTTCCTCGCCACCAATGCCCCCATCTGATAGCAGATCGGCACTGTGAGTGCTAAGCATAACTTGTCGCTTTTTCGCCTTTTGCAGTCGATAGATTAACGAGGGAAGTTTAGCAGTGATACCAGCATTTAGAGATAATTCTGGTTCTTCAAGCAACAGAAGAGAATCGCTTTCAAGAAGAGACCATAGCAAACCAATAAGACGTATTGTTCCATCTGAAAATTGATCTTCACGCTGCTTACCTGCTCCAGGTCGCCAATGTTCGTAGACTGCTTCAAGATGAGGAATGCCCATTTCATCTTTAATATCAGTCAACTGCTTTAGCTGAGGAACTGCAATCCTTAGAGCATCTTCAATCTTTTTTAGACGAGACCGCCGGGTTTTCTCTGGAGTCTTAGTAACTCGCTCCAAGAAATTTCTGCCAAAAGGATCTTCTTGAACTCCTGGCCCACTAAAAGCTTCAGGATGACGTAATAGTTGAGGCACTAAATGCAAGTATAAGATCGATTCAAGAAACTTTGGGACTTCTCGAAACTCTGCATTTGCGTTAATTTGTTCTAAATAAGTTTGAGTTAAACGCAAATTATCTTTCTCATCTTCATCGTTTGGACGGTTGACTAATTGCTTCTCATTCTTCCAAACTTTCTCATATGAGAGAACAGGGTCGTTCTGCCCACCTTTTCTTTGTTTAATTCCGATGCCGTACTTCCAAGTAGGTGGCTGTAGTTCGTTCTCTGACAAATGTACCTCTATTTCAACATCTGGATATCGTCTTGCATATAGACATCTAATTTTAGATAGTCCTCCGCGATCTCTAACAGCCTTTTGCAGACCGCCGCCATCTTTTGCGAGATCTCGTAAAAATCTTAGGGCATCAAGAAAATTAGATTTACCAGAGGCGTTAGGACCAACTAGGAAGACTCTATCTCTAAGGTCAACTTCAATGTGCCGGAAGTTTCTCCAGTTTTTCAAAATTAAGTGAGAAATAATCATTGTTTAGAGATGATCGCCTTTTAGCTTTTCAATACTACCTTTTCTAGAGCTAAGTTAGTACTGGAACACCCAATGTTGAGGAGCATACTTAGGCTATGAACAACTGCCTCAACCAACTAGCACACCTACCTAAAAATACGACCTATGCTTTGACTGCTGCACTCAGTTTTTGACGCGATCGCCCCCACCCGATCGCACCGTAGACTTCTGCAAACCCATCTTTAACTGATAAGCTAGACTCTTCAAGTTTGAGCCATCGCTCTCTCCTGTTCTGCATCTCTAGAGCCGAGCCACTCATGAATCTGTCTCTCGCCACGAATGGAATTCAAGCTCCCGATCGAGCGTCTCAATCGCCAGACCTCTCAGTGGTGGTGCCCATCTATAACGAGGTCGAGAGCATTCCATTATTGTTAGACGCGATCGCCACCAGCCTGATTGCCGAGCAGATTCACTACGAAATTATCTGTGTCGATGATGGCTCTCAAGATGGTTCCGATGCGCTTCTCAAACAGCAAGCTCAAACTCGAACAGATTTACGAGCCGTGATTTTGCGACGCAATTATGGACAGACGGCCGCGATCGCCGCCGGGTTTAGCCACGCTACAGGCAAAATCATCATTACTTTAGATGGTGATTTACAGAACGACCCCGCAGACATTCCCATTTTGATGGCGAAATTAGAAGAAGGCTACGACCTGGTGAGCGGTTGGCGCAAAAATCGACAAGATGCTTCTCTCACGCGAGTCTTGCCCTCTAAGATCGCCAACTGGCTAATCGGACGAGTCACCGGGGTGCGTGTCCACGATTATGGCTGTTCGCTCAAAGCTTATCGTGCAGAACTGGTTGCCGATATGAATCTTTACGGAGAGCTACATCGATTTCTGCCCGCGCTTGCTTTTATCGAAGGCGCGAGAATCACCGAGATTTCAGTGCGTCACCATGCTCGTCGCTATGGGCAAAGCAAATATGGCTTAGACCGCACCTTCCGCGTGATTATGGATCTGTTCACGATCTTCTTCATGCGGAAGTTTTTGACTCGTCCGATGCACGTGTTTGGCTTGTTTGGTCTGCTAGCACTGATCTCAGGCACCGTATTAGGCTTGTATTTAGCCTATGTTAAGTTCGCCTTTGGGGAGAGTATTGGGCAACGTCCACTGCTGATCTTGGCGGTCTTGCTATTTTTGTCAGGGCTACAGCTATTTAGTTTTGGGCTGTTAGCTGAGTTGTCGATGAGAACCTATCACGAATCGCAGGGCAGACCCATTTATCGAGTCAGAGAAGTGATTGGGAAGTCTGAAGAACCCAAATAATTCCACTCACGTCAGCCTTGACCTCGCGAAGCAACCTGCAAGACCGATCGTCCGACATTAATCGGTTGGCTAAAGCATCTCGAACAGCTTTTTTTAACGTCAGTTCAATGAGGATGTTCGCTCTGTTGTAAAGTGCTTCTGCCCCCTAAATCCTCCATTCTGGGGGACTTCAGACCCAATTTTCAGTTCAAAGTCCCTCACTTGTGGGAGATTTAGGGGGCGTTCCAGAGGTGCAACCGCAGCGAGGGATCTCATCAAATTTACGTTTTTTGACTAAACTGGCTGCTAATCTCAAACTTTTTCTGCCTTGATATTCCACGAACCCAGTGCTTATCTTAAAATAAAGTCAGGACTTGTAAAGTTTCTTAACCATGTCGCCCCTTCGCTGGCTTATTCATGACCTCAGCAACCTCCCTATTTTCCCCGGT
This sequence comes from Phormidesmis priestleyi ULC007, assembly GCF_001895925.1. Classification (GTDB taxonomy): domain Bacteria; phylum Cyanobacteriota; class Cyanobacteriia; order Leptolyngbyales; family Leptolyngbyaceae; genus Phormidesmis_A; species Phormidesmis_A priestleyi_A. The sequence continues at coordinate 67,646 of NZ_MPPI01000024.1, read as the reverse complement.
TGAAGCAGACCTCTGTGTGCTGACGGAGAACCTTAAACAGTTAATTGGTGCTCGTCATCCCATTCTCTATGCTGCCGCAGAACACCTCTTTGGAGCCAGGGGGAAACGGGTTCGCCCCGCGATCGTTTTCCTAGTGGCACGGGCAACAATGCCTAATCAAGGAATGACCGAACGCCATCGGCGACTTGCTGAAATCACTGAAATGATTCACACTGCAAGCCTCGTGCATGATGATGTGGTAGATGAATCGGAAGTCCGGCGGGGCATTCCGACCGTTCACAGCAGTTTTGGTAGCCGAGTTGCAGTGTTGGCAGGAGATTTTCTGTTTGCTCAATCGTCTTGGTATCTCGCAAATCTTGACAACTTGCAGGTCGTCAAACTGCTGTCAGAAGTGATCAAAGATTTTGCAGAAGGCGAGATTCAGCAGGGGCTAAACCGATTTTCTATCATGTCGATCGAGGCCTATCTTGAAAAAAGCTATTACAAAACGGCTTCTTTAATTGCTAATAGTGCTAAGGCGGCGGCTGTGCTGAGTGACTTACCCGAAGCCCAGACCCAACATCTTTATGGCTATGGTCGTGATTTTGGGTTGGCGTTTCAGATTGTAGACGATATTTTAGATTTCACAGGCTCGATCGATAGTTTGGGCAAGCCTGCGGGGTCTGACCTCAAAAGTGGCAATTTGACGGCTCCGGTTCTCTACGCACTTGAAGAAAAACCCTATCTAGAAGTCTTGATTGAGCGAGAGTTTGCTCAAGCAGGTGATTTAGAGCAAGCGTTGGCGCTGATTAAAGATAGTCGTGGCATTGAGCGATCGCGTGCTTTAGCGGCACATCACGCTAAGGCCGCGATCGAGCATCTGTCAGATCTGCCAATCTCTGAGTCTCGTCAAGCGCTAACCAAGTTAGCCGATTATGTTTTGAGTCGTCTGTACTAATTCAACGTGAATTCGATGAAGCTTTTCGCTACGGTTGCCAATCCGGGCTGCCCCCTAAATCCCCCAAAATTGGGGGACTTCAAGCCAAAATTTCCGGTTCAAAGTCCCCCAGAATGGGGGATTTAGGGGACAGAAGCTGCTGAGAACGAAGCGAAAACCCCGTTGAACTGACGTTAATTCAGCCTTGTTTTTTGCCTTGGGGTAGAGAGATCTGCCCCATTTTTTGTGACAACTTTAGAGTTTGGTAAATCTACAAAAAGTTAGATGTGATTTGTCGATCGTTCGTTTTAGGCACTTCGCAAATCTGTCTTCTAGTCAAATGTTGTGAGTGGACTTATTCATAAAAGTGGTTTAAACAACTGATTAATTTGAGTAATTTTGCAAAATTGCCTCAAGTAGGATATTCTTTAGTCAACCGACTTCACAATCAGCAATCTTATTAGTTCAACGTGCGATCGCATCTAGTTACTGAGTTTCCTGAAACGTCAAAGCTTGACCTGAGATCGAGCTTCTGTATAACTTGTAGCCGATGAATCTAATTGAAGTTTAGCAATAAGGAAGGATAGGACGAGGTTGTTGATTAGCCATCTGTTTGGTTAGTCGTAAAGATTTTTTGATGCAAAACGTGAGCAAAAGTCGTAGCTGGTGTGAGGCACTTTGAGGCTTTCTCATCCTTAAAGCCACTTGAAATCGTTCGATAGTTCTTTCCCATGACTGATTTGCTCGATCGCGGTTTGGCTGTAACTTAAGAGTCAATTAAGTTTTGCATACGCGATTGATCAGAGTTTTTAACGCCCTTCTATTCACCGAATTTTGGTAAATAAAACTATGCTATTTCTAGGTCAAAGGCAGAGAATTGCACTAATTTCTGAACATGGCGACCCTGCCATTGAAATCGGCAAAGAAGAAGCAGGTGGACAAAATGTCTACGTTCGCCAAGTGGGTGAAGCCCTTGCCCGTCAAGGCTGGGAAGTTGATATGTTTACCCGGCAGTCTGATGCCACACAACCTAAAATTGTTGAGCACAGCCGTCACTGCCGCACGATTCGTTTGACCGCAGGTCCAGAAGCATTCATTCCTAGAGATGATTTGTTTCCTTATATGCCAGAGTTTGTACAATCGTTCCGACGCTTTCAAGCCGAAAATGGCATCGAATACGATTTAGTGCACACTCACTATTGGATGTCAGGCTGGATCGCCATGGAGTTGAAGAAACTGCAACCGCTCAAGCAGCTTCACACCTATCACTCTTTGGGCGCTGTGAAATATCAGTCGATTTCGACGATTCCTTTAGTGGCTAAAACGCGGCTTGCCAGTGAGAAAACCTGTCTCGAAACTGCTGATAGGATTGTAGCCACCAGTCCTCAAGAGATGGCACATATGCGATCGCTGGTTTCACCCCACGGCAATATTGACGTGATTCCATGCGGCACTGATATCTGTCGATTTGGCTCGATTTCTCAAACCAGGGCACGTCAGCTATTAGGGTTCTCACCTGAAGATAAAGTCGTGCTTTATGTAGGGCGATTCGATCGTCGTAAGGGCATCGAAACGCTGGTGCGGGCAGTCGGTCAATCAAAGCTGCGAGGTGAAGGAAATCTTAAGCTAGTGATTGGGGGCGGCAGCCGTCCGGGTCAAAGTGATGGCATTGAGCGAGAGCGCATTGAAGGCATTGTTGCCGAGTTGGGACTGCAAGAAATGACCTTATTCCCCGGTCGTTTGGGTGAAGATAACCTACATCTCTATTACGCGGCGGCAGATGTTTCAGTCGTGCCCAGCCACTATGAGCCATTTGGATTGGTTGCGATCGAAGCGATGGCCAGCAATACACCAGTCGTCGCCAGTGATGTGGGTGGGTTGCAGTTCACTGTAGTTCCTGAAGAGACGGGATTGCTGGCTCCGGCAAAAGATGAGGCGGCGTTTGCGGTGGCGATCGACCGAATTTTGTCTGACTCAAAGTGGCGCGATCAATTAGGTCAAACCGGCCGTCAGCGCGTCGAAGAGCATTTTAGCTGGAATGGGGTAGCGGCTCAACTGAGCAAACTCTATTATCAGGTGCTTCAAGAAAAGCCTGTCGAAAAGCCTGCGAAGAAGCGGGCTGTGGTCGGTGCCTAGTTGACTCGAAAGCCCACCCGGAACTTAAGTTCCGGGCTAATAGCAGAAGTCCATTGAAATGGACTAAAACACTGATATGGGGCTTTGAACAAATTCATCAACAACCCTACTTCACGATTAGGCCATCAGTGAAACGTGGGCAGATGTGATGCGCCATCCTTCAGGAGCCTTCACCCAGGTTTGACTTTGCCGTCCGATTAACCCAGAGCCTTTGCGCTGAAACTCTGTATTGGCAGTCGCAAAATCTTGCCCGTAGGTAGTGATGACGGTGTTTCGTAAAATCCGATCGAGATTGACCGGAGAACGAGCATCGCGAAACGCGGCGATCGCGTCATATCCATACAGGTTTTCAGCCACGCCATAGCGAATCGTGTGAGAACTCTTGAGAAACATTTCATGCAGCGTGGTGACATCGTTATCTACCAGAGCCGCTTCATAGCGCTCAAAGGCGGCGGTCACTTCTGCCAAAACGTCAGGAAGATTAATTTGCATAGTCTTTGATCACATTAGGAGGGCACATCGCAAACAATCATTGCCATTTAACAAGTGCGATCGCAGGTCAAGATTCTGCCCCATCATTTTTGACACCTATGCTGCTGTGCAGATTTTAGATTATCTCAGATTGCTTAGGGTGAATGTATAGGGCACTATAGTTTCTTAACTAAACCATTCATGCAGCTTAAACTTAATCAGCATGTAGAAGACGAGCGCGAAATCGCGATTTCTGCTGAGATTCTGACCAACCCCATAGAGTCGGCTGAGGCGGTCGGGTTGCGGTATGTCACAGATGACATTCCTGGAATTGAACGGAAGCGATCGGGCAAAAAAGGCTTCACTTATGTGGGGGCAGATGGCAAGACGGTGCGTGACCCTGACGAAATCCGGCGGATTGAATCGCTGGCAATTCCGCCTGCCTACCATCATGTGTGGATTTGTCCGTTTAAGAATGGTCACTTGCAGGCGACGGGGCGCGACGCAAAAGGACGCAAGCAATATCGCTATCATCCTTTGTGGCGATCGGTTCGCGATCAGACAAAATTTACGCGCATGATTGCGTTTAGCCAATCGTTGCCTGAGATTCGCAGACGATTGGATCACGATTTATCGCAGTCGGGGTTGCCTAAATCTAAAGTGCTGGCGGCGATCGTGAAGTTGATGGAGCTAACTCGCATTCGCGTGGGCAACGAAGAGTATGCCAAGACCAATCATTCTTATGGCATGACGACGCTGCACGATGAGCATGTGCAGATTCATGGGTCTAAAATTCAGTTTCAGTTTCGGGGTAAGAGTGGCGTTGATCATGACATTGAAGTGAGCGATCGACGGCTGGCAAAAATCGTCAAGCGCTGTCAAGAAATTCCGGGTCAAGAGTTGTTTCAATACATCGCCGAAGACGGGCACCCTCAAGACATTACGTCAACCGATGTCAATGATTATCTGCGAGAAATCACGGGTCATGACTTTACAGCAAAAGACTTTCGCACCTGGGCAGGCACCGTTTTAGCAGCATCCCACCTGGTCGAAATCGGGATCTTCACCTCGCAAACGGCTGCCAAAAAGAACATCACACAAGCGCTTAAAACCGTCGCGGCTCACTTAGGCAACCGTCCGGCAACCTGTCGAAAATATTATGTGCATCCCGCCGTTTTAGAGGCTTATATGGATGCGTCTTTGCATGAGGTGATGCAGCAATTTGTCGATGTAGTGGCAGAAGATGCGTATGCGCTGCGATCGGAAGAGTTAGCCGTGATTGCACTGCTAGAGAAAGTCAAGCCTTGCGATGCTGACTAACCAAGCTGCAAAACAAATATTTGAACTTTTCCGAAATCGAAACAATCGGCTGTGTATCTAGGATTCAGCATTTAACTGTCCGACCTCTAGCGCTAAACCTCTAGAGGTTTTTATTTACACAAATCCTGCAAGAGGGCACGGCGATGCCACACCCCCAAAACCGCCCTGACGCGATCGTTTGGAACGATCGCAATTGTTTTTAAAATTGGTGTTAATTTCGAGGAGTCAGTCGTGAAATAGCGGCAAAATTCTTATGAAGTCAGAGTGTGATTTCCAACACAAAGATTCTTAAGATCATCATTTCGGTTACTTGTGTCGCTAGTTCAAGTTGTCTATCCTACCAAGATTAAAAGTTGAGCAGGCAAGAATGAACATCAATCTCTTGAGCCAGCAAGTTGAGACGATGTATGGTCGTTTGTCGATTCTCTGTCACGATGCAAACGCGACTCCGATTCCATCACCCGAATTATTGCCTGTTGCTCTCAAAGAATTAGGAGTCGCCTCCGAAGAATTGCAAGTTGCAATGGAGGAGCTAACTCGCCAAAATGAAGAACTTCTAGTCGCCCGCAATCGCACCGAAGCTGAACGCCAGCGCTATCAAAACTTGTTTGAGTTTGCGCCTGATGCTTATCTCGTCACCGACTTGGGGGGCAACATCCGCGAGGCAAACCGCGCTGCGGTGGCACTGCTTTCGAGACAGCAGCGGTTTTTAGTCGGCAAACTTCTAGTTAGTGTAGTCGCGATCGACGATCGTCCGTTGTTTAGAGCCAAACTCTCTCAGCTTGCACAGCGTGACCATGTAGATGCTTATGTGCGGCTGCAACGGCACTCAAATGAAGTGTTTGATGCGATGCTCACCGTTGACGTAATTCGCTACCCCGAAAATGCACCTCTTTTGCGCTGGCTCGTGCGCGACATCACCGAACGCAAGCGAGCAGAAGCTGCCTTAGAACAAGGTGACTATACGCCCTTTCAAGACCGACCGATGCAGACTTACACAAAGGGCGAAGTGATTCCGCTAGATACGCAAGCCTTATGGCTGGTGGCGCAAGGCTTGGTGAAACTGACGACGTTATCTGACAGTGGCGATGAGATGCTGGTGGGGCTGGCCACCGATGGCATGGTGTTTGGGTCGAGCTTTACCTCACTTCAGACTTATCAAGCGATCGCGCTGGCCACCGTGCAACTTGTGTCAATTCCCCTGACCGAGGTTTCTCAATCACCTCGTCTCGCTCAAGCGCTGCTGCCGTCAATGAATCAGCGTCTCAGACAAACAGAGAGCTTTTTGACAATTTATGGGCAGCTTCGGGTGCAAGACCGTTTGAATCGGTTGCTGTCACTGCTCAAGCAGGAAATCGGGCAACCCGTCGCCCAAGGAACCCGACTAAGAGTGCGGCTAACTCATCAAGATTTTGCCAGTGCTTGCTGCACAACGCGAGTCACAGTCACTCGTCTTTTAGGCAAACTTCAGCAGCAAGGAACGATCGTGGTAGACGCTCAAAACCATCTGATCATCAAAGAGTGAAGACAGGTTTTGAGTGTCAGGTTAATCCTTGATTGATAGAATTTGTGACTATGCACCGATCGCAACTCCTTGTGTCTTTCTCTGATAATCCCGCCCTGTTCTCTGAGAGCGGTTCGATTGCTCAAACTGAGTTTTAATCCAGCTAAAGCCTTGACTAATGCACTCAGGGCAGGCATTTCCACATCCTGATCCTTGATCGTTGCAAACAATCACTCGTGCTTCTTTGCATTCAAAAGATTGTTCACATAGACAGCAGAGTTCCTGGCTGTGGAGCAGGTTATTGCATTCAATTTGGAGTTGCATAATATTTATTCTGCTGGACTTTTTAGCATTCAAAGATCTTTGTCGTTGGTGTTAGTAGCTTAGTTCCAATTCTGCTTCTACGCGTCTATCTCAAGATCAAGGTATTGCTCATAAATTTGTCTCTAGATCAGGCACCGATCGACGGTTGCCACCACCGATCGCGCCAGCGCATCTAAGTCATAGCCTCCCTCTAACCCAAAGACAATTCGCCGAGTTAGCGCCAAGCAATAATCTGTAAACACGCCATAGTCTTGAGGCTTCAGCGAAATATTGGCTAACGGGTCGTCGTGATTGGCATCGTAACCTGCACTAACAATCAGCAAATCAGGCTGAAAGTCAGTTAAAAACGGCATAATTTTCGACTCAAATAGGGGCTGATAATCGACGATCGTACTCCCCGCTGCCATCGGCAAATTTAGCACGTTGTCGTGAAACCCTCGCTCGTTCGCGCTGCCCGTGCCAGGGTATTGTGGCGACTCGTGTAGTGAACAAAAGGCGATATTGGGATTAGTTTCGACGATCGCTTGAGTGCCATTGCCGTGATGCACATCCCAATCGAGAATGGCAACGCGATTTGCGCCATGATCGAGAGCATAGAGCGCCGCGATCGCAGCATTGCTCAACAAACAAAATCCCATACCCAAATCAGAAACGGCATGATGGCCGGGCGGGCGCATTAACACAAAGCTCGGCTCTCCTGTGGTCAGGGTTAAAATTACCCCATCGATCCAAGCGTTGACTGCCAGCAGCGCCACTTCAAAACTGCGCGGAGAGACAGGCGTATCACCATCAATGTGACCGCCACCCCGATTTGCTAACTGCCGAACGGCTTCTATATAGCGGCGATCGTGAGCTTGATGCACAAAAGCCAGCGGCGATCGTGCCTCAACTGAAGTCGGTTTTCGCCAGTCCAACAGATCTGCCCAAGGTGCTGCTTTAAGCGCCTGCTGAATTGCCCTCAACCGCTCCGGTTTTTCGGGGTGAAAATAGCCCGTTTCATGGAGCAAGAATTGATCGGAGTAAATGATAGGGAACGTCATAAAATTTGGGTCGAGCGATCGCTAAAATAAGGGCTAAAAATCCTTTCTATTTTGACCGTTGAAACTCTTGAATCGGTCGTCGATCAAAAAATATATTCTAGTAAATCTTGTGGATTGAATTAGTAACCACACAACTCCTGATCATCCAATTGAGCAATCGCTTGATAGAAAAAGGATACAGGCTTTATTCTGAGGACTGAATCTCTGTACAAAAATAACTTTTTCAAACCGAATTTTAGCCTCTAGAATCGAATCTTTCGACCAGAGATAGTTCTATGTATCTGATGATACTCAGCTACTCCGACCAATGCCACGATATGTTAAAATCCTAGTAATAATCGACACTAGTTTAAAGCGCTTAATTATTGAGTTTTAGCTATCTGTGTCGATCGTCAAATCCATGCTTGCATTTTCGGAGTTTTTCACCCTATGACCTTCTCCCAGGAGATACCTACAGAACGGATCGTTCCCACCGATCTCCGAGGCGAGATGCAGCGATCGTACCTGGAATACGCCATGAGCGTGATCGTGGGTCGGGCACTGCCAGATGCCAGAGATGGCTTAAAGCCAGTGCATCGTCGCATTCTCTATGCCATGCACGAATTAGGCTTAACCCCTGAGCGTCCCTTCCGTAAATGTGCGCGTGTGGTCGGCGAAGTGCTAGGTAAATATCACCCTCACGGCGACACCGCAGTCTATGATGCCCTGGTGCGAATGGCACAAGACTTCTCAATGCGATCGCCCCTGATCAATGGTCACGGCAACTTTGGCTCGATCGACAACGATCCGCCTGCCGCTATGCGATATACCGAATGTCGCTTGACCACGCTCACCAGCAATGCTCTGCTGCGAGACATTGAATCTGAAACCGTTGATTTTGCCGATAACTTTGATGGTTCTCAGCAAGAGCCAACCGTTTTACCCGCGCGGCTTCCTCAGCTATTGCTCAACGGCTCATCGGGGATCGCGGTTGGCATGGCTACCAACATTCCGCCGCATAATCTGGGCGAATTGATCGACGGGTTAACGGCGCTGATTCACAACCCAGATCTGACCGAACTGGAGTTGATGCAATATATCCCCGGCCCTGACTTTCCTACGGGTGGACAGATCTTGGGACGAACGGGTATTCGCGATGCCTACCTGACCGGGCGCGGCTCGATCACCATGCGCGGAGTCGCCTCGATCGAAACCATCGAGCATCGCGGCAGACCCGATCGCGAAGCCATTATCATCACCGAGCTACCTTATCAAACCAATAAAGCATCGCTGATCGAGAAGATTGCCGAACTGGTTAATGACCACAAGATTGACGGCATTTCTGACGTGCGCGATGAGAGCGATCGCGACGGAATGCGAATCGTGATCGAGCTGCGGCGCGATGCTTATCCGCGTGTGGTGCTCAACAACCTCTACAAGCAAACCCCGATTCAGGCAAACTTTGGGGCGAATATGTTGGCACTGGTGAACAACGAGCCACAGTTGTTGACCATTAAATATTTTCTCGAAGTTTTCTTAAACTTCCGCATTGAGACGATCGAACGCCGGACTCGCTATCAGCTTCGCAAAGCCGAAGAACGCGATCATCTGCTGCAAGGTCTGCTGATTGCGCTGTCTCATCTCGATCGCATCATCGCGACCATTCGCGGAGCAGCCGATGCACCGACCGCCAAGCAAGAACTGATTGAATCCTATGAGTTATCAGAGTCACAAGCCGACGCAATTTTGCAAATGCAACTGCGCCGACTCACGGCTCTAGAAGCCGAAAAAATTCAGCAAGAGCACGAAGACTTACAGATTCAGATCGCTGATCTTCAAGATATTCTGGCTCGACGTGAGCGGGTTCTCGAAATCATTCAAACCGAAATCACAGAGCTACGCGCCACTCAAGCGACTCCTCGCCGCACGGTGATCGAGCAGTCTGAAGACGAACTCGGCGACATCGATTTGATCGCGAATGAAAAAGCCGTAATTTTGCTCACCGAGCAGGGTTATATCAAGCGGATGCCCGTGGATGCGTTTGATTCGCAAAGTCGAGCCACTCGTGGCAAATCGGGTGCGCGCATCAAAGAAGATGATGCCGTCGAGCACTTCCTCACCTGCTGTGATCACGACAGTATTCTATTTTTTAGCGATCGCGGCGTTGTCTATCACGCTAAAGCCTACCAGATTCACACTGCATCCAGAACGGCACGAGGAATGCCGATCGTGCAACTGCTACCGATTCCTCACAATGAGAAAATCACGTCGATTATTCCCGTTTCAGAATTCAGTGACAATGTGTTTTTGGTGATGTTGACCAACAAAGGCTACATCAAAAAAACAGCGCTCTCGGCATTTGGCAACATTCGCTCAAACGGGCTAATTGCGATCTCGCTCGAAGAAGGCGATCAACTGCGTTGGGTGCGGTTGGCGTGTGTTGAAGACAGCATCATCATCGGCTCAAGTTTGGGTCGATCGATTCACTTCCGCGTCAACCATGAGCAACTGCGTCCGTTAGGAAGGGCGACTCGTGGGGTGCGATCGATGGCGCTCCGCAAAGGTGACAGTCTGGTCGGCATGGCAATTCTGCCTGGTCAAATTGTGGAAAACGTTGCCCAAGCACAAGCAGCCGGATTGATCGATGAAGATGTCGAACTCAATGATGAAGAGGTCATTCTCAACGAAGAGTCATCTGAACTCGACGCTTCAGAACTCAAAACTCCCGAAGGTCCTTGGATTTTGGTCGTCACGACAGGCGGCTATGGAAAGCGCGTTCCGGTAACTCAGTTCCGCCTCCAAAATCGTGCCGGAATGGGCATTGTGGTGACAAAGTTCCGCAAGAAAGGCGACACGCTGGCGGCTTTGCACATTGTCAACGAAGGGGCTGAGTTGATGATGATCACCAACCGAGGCATCATCATTCGGCAAGCGGTCGATGCGATTTCATCTCAGTCGCGTACGGCAACGGGAGTGCGAGTTCAGCGACTCGATGAAGACGACGCGATCGCTGCCGTTGCGATCGTGCCGCTCACAGGTGAAGAAGAAGTGGTTCCGGCTGGCGTTCCTGGAGACGACACGATCGAGGTCGTGGCAACCGAGGCGGCTCTAGAAGATGAGGATACGATCGCTGCTGACATTGATGATGTTAATGACGTTGATGACAATGATGAGACTGCCGAAGTAGAATAAGTCAACGAGGGCAGGAATACTTCTGCCCTCACTTCAAAGACAAATTGGTTCAATAAGATCAGACCACGAGGAAACTAAATATGGCGCGTATGCTCAAACGCTGGGAGTCTCCTCGCCGTGAGGGGCGCAACCACAAAGGCAAAGGCGGCTCTGCCCGTCAACGACAACTCAAAAAGCAAACTCAAATGCTACGCAAAAAACTCCAAGAAGGCTTAGAGCCTGAAGGCAATCAGGGAGAGAACAAATTTCAGTTCTCTCCCTTTTTTTTGAGAAGAACCTGGAAACAGTTGTCGTTTTCAAAGATTAGGCTAGAGTTTAACAGTCAACATTTCTAGAACGTCTCGATCGTGGATTATGAAACGGCTCGCCGCTTGCTAATCGATCAAAGCAGCGAAACAACCCTAAATTCTGATACCTTTTTGGTGCGATTGCAGCAAGGTCAACCGCCAATTCCGGGTCAGGTCACATCGATTTTGCTGTCACTTAAAGTCATATTTGAGGCGTTGAAAGGAAAAAAAGTTCTTGATCGTGATCTCTCCTACGCACTTTATCTAATCTCTAGCGAAGGCAGACGACTGTTTGAAGCGAGGCTTGAGCAACAGTCAGACTGTCCGCCGTTGCTGAATGAAGACCTCGATCGCATTTCCGCCACCGTGAAAAGTATTTTTTCTGGCGTATAGCAGGGATAAATTGATTTATATCAATTTCATCAATGAATGCGACAGATCCTCGTAGGGGCACGGCACTGCCAGGCCCTCTTAACTGGTATTAAAAGATTGTATTTAGATAATAAAAAGGAGGTCTTATTGACCTCCACAGCTAATGCTCAGAGTTAGCAAACATTGAAGATTTAATCAGACTCAACTCAGGCTTTATGCGATGCCCGTGTTCGCGCCAGCTTTGCCTGTCGCCAATTCAACCTTGACAATCTTGCCACCCATCTTTTGAATCCGTTGCTGCTCACGGAACCAGTTGTCATAAGGAACCAGCTTGGTGAAATAAGTATTTTGCAGTTCCCGTTGAGTGCGGGTGCGGGTCAAACTAGGAACGCAGGCAGTAACCTTGAACATTCTCATGGGTCTTATAATCTCCTGAGTAGGCTGAGGATGGGTGTTGAGTTTTGAGTTTTGAGTTCACGAACTCATATCACAATTCAAAACTCTAGTGGGCTGTGAGAAATTCTCAAAAAGCTAGCGACCCAGCATCTCTTGATGTCAACGCCGATCGGCGCAGGTGCAGACCTTAGAGAGCGATCGCAAATCTTTTGAATAGTAAACAAAGATTGATAGTGGGAAGGTTGGAAGTCGAGAATCAATGTTAGATCGCTAAAACCATTTCTCAGACTAGCCTTTGACGAGCTAACACTCATTCCAGACTTCCAACGCCTCACAAAAGAGGTTTTAGGTTTCGGGTTTCAGGTTTCAGAAAGATCTGAACTGAGTCACCCTATCCCTGACACCTTTCAGAACTAGCTTAAGCCAGAGGAAATATAGTCGAAGTAAACGCCCATTTCTTTACCAGCGTCAGCACCGACCAAACCAGCAGTGACTTCTTTCATCGCTTGGATGGCTTGCACAGTTGCACCCACAGGTACGCCCAAAGAGTTGTAGGTTTCCTTCAAGCCGTTGAGCACGCGCTCGTCGAGAATGGAAGGGTCGCCAGCCAACATTGCGTAGGTGGAGTAACGCAGGTAGTAGTCGAGGTCACGGATGCAAGCAGCGTAACGACGAGTCGTGTACATATTGCCGCCGGGACGGGTGATGTCCGAATAGAGCAAGGACTTAGCGACTGCTTCTTTAACGATCGCTGCCGCGTTAGCGCTGATCGCAGTTGCTGCACGAACGCGCAGTTCACCAGTTGCAAAGTAGCCTTTGAGCTTTTCGAGTGAAGAAGTATCCAGGTATTTGCCCTGAACGTCAGAAGTGTTGATAACCGAGGTAATTGCGTCTTGCATGATTTAATTCCCGTAAGTCGCGTGAGCTTAATGTGAATGCGTGAGAAATCGGAGGCAGTGATTACTGCATTGCACCGATTACATAGTCGAAGTAGGAGCCAGCTTCAGAGGCATCTTCAGAAGACAGCAAGGAAGCAGCGACGCTCTTCATCGCACGAACGCCTTCAGCAACCGCAGGAATCGGGGTGCCTAGGGAGTTGTACATCTCACGAACGCCGACGATGCCGATTTCTTCGATCGGAGTCACATCCCCTGCAACCACTCCGTAGGTCACGAGGCGGAGGTAATAGTCGAGGTCACGCAGGCAAGTTGCGGTCATTTCTTCGCCGTAAGCATTTCCACCAGGGGAAACCACGTCAGGGCGCTTTTGGAACAGTTGATCGCCAGCCTGCTTGACGATGCGCTCGCGAGAATCGGTCAGGGTTTGAGCGATGCGGAGGCGACGCTCACCAGTGGTGACAAAGCCTTTGATCCGATCTAGTTCGCCGGGGCTGAGGTAACGAGCTTCAGCGTCAGCATTCACGATTGACTTCGTGACAATACTCATTGATGGATTCCTCCAAAAGTAACGTAACCGAATATGTTTAAACGAGAGTTCCGTCAGGGTTGGGTTAAGTCTGCTTGGAGCTAGTTGCTCAGTTCATTGATGGGAATCTTTGAATCTGACATCTGGGCTGGAAATGGTTGAATAAATCCAAGGCACCGATCGGTAATCCTAGCTACGCAGGCGGTTTGACTTAACTGCCTTCCGCAATTATTTTGCGGCATTGTGTTCACCATCCTAGTCAGTTCGCAACATTTTGTAATGTTGTCCTCATGTTTGTTTTTTGTTGAAGATGTGACTATTTTTCAACGATCTGTGCTGGGTTGAAATTACACCACAGACCGCTAGGCGCTGACCACACTGACCTTAATAAAAACCCGTCTCAGCATATTAAGGCTGATAGCGTATTGAAGTCAAAGGCTGGTTTGTATCGATTTGAGAAGACAGTCTAACCCCCCATCCCCGGAATCAAGCTGCCGCTTAAACGTTTTAATGCACGAGTTGCTACGTCGGCATAGCGCATTTCGCCGCACATAATTTTGCCCAAGCGATCGGTGGCAGTAGGTCGCTTCACGCCAACTTTATAGCCAATGCCCGGAATGCGGTAGAACACGCCTGCTAGCCGCTGTGCCCAGACCATATCCACCCCCCATTCTTTCTGAATGACTGAGGTGTAGTTTGCTAGGGCAGCGCGATCGCCAGATAATGCCTGATCGATCGCCTCTGCTGCCTTCATGCCACTAAACACTGAAGGACGAATACCTTCTCCGGTAAAGGGATCAACGACACAAGCCGTTTCTCCAGCCAGCACCGCGTTTTGGGTGTGCAGTGTTTGATCGCCGTCCCAGGTGCAGATTGGATGGAGATAGACCTGGCTGTTTTTGGCATCAATGCCAGCGAGAGCGGCATATTCAGCTAAGTCAGCCTTCAGATCTTCAGAGTCTCCACCTCTAAAAGTGCTGGTTCCGATCGAGTAACCGTCAGCTTTAGGAAGATTCCAGATAAAGCCGTTTTTGACGATGCCAAAATCGAATTGGGCTCGATCATCGGAGTTCGATCGCGGGGCTTCCATCACAGCACCCATCCGAGTTTTGCGTTCCTTAAAGCCTAACCATTTAGCCATCGGGCCTTTTGCCCCGTCTGCGGCAATCAAATAGCGGGCTTCTAACGCACCACTGGACGTGTTGACTATCCAGTGATCGCCCTTAAATTCAATCCCTGTAACCGCCGTTTGATCGCGCAGTTCTGCCCCTTTTTGCTGGGCTTGTTGAATCAGGAAGTGATCAAACACATCCCGTTTGACCATCCACATCGGCTCTGGAGTGTTGAGCGTTGCCTCGACCGGATCGCCGAGCTTCCAGGTGTAACGGATCGAATCGACCTTGAGCGAAATAGCGGGGGAAAAGTCAAAATCAAACCATTGGGCGATCGCAGGAGACACCCCACCGCTACAGGCTTTATACCGAGGCAGGGCTTCTCGTTCCAGCACTAATACTGAGCGCCCACGTTTTGCTAAATGATAGGCAGCAGTTCCCCCGGCGGGCCCGGCACCTACGATAATACAATCAAACATCAGGCTGAAATTTCACTCCCTAACTTGTGCGTTCCTTGTTCACTACAGAGGTTGTTGCTAAAAATCAGCACTATTTAAGCGATCCTCATCAAGCCTCTGCCAAATCTGCTGGATGTTATTTGAGGACAGTTCTTTAGTGTTATAGCCTTTTGTAGGATCGAATGCTTGACTATGAAGTGTTTGTGAAACTATAGCCTTGATCGCTCTAGCCAAGCTCTCATTTTGCCAGGGTTGAGCAACCCATAAGGATCAACCATTTCTTTAAATTTGAGTTGCTCAATGTCGATCGCTTTCATGCCGCCATCTTCAAGAATGTATGTGTGCGGATTAAAGATGAAAGCGCCTTTAGATTCGTGATAGGCAATGATCTGGTTGAGACGTTCTTCGGTCGTATAGCGGACGACTTGCAAAGCCGCAGGACGGGCAGAGCCAGCTACGCGCAAAAATTCTAAGTGCAGCATCACTTCGTCTTTAAAGTGGTGATAGAGATGCTCAAGCAAGGCAAGATTGTCGTCAGGCAGTAGCGTTTGTAAGTAAGTCAGCGACGAATCAACACTGCGAGCGTGAAGCGTTGTGTGATTCCAAGAATACTCAGCGAGGGTGATGCCTTTGCTGGCTTCTTGAGCGGTTTTTTGATAGCCGATCGTGCCGCCAAATTCTTTAATCAATTCGCCCAAGGGTTCTAAACTGCTTTCAGCGATCATCAGCAGAACACAGTGAGCGCCATCGGGGATGTAGCTACGCAGGGCGGCAAAGTAAGTAGGGATGGGCGCAGCGCACCCACAGACCAGTTTTTTGATCAATCCGTCAGAATTGCTGAGAGCGAGTCCAAATCTGGCAGCCGTCATAAAGTCTGAAAACGTGACAATGACTTCTGCCCAGGGATAAACCGGAGCAAGCGGAATTTCTAATTCGGTGATAATGCCGTTGGTGCCGTAAGCGTGAGCAACTTTATAAACATCGTCGCCTCGAAGTTCAATCACGCGCGGCTGATCTTCCATCGTCACGACGCGAACTGCTTGAAGGTTGCCACGATCGCGCAGTTGTCCATAAGTGACTGAGCCGATGCCTCCACTGCCACCGCCGATAAAGCCGCCGATCGTCGCGGTGCGATAAGTCGAGGGAGCCATGCGAACTTCCCAGCCAGTTTCGCGCGTTTGCTTGTCCATTGCCGCCATTTTGAGTCCCGGTTCGACACAGGCGAGTCCGGGTTTGACCCAGTGAATGGCGTTCATTCGAGTCATATCAAGAATGACACCGCCTTCGAGGGGCACACACTGCCCATAATTTCCGGTTCCGGCTCCGCGCACGGTGAGGGGCACTTTAAATTTCACACACGCTGCTGCCACTTTGAGAACTTCGGCTTCGTTGACGGGACGCACGACTAAATCACCCGTTTTGTCTGCTAACAAAGGCTGTAGCACCGGACTAAAGGTGTAATAGTCTTGAGATAATTTGGCGATCTGATTCGCATCCGTGATCAGGTCTAGTCCTGCTAGATCGGTGATCAACGGATTCAGATTAGTAGGTCTAGATTTTGTCGAAGTCATCAGACGTTCTGTGTGAACATTTCTTCTGCATCTTAGGTCGATTCTGAAGGGAAATTAGTATCAAAACTTTCCGTAGCAATATCCTAAGTCAGAATTGACAACTGTTTAGGACGAGCAGAAGAGATCATCCAACTCAGCATAATCGGGTAAGGTTGTATCAATCGATTGACCGTCTCGTAGAACAATCCGATCGTGCTGTGAGCGAGATAACAATTCGCTATAACTTCGTGCCTTGAATAAAACGAGATCGGCGGGAAGTCCAACGCCAATTCTGCCGACTTGGGGCAAACCCATCAGATCGGCAGGCGTGAGTGTAATAGCGTTTGCCCAATCGCTGTAGGGATGATCGAGATGAGCGATGCGAACGGAGAGATTAAAGACTTCCATCGCATCGTGATCGCCAAACGCAAAGAACGGATCGCGGCAATTATCACTGGCGATCGCCACCGACACCCGTTGCCGCTTCAATTCGTGCAGTAGGGTCACTCCGCGCCACCGAGGAGTTGCACCCGATTTTCGACCTTGCAGATAAAGATTGCACATCGGCAGACTGACTACGCCAATGCCCGCTTTTTTAACGAGTCGAATGGTTTTATTGGCTTCGGTTTCTTCCTGCACTGACAAACTACAGCAGTGCCCACAAACAATGCGCCCTTTATATTTCTGCCGAATCGCGGCTTGGGCAACGTGCCTCAGTGTCATGGAAGTAGGATCGTCGTTTTCGTCAGTGTGGAAGTCTAAATTTAACTTGCGTTCCTTGGCGAGAGCAAAGACGCGATCGAGTTGAGCGTCGATGTCCGGGTTCGTATAAACAACGCCGCCTAACACTCCACCCACATCTGCCACTAAGTCTGCTAATCTCTCTCCTTCAGGTGTCAGAAAGTAGTCTAAAGTCACGAGCGAGACGGCTTGAAGAATCAGTTTGTTTGCCCAGCGATCGCGCAACTCTTTAAAAACCTGAAAGCCAATTTCTCCCTGCTCACCAAACGCATCAATATGAGTCCGAATGGCTTTTGTCCCGTGGGCATAGCTACATTTAAGTCCAAACTCCATGCGACGGTAGACATCTGTCTCGTCCCAATGTTTAGCCGCGTCTGTTTGAACGGCGGTGAGTGCGCTATTAAAGGTTCCGTCTGGGTTTGGGGCGCGGTTCCAGATGTGTCCTTTATCCAAATGAGTGTGCATATCCACAAAGCACGACCACACCATGCCACCTTTCAGATCGATCGAGGGATCGCGGTAAGTGTCATAGGTTCCCGAAGCGACGATCGTCGCAATCATGCCATCTATAATCTCTAGATCGACGGCAAGCAGCGGATCGTCGGCATTTTTGCTAGTCCACTTCGCTCCGCTCACAATCAAAGAGGGCGGAATGTGGGCATTTATCAGCCAATAGTGATTAGAGTCAAACAGCATAGGAACGATCGACCATTCGCGATCAAACTTTAGTCCTAACTTACAGTAACGTTACTGATTAGTCAGAATATTCGCTTTAGAAATCGATGCCAAACGCTTGTGCAAAAAGAGTCGTCTAGGCTGACCTAATAGCCAAGTCGTCAAGCCCGCATCCGTGTCTTGCAGCCGATACCCACTTTTTTCATAAAGGTGCTTTGCCGACTGGTTATTCTCCAACACATGCAGATAAATATCTTCAAATCCCCAAGACAAGACGACGCGATCGCAAGCTTCTAATAACTGCATCGCGGCTCCCTTGCGCCGACACTCTGATCTGACCGCTAGATTTGATAAATAAGCATATTGACTGGTGCGCGGCTGCCACGGGTTGAACGATCGCAGCCCAACTTCCACAGTGCCTATCAGGTCATCCTGATCGAGCGCCACCAGACAGCTATAGTGCGGAGGAGCCGACTTCAATCTGTTCCGCAAATCTTCATAAATTCCCATTCTCATCACGGGAATCAGCCAGCGCATAAACTCTGGTTGCAGATGAAAACTTTTAGCCAAAATCCCAGCAATTTCAGATAAGTCTTGCTGCTCGACAGGACGAATCAGAAAGCGTGGAGAACCTGATGACTGCCCTGATGGGTCTTTTTCGCGAGGTGAAGAGGGTGTGTTCACAACCAATCGGTTAGGCAATACAGACCATCGTGACATCTTCCCACACCAACCGCTAGGCGATATGAAGTGGGCTTCTCAAAGTCGCCTTTGAGGTTTCCTGCTTCATCGGGGTGCCAAGCAACCTTCCTCCACAGGCAGTATCACGGTGTGTCCCACCGCTACAAGTCCACGCTGCATCACCACTTGGGCAGCAGCCACATCTCTATCTGTGATATAGCCACATTCATCGCATTCATGCACACGCTGACTCAGTTCTTTCTTTCCGGTATGCGCTCCGCACTGCGGGCAAGTTTGACTTGTCCCGTTTGGGTCTACCTTGGCAAAAAACACTCCGCGCTTCCAACAGACCCATTTCAGGATATCCAGAAAGTTACCCCACGCGGCATCAAGACAATGCTTTGCCAACATCCCGCGACTCATCATTTTGAGGTTGAGGTCTTCGGCGAAGATCATACCAACGTCATTACAAAGTTGATGAGCCGTTTGAAAGTGAAACTCTCTGCGAATCGTGTGAATGCGTTCATGCAGCAGTCGAATCTTAGCTTGCACTGTCCGGTAGTTGGCAGACCCTTTCTTTTTGTTTCTCAGTTTGCGTTGCAGCCATTTCAGCTTGCCTTGCAAGTCTACAAAAAGCGGGGTCGTTGAATCAACTGTCCGGTCGAAACCGCCAGGAACTTTTCCAGTCCCAAATCAATGCCGATGGCTTCCCCGTGCGGCAAGATATCGGGCACCAAGACATCACATTGCAGAATCAGTTGAGCATACCAGCCCGATGCTTTACGAACCACCCGCACTTGCTTGATGTCAAATCCTTCTGGGACAGGACGATGCAGGTTAATCGGCATCAACCCCACTTTCGGCAACTTGATTTGAGTGCCTCTGAGGGGACTTGCCTTGAATTGCGGAAACACAACCGATCGAATCTGCCCAAACTTCTTGAACCTTGGAAACCCAAATTGTCGCTCTTTCATAAACTTAAAGGATCTGTCCAGTCGTTTCAGCGTGTCTTGCAACACTTGGGCATCGACGCGCTGAAGGTCTGGAAGGTCTTTCTTGGCTTGAGTCAGGGCTTTCTTTTGAGTGTAGTAGTCGGGGTACAGTACGTCTGCTGGAATGATGTATTCCTGGCTGAGGCTACAAGCATTGACGGCACATTTACGTGAGTTAATCCAGTCCTTGCGTTCGCGCAAAGCATAGTTATAGACCTTGCGGCATTGCTCCAACCAGAACAACATTTCGAGTTCCTGGTTCAGGTCTGGGTAGATTCGGTAGGTGTAGGTCAGGCTCAACACTCTATGATTCTAGCAGATTTAGAGATTTTTCTAGAATGCTTGAAGAGTAGCTAGAGTTGAGTCGCACAATTTGTCTCAACCAGATGGGTGCTTTTTTGACATAAAAATACCTGCCTAGCCAAAGGTAAAGCGCTAGACAGGTGTCGGTTCAAGAATTTTGGGTGCTATTTGCCAATCCGAGGAGGTTCGCGGAAGGCGATCGCAAAAAATAGCACACCGATCGCGAGAGCAAGAATCAAAATGTAAGCGACGCTTTCCATATCTGAATGTCCTGAGTTGTGAGTGTATTCCAGCGAATCAAGCGACAATTTGGGTTTGACAATTCTCTAAATCGGAAACCGCCAAACCCAAATTGCTTAAGTCTGAGTCTGGTTGCGAGTGCTCTTGTCACCCACCTTCTGGAAGAACCCCCACTCGACTTGCTCTTCAGCCAGATCTGGGTCAACCCCTGCAAACACATCCCGAAAGATGGTGCGAGAGCCGTGCCAGATGTGACCAAAGAAGAACAGCAGAGCGAAGACTGCATGACCAAAGGTAAACCAGCCTCTAGGACTGGTGCGGAACACCCCGTCAGAGTTTAGCGTTGCCCGATCGAACTCAAAGGGTTCGCCCAACTGAGCCGCCCGCGCATAGCGCTTCACCTGAGCAGGGTCAGTGATGGTTTGACCACCCAACATACCGCCATAGAAGGTAGCCGTGACACCTGCTTGTTCAAAGCTGTATCTAGATTCAGCCTTTCTAAACGGAATGTCGGCTCGAACCACGCCATCGGCATCTGCCAGCACCACCGGGAAGTTCTCAAAGAAGTTGGGCAAGCGACGAACTGAGAGTTCTCTGCCTTCGCTGTCTTTAAAGACCGGGTGCCCTAACCAAGCTTGAGCGATGCCATCACCCTTGTCCATCTGACCCGTGCGGAACAAGCCACCTTTCGCAGGGCTGTTACCTACATAGTCATAGAACGCCAGCTTCTCAGGAATTTCTCCCCAAGCCGCTTCAGGGCTGGTGCCGTTGGCGATGCTGGTCTGAACGCGACGATTGATCTCTTGCTTAAAATAGCCCGCATCCCACTGATAGCGAGTGGGGCCAAATAGCTCGATCGGGGTCGTCGCATTTCCATACCACATGGTTCCTGCCACGATAAACGCCGCAAAGAACACCGCCGCGATACTACTGGCTAGAACGGTTTCAATGTTGCCCATCCGCAGCGCCTTATAAAGTCGCTCAGGTGGACGAACACTTAAGTGAAACAGACCTGCAATAATGCCGACGATGCCCGCTGCAATGTGGTGAGCAACAATTCCACCCGGATTAAACGGGTTGAATCCTGCTGGCCCCCATTCTGGCGCAACGGGTTGAACGCTGCCTGTAATCCCGTAGGCATCAGATACCCACATCCCAGGACCAAATAGCCCTGTGAGGTGGAAAGCACCAAAGCCAAAGCAAAGTAAGCCAGATAAAAACAAGTGAATCCCGAACATTTTCGGCAAGTCTAGAGCAGGCTCGCCCGTGCGAGGATCTCTAAACAGTTCTAAATCCCAATAAACCCAGTGCCAGCAAGCTGCTAAAAATAGCAAACCAGATAGCACGATGTGGGCGATCGCAACGCCCTCAAACGACCAAAAACCGGGGTCGATGCCTGACTCGCCCGTGATGCTCCAACCTGCCCACGAAGAAGATACGCCTAAGCGGGTCATGAAGGGCAACACAAACATGCCTTGTCGCCACATCGGATTCAAGATTGGATCGCTTGGGTCAAAGATCGCCAGTTCATACAGCGCCATTGAACCCGCCCAGCCTGCAACTAAGGCAGTGTGCATCAGGTGAGTAGCGATTAACCGCCCTGGATCGTTCACCAAGACGGTATGGACTCTATACCAGGGTAGTCCCATTGACTACGCTCCTCCTAATAAATTGTGTCTACTGCAACGCTCTTTTCAGCATTTTGTTAAAGTGCCATGTACTGGTAAATCTACCAGATTAAGGGCGACTTCTCACTTTGCAATCATGCCCCGCAACCCCTAAAAAGAAGAGCGTGGATAGTTTGACAACTGTTACTGTAAAAATGAAAGTGTATAACGAAGTGTAACCAGTGTTAGAGCCTATTGCAAGCAAATTACAGATACCTGAGAAGAGGACAAATTCTCAGCTAGAGACCGTTAACAATTCTTAATTTGTTGATAGATTAAGTTACAGATCAAATGGGCAGTTTTTCAAACTAAATCAGCCGCAAAGAATTCAGTTAGGAGCGTAGAAGCCATGCAGTCAGCAGACACAGATATCCAGCCAGCAGAAAATATCCAGTCGATCAACCCCAATGAGAGTCCAGCCATTGAGCCAGAAACAGTGAGCAACCCCGCAAAGCCACTGTTTCAATCAGTCAGCATTACGTTTGTTAAGGAAGGTAAAGAGGCGATCGCATCCGACGGGGCAAATTTAAGAATTAAGGCGATCGAGACGGGTATCGACCTCTACACCTTCGGCGGAAAAATGATGAACTGTGGAGGCTACGGTCAGTGTGGAACCTGCATTGTAGAGATTGTAGAAGGCGCAGACAATCTCTCTCCTCGCACTGATTTTGAGAACCGCAAACTTAAAAAAAAGCCCGCCACCTATCGGCTGGCTTGCCAAGCTTTAGTTCACGGGGCTGTCAGCGTTAAAACTAAGCCTTAGTGGTATTCTAAAGAGTGTTAATGCCGAGATTGATATAGGAACTGGGCTTTATGCAAGTTAATGATTTGGGGTTTATTGCAAGCCTTCTGTTTGTGCTGGTTCCCAGCGTGTTTTTGCTGATTCTTTATATCCAAACCGCCAGCCGTCAGTCGGATAAATAACAGCAAGTTTCAATTGGTTATGTCCATTTTAAGAAAGGCGCAGAACGATCGTTCTGCGCCTTTCTTAAAATTATGAGAACGTAGCTCAACTATTACGATTTATGAAGCTTCAGTCTCAGAATTTGTTTCAGAAACCGTAGCCTCGGAATCTCCATCAAAAGCATCTGGACACAAATTGATCAGAAAAGATTGCAGCCCCATCCGTCGAATATAGGGCCAACCACCCTTCGCTTCGATGTCTCTCAAGAGTGCATAAAGTGCCTGTCGATTGTCTGGCAAAGACTCTTGAAAAAGCCCCTCACAAACTTCTCGGTGCAAGCTTTCTAGCAGCCTGAGCAAGGCAAGAAGCCCGACGCTATCTCCTTTTGACGCTTCAGCCAGCTTCTTAATTGAATTTGCAATCTGCTCAAACTCAGGCGATTCTGACTCAAAATTCACATCACTACCCATCCCAATCCTATCCCTCAAAACTCCACACGCTGCCTGGTCAAGCATACCCACTCTTAACAGCTTAATCAGGAGATATCATTTCAGCTTCACGATCGCCCCT
Source organism: Phormidesmis priestleyi ULC007 (assembly GCF_001895925.1). Classification (GTDB taxonomy): domain Bacteria; phylum Cyanobacteriota; class Cyanobacteriia; order Leptolyngbyales; family Leptolyngbyaceae; genus Phormidesmis_A; species Phormidesmis_A priestleyi_A. The sequence goes on along the minus strand of NZ_MPPI01000024.1, from coordinate 44,391 downwards.
CCTAATCAATTCAGATGCAGTAATTTTTGACTTAACTAAGATCTATCCCTTAGAGGATTCTTAAAAAGTTAACTAAAGTCTGTAAAATACTCTGAGAGGTTCCGCCCGAACCACTCCAGAAATTATAGAAATTTCGATTTGACGTGGCAGCAGTTCAGCGCGCTTTCTTGACCGTTGTGGCAGTTAGCTCTCAGAGCAGTCTTCCACGCTAGTCAATTTGAAATTGCGCTGGCAGGATTTTTTACATTGACTTTGAGGTTGACATGAGGTATCGCGCTTTAATCGTCACACTTTTGGCACTATGCATGAGTGTGTTAACCGCTTGCAGTGAGGCTCCGGCCAGCAGCACTGAAGCCCTGACTTATGACCAAATTGTAGGAACTGGTTTAGCTAACAGTTGCCCTCAGCTTGAAGAAACGTCTCGTGGAGTCATTCCCCTCGAAAACGGCAAATCCTACTCTATCAATAGCCTTTGCTTGCAGCCGACTGCTTTCTTTGTCAAAGAAGAGCCGACCAACAAGCGCAAGGAAGCCGAGTTTGTGCCAACCAAGCTCATGACTCGCTATACGTCTTCGATCGATGCTGTTTCAGGCGCGCTCACTGCAAATGCAGACGGCAGCCTGACCTTTAAAGAAGAAGATGGCATTGACTTTCAGGCAACCACCGTCCAGCTTCCGGGTGGCGAACGGGTGCCTTTCCTGTTCACCATTAAAGGACTCGTTGCCAACAGCCAACCGGGGCAGAACAGCGTCAGCACCTCTACTGACTTAGTAGGCGAGTTCCGCGTTCCATCCTACCGGACTTCTAACTTTTTAGATCCTAAGGGTCGCGGTCTAACCACAGGTTATGACAACGCGGTTGGTCTACCGGGTCAGGCGGATAGTGAAGAACTTCGGAAGGAAAACGTCAAGCAATTCCAGCTAGACAAAGGCAAAATTGCTCTCAGCGTTGCCAAAATTGACGGCACGACGGGCGAAATTGCAGGAACTTTTGAGAGCTTACAGCCCTCTGATACAGACATGGGTTCCCGCGAACCGAGTGAGGTAAAGATTCGTGGACTTTTCTACGCACGAGTTGCACCTAATGCGTAATTCAATGGGTCAGATTTTATAAAGCTTCTATGAAGTTCCTAATTCTGACCCAGCCTTAAAATCACTAATTTCGAGGGGCTATGCCCCTTTTTTATTGCAAACAATCTTTTTAGGGAACTCTCCATAAGTCAAAAAAACCACTACGTGTTTACAAAAAAAATTCCCGCTCCGATATGACAGGGTTAGCAGTAATGAGAAAAAATCCAAAAAACTAGATTCAGTAGAAATGCTCTAGTAAGTAATCAGACATAAAGAATAGGTTTAATCCATCACTTCAGAAAGTACGTGTTAGGGAATTAGTAGACAACCCTTGTCCGCTAAATAGAGAAGTTAAAGGTTTATCACTCCGTCAGGTTAGATCTTTTCAACGCTTTCAAATTCCTGTAGCCTTCTGAAAGTGGTGTTAACGATGACAGCAGTTTCTAAAGAAATTCTGAGAACTGAGTCTAGCGTATTTATTGACCCGCTCTACCAACTGAACTTCGTCATGTCAACTCTCATCGCCAATGAACTGAGGAGTGAAAGCTTGCAACTTTTGCGGGAGTATCAGAAGTCTCCTTCTTCACAAACCCGCAATCAGCTTGTCGAGCTAAATTTTGGACTGGTTAGAAAAGAAGCCCATCATTGGATCAACCAATGCACTGAAAGCTATGAAGATTTGCTGCAAGTCGGTTGCATTGGTTTGATCCGGTCGATCGAGCGATTTGATATGTCTAAAGGTCACGCCTTTAGCTCATTTGCGATTCCCTATATCCGAGGCGAAATTCAGCACTATTTACGCGACAAAAGCCCCTCAATGCGGATTCCGCGACGATGGCAAGCGCTTCAGCGTCAGTCAGTATGGGTGATTCGCGATCTGCAAGCGACCTTACATCGCAATCCTACTGATGCCGAATTGGCAGCCGTCTTAGAAATCCCTTTGAATGAGTGGCAAGAAATCAAAGTAGCTTGTCAAAACCGGGCACTTTTGAGTTTAGATGCGCCTATTCGAGATGAAGACAACGGCAACGCTACGATCGGTGATTTGGTGCCGGATAATCAATATCGAAGCTTTCAACTTGCTCAAGAAGATCAAATTCGTTTGCAGCAGGCGCTTGTTCAACTAGAAATGAGAACCCGACAAGTTCTAGAGTTTGTCTTTTTACATGATTTGACTCAAAAAGAAACGGCAGAACGCATGGGCATCAGTGCTGTCACCGTCTCCCGTCGCGTGAAAAAAGGCTTGGAATCACTTCAAAAATTGATGGTAGGACTTGAAGACTAGAGAGTATTTCATCATCAGCCGTTTCAATTCTTCCGAGCGAACAGCTTTATTTGGGTGAAACAAAGTGTATCGATCGCCAAAAGTTTAGGGCATACTAGGGATATTCAAAGTTTCTCCCGTTAAAGTCAAAACTAAGCATTTTGCAGAAGTACAAAATCATTTGTAGATGCGATTGACTTAATTTTATTTAACAGGCAGGGCTGGAAACCTATCGGCGCGGAATTCTTGAGGAGAGGAAATGCAGAAGAAGTCTTTGATTGCCTGTGTGGGAGCGTTCTCTATATTGGTTGGCGGTTGTGCCTCAGAGCAATCGAATAATCCTCCTGCAAGTCCGTCTCCAGCAGCGGTGCAGCCCTTCTCAAGGCCTTTGGTTTCTGAAAAGGCGGGTGACAAGAAAGCAAATCTAGCGGCCGCTCGAATCCCAGGTCTGCTGCAATCGACCGATCCAGCTGAGCGCGCACGTCAAGTTCAAGCTGGGATTAACGTCAAGAAAAACCAGAATGATCCCTTTGCAAGTCTAGCTCCACTAATCACTTTTAAGACCCCTGCGGGAACCTCTGGCACACCCGCAGGAAATGACACATCCGGGTCAGGAACAGGCGATCAAACTGCAAGCCCTCCTCAACTCCCGAGTTCTCGTCAGGCTCCTCAGTCAGTCGCTTCTGGAAGGTCGCCTACTCCCCCCGCTCAAAGATCAATTTCTCGAAGACAGATTTCTCGATCGTCTACTCCCTCCGTTGCGTCTAAACCCTCTACGCCCACCATTACTGCCCTACCGCCGCTCCCAGAACCAACTCTAGCGAGAGCCGTAGAAGTTTCAGGGGTTGTGGTAGTAGGGGGTGTTCCACAAGCGATCGTCAAAGCGCCGAATGAGGCAACGACCCGCTATGTCAGAGCAGGTCAACGTCTCTCAAACGGACAAATTTTGGTCAAGCGAATTGAAGTCAACGGTGGCTCTGATCCGGTCGTGATTTTAGAACAGAACGGCATAGAAGTATCGAGAGCCGTGGGCGATAAACCATCCTTAGTAGGTGGCTCACCGACCGCGATCGCGCCAACCTTTCAGTTTCGGGTTTAAGCGATTGGCATTCGCTCGATACCCTGTACCAGGGCGGTAGAGCAAGTCAAAAAAATGTAGCCCGTTTGCACAAGCTACATATCGAGATTAGAAAAGCTTGGTGAATTAGCCAATCTCAACCTGATCGGTACTAACCGCCGATGCACCGTTGACATTGTTGGCAATTTCAACCAGCTTATTGACGATTTCTTGGCTGGGTGCTTTACCTTTAAGCACCACAGTGGTGCCTGTTTGAGCCACATAAACGTGATCTAGGTCAGCGACTTCAGAATCTTGATCAAACGCCAGAGCAACTCGTTTTGCTAACCCGCTTTGGTCATATTCGCCATTTAAACCGACTCTTTCAGGCGGAATTGCTTCAGCAGCCGGGGAACCAGCAGAGGCATCCATTGGGGCTTGAGCCACTGGCTGCCCACTAATTGCCTGCTGAGGATCTGGGGGTTTTTCTTGCCCGAACAGTCTTTGTAACCAACCCATAAAAGCCTTTGCTCCACGTAAAATCTACACAATTAATTAGAACGGTTAGAGCACCACAGCGCATCTACCTACAGCGAGAATAATATCCGATCGAGAGGATATAAAGCTGTTTGGGCAAACACAATAGTATTCGTGAAGTTGCACGATAGAATAGGAAAACTTGATTTTTCTGTTGACCAATACGGCGATGAAGCACACCCTTTCTGTTCTGGTTGAAGACGAAGCCGGGGTTTTGACTCGGATTGCTGGATTGTTTGCCCGTCGGGGGTTTAATATCGAAAGTCTCGCGGTAGGCCCAGCCGAGCAAATGGGCGTTTCACGAATCACAATGGTGGTGCCGGGAGACGATCGCACCATTGAGCAGTTGACCAAACAACTCTACAAGCTGATTAATGTGATCAAGGTGCAAGACATTACCGAAGTTCCCTGTGTGGAGCGGGAGTTGATGTTGCTGAAAGTGAACGCCGGAAGCACGAATCGGTCGGAAATTGTCGAACTCGCTAAAATTTTCCGCGCACGAGTTGTGGATGTGTCAGAAGACTCGCTGACGTTGGAAGTAGTAGGCGATCCAGGGAAGATGGTCGCGATCGTTCAGGTGCTAAATAAGTTTGGAATCCGCGAAATCGCTCGCACAGGCAAAATCGCGCTGACCCGTGAATCAGGCGTTAATACCGAATTTCTCAAATCACTGGAAGCTAAAGTTTGAGCGTCTAGTCATTATCCGTAAATCTGTTGAACTGAGATTTCTGTAAAACTTCACTAAATCGGATAGGCGATCGTTACTCCAGAACCACCGTCTTCTGGAGGAGCCAACTCAAATCGCTGGATGCGCGGATGTTGCTGCAAGAATGCATGAACGCCTTGCCGCAGTTTCCCCGTGCCGTGACCGTGAATAATCCAAATCGCTCCACCGACTTCAGAAATCGCTCGATCGAGCAAAATTTCAGCATCGGCAACCCGATTGCCACGAATGTCAATGGTGTTGCGAGACGTGCGAATTGCTGGCGTGGGAGGTGGCGGAGTTTTTTCCTCAGATTTACGATCGTCGGATTTGCGCTCTTCTCGCTTGGCAGGTTTTTCGCCCGTCAAAGACTCAACATCCTGCAAAGGAACGGTCATCTTCATTAAACCAAACCGCACGACCAGTTCTTCATCGTCTGAAACACTGATCACTTCCGCAGTTTGCCCCAATCGAGGAATGCGGACTTTATCACCCACCTGCGGACGAAATCCCGGTTTAGGTTTGGCAGGTTGGCGAGAAGGAAGCTGTTTTTCAGCAATGCGGTTTAAGGCATCAGTGGCTTGTTGGGCATCTTGAGCGGTGACATTGCCCTTTTGCAGTTGGCGAATGACTTTCGCAATTTCAGACTTTGCCTCAACGATCGCGTCCTGAACAGCTTTTTCTTGCGCCTGTTGCAGCGATCGCTCCCGTTCTTGGAGATTGGCAGCTTTGTCGGAGACTTGCCGATACAGTTTTTCGGCACTCTCCAGGATTTTTGCCGCTTCTTGGGCTTTGGTTTCTTGTCGTCGCCGTTGAGATTCTAATCCTGCAATTACCTGGTTGACATCTTCAGAGGCACCGCCTACCTGTTCTTGAGCGCTTTGAATGATGTCTTCTTTGAGTCCGAGGCGACGCGCGATCGTCAGCGCATTCGATCGTCCAGGAATGCCCCACAGCAAGCGATAAGTGGGAGACAAAGAGACATCATCAAACTCAACCGAGGCATTCTCAAAGCGATCGTCTTCATATTTAAGCGCTTTAAGTTCGCCAAAGTGGGTTGTGGCGATCGTCAGTGCTGCGTGATCGGCGAGATATTTGAGCAGCGCGATCGCAAGCGCACTACCTTCGGTCGGATCGGTTCCGGCTCCGACTTCATCTAATAAAACGAGAGAATTTGAGACGAGTTTTAAATCAGAATTCTCTGACTGCGTTGAGTCTTCATCAACTGTCAGCGCATTCAAGATGCGACTAATCCGCCGGATATGACCCGAAAACGTTGAAAGGCTTTGCTCTAACGATTGCTCATCGCCAATATCGGCAAGAACTTGATCAAACCAGGGCAACTCTACAGGCTCACGAGCCGGGATAAACAATCCGACTTTTGCCATCAAAATCGCTAATCCGAAAGTCTTGAGCGTGACGGTTTTTCCTCCAGTATTGGGCCCTGTAATCGCCACAACTTTAATCTGAGGCTGAATGAACAAATCGATCGGAATCACCGATCGACCCTGTTCATGCCGCTGTTGCCAAACGAGCAGCGGATGGCGAAGTTGACGCAGCGTCACGACTTCAGGAGACACATTTTCTCTAGCCACATAGTTGATAAACCGCGGCGGATTGGCTTCTAACCAAAGGCTATAGCGGGCCCGAGCCGTCGCCAGATCCAGCGTGGTGCAGATCACGAGCAGTCTTTCTAAGTCGTCTTGAACCGCAGCAACCTGTTCTGTCAAGACTCGTCGAACGGCTTCTTCTTCAACCTGTTCTTGACGCTGGAGCTGTCGAAGTTGATTGTTGAACTGAATCGTTGAGTTTGGCTCGACATAAAGCGTTGCCCCGCTCATCGACGTATCGTGAACAATGCCCGGAACGGCATCTTTTTGAGGCGCTTTCACCGGAACAACATATCGCCCGTCGCGTTGTGTGATCAGTTGCTCTTGAATGGCGTTTGCCTGACGCTGCATAAGTCGTTGCAGCAAATCGTAAATGCGATCGCGCAGTTGTTTCTGCTTTGCCCGAATCTCAGCCAGTTTAGGACTCGCCCGCTCACTCACCTTACCGTCGTCGTTAATACAGCGATAAATTTCCTGCTCAATTTCAGGATAGGTTCGTAGCTCAGACACGAGAACACTCAAGACGGGAATCTCGTCTTGGTTGTCGATCGTCCGTCGCAGCGTTCTAGCACCTGATAATGTCTTGGCGATCGCCAGCAGTTCGGCTCCTGACAAAATGCCTTGCAGGGCGGCACGTTCGATCGCTTCACCAATATCGTCAATGCCGTCAAAGCGCAACCCACTGGGCAACCGACTCTCTAAGCTATAGACTTCTTGAGTTTGCGCTAACAGCGTCAGCGTGTCTGCTTGACGAGCCGGAATTTTGAGCCGACGGGCGGCGATCGCACCTAATTTCGTCGCTGCAAATGTCGCTAAGTGCTGACAAAGGCGCGACCACTCCAATAGTTCTAAAGTCTCCGATTGGATCAAAGCTTGAAAGTTTCGGTAAAGGCTACTAATCCCATTCTAGAAGGATGCGGGAGGAAGAATGGGGAGTGAATCTGACAAGGGATAGATCTCATTTTTTAAGTGGTAGCTTCTGCTAAAACTTGTCTTGATATTTTTGGTAAATTAAACTATAAATACTAGAATAGAGGTTCATCGTTTTCGGGTTGCCATTGTGTTTACTACTCTTTCTTCTCCCAAAGTCGGCTTGCCTCGTGATTTGTTTGGTGCGATCGCTGACCTCAAGCGCGAACTCAATGCGGTGGTTTTGGCGCACTACTACCAAGATCCTGATATTCAAGACGTTGCCGATTATTTAGGCGACTCTTTGGGGCTTTCGCAACAAGCTGCTAAAACTGAGGCCGACGTAATTGTTTTCGCAGGCGTGCATTTTATGGCAGAAACCGCGAAGATTCTCAATCCTAACAAACTGGTGTTGCTGCCAGACTTAGACGCGGGTTGTTCTCTTGCCGATAGTTGTCCGCCCGATGCCTTTGCCCAATTTAAGGCAAAACATCCCGATCATTTGGTAATTTCTTACATAAATTGCACAGCAGACATTAAGGCAATGAGTGACATTATTTGCACCAGCGCGAATGCAGTGTCGATCGTCCGTCAAATTCCTGCCGATCAGCCAATTATTTTTGCGCCCGATCGCAACCTCGGTAAGTATGTCAGCGAACAAACTGGGCGAGAAATGGTGCTCTGGCAAGGAAGCTGCATGGTGCACGAAACGTTTTCTGAGAAGAAAATGGTGCAACTCAAGATTCAGCATCCTGAAGCTGAGGTGATCGCTCACCCAGAATGTGAACCTGCGGTGTTGCGCCACGCCGACTACATCGGTTCGACAACGGCTTTGTTGAACTATTGCCAGAAAAGCTCAAGCGAGTCTTTTATTGTGGCAACCGAAGCGGGGATTCTTCATCAAATGCAGAAAGCTGCCCCTAACAAGCAATTCATCGCCGCTCCGCCAGTGAACAACTGTGCTTGCAACGAGTGTCCTCATATGCGACTCAACACATTAGAAAAGTTGTATCTGGCAATGAAGACTCGATCGCCAGAAATCACCTTGCCTGAACAGACTCGCCTCGCTGCCCTACGTCCAATTCAAAGAATGCTAGAAATGAGCATCTAATACTGATCATGTCGATTCAACCCAACCGCTCCGATCTCAGTTTCAACCATTGCGTTAAAACCCAACTTATTAAATCTTTTAGAAGACAAAGAAGTGAATTCATAGGCTAAGGTACAATTTTCTGTAGCGTTTGCCATAGTGCTTTACACAAAAAACACTAGAATTTCGTGCTGAAGGTAAATATGCTGAAGCAACCTGAAATTAGTCGGTTAATTCGTGAACTTCGGCAATTAACTGGATTGACCCAAGAACAATTTGCCGCTGCTTTAGGTGTGACTTACAGCACCGTTAATCGATGGGAAAATACCCATATGCAACCCTCTCCCCTGGCACTAAAACAGATTAAAGCCATGCTGAAAGAGATAAGCACCACTCTTGAAGCAGAGCGATCGCAGCAGTGTCAACAGTTACTCGATCGCCATTTTCCAGAAGCACTGCCAAATCAACGAGAAATTTAAGAATCTAAATAATGTCTGACGAAACGCTGGATTTGACAATCGATTTAACTAACTGCGATCGCGAACCGATCCACATTCCAGGACTGGTTCAACCTCATGGGGTGCTGCTAGTTTTGCACGGTTCCAATCTAGAAATCCTTCAGGTAAGCCGCAACACGTTTGAACTGCTCAATCGCTCTGCCGAGGAATTGCTAGGTCAGCCGTTGGCAGATTTATTGGGTGACGAGCAGGTTAAGCTAATTCAGCAATGTTTGACAGAGGATTTTGAGAGCGTTAATCCGCTCAATTTATCGATCGAGCGGCAGCATCAATCCATCGCGTTTGATGGCATTGTGCATCGCCTAGATTCGTTCATTGTGCTGGAATTAGAGCCGAATACCATCGAGAGTCATGCCAACTTTTTCGACTTTTATCATCAAGTGAAAGGCACGATTACCCGCATTCAAAAAGCACCGACGCTGCTGGAAATGTGTCAAGAGGTTGTCAAAGAAGTCCGGCGAATTACTGGCTTCGATCGCGTCATGGTCTATCAGTTTGATGCGGAGGAATCAGGCAGCGTGATCGCAGAAGATACCAACCAGAAAACGCCTTCTGGGCTTACGCTATCCGTCTTCCGACATTCCCCAGCAAGCTCGACACCTGTATACCCTTAACTGGCTGCGGCTAATTCCCGATGTCAGCTACCAGCCTGTCGCGTTAACTCCGACAAACAATCCTGTCACTCAGCAACCGCTTGATCTGAGTTTGTCCGTGTTGCGAAGTGTGTCTCCCCTTCACCTGGAATATCTGCAAAATATGGGCGTGACTGCTTCCATGTCCATTTCGCTGATGCAGGATCAAAAGCTGTGGGGATTGATTGCCTGCCATCATTTGTCTCCCAAATATGTTTCCTACAATATCCGCACAGTTTGCGAGTTTATTGGGCAGGTGATGTCGGCAGAACTGGCAAATAAAGTCACCAACGAAGACACAGCCTACAAAGTGCAGTTAAAGACATTACAAGCCCAGTTCATTGAAGCGTTATCTCAGACTGAGTATTTCCTGGATGGCATGGTGCAACTGGAACCTGAACTTTTGCAACTGGTGAATGCAACCGGAGCCGTGATCTGTAGCGCCAGCCAATGCATCTGCGTGGGTGAAACCCCTGCTGAAGCGGACGTTCGTGCCTTACTCAACTGGATGAAACCTCACTTTCATCAAAGCTTATTTGAAACGCGATCGCTCTCCCAAAATTATCCCGCTGCCGAGTCGTTCAAGGCGATCGCCAGTGGGGTGCTAGCGCTGGAAATTTCCAAAGTTCACCACAACTACATTCTCTGGTTTCGCCCGGAGGTGGTTCAAACCGTAAATTGGGGCGGCAACCCCAACAAACCCGTCGAAGTTTTAGCAGACAACAGTTTGCGAATGTCTCCGCGGCGATCGTTTGATTTGTGGCAGGAAACAGTGCGGGCTTCTGCGCTGCCCTGGAAACCTTGCGAAATTGAAGCCGTGATTGAACTGCGAAGTTTGCTGGTGGGCGTGGTGTTGCGGCAGGCAGACGAATTGGCGCTAATGAATTTTGAATTGCAGCGGAGCAATGAAGAACTCGATTCGTTTGCTTACATCGCCTCCCACGATTTGAAAGAACCACTGCGGGGCATTCACAACTATGCCAACTTCTTGATGGAAGATTATGCAACGGCATTAGATGGCGATGGCGTTGCAAAACTGCAAACGATGGTGCGGCTGACGCAACGTATGGAAGACCTGATCAATTCGCTGCTGCATTTCTCTCGATTGGGACGCGCCGAATTGATGCGCCAAACGGTGAACCTCGATGAGTTAGTCCATCAAACGATCGCCACCCTGACAATCGCCCGACCGCAAAATGAAGTCGAGTTTCGCATTCCTCGTTTCCTGCCGGAGGTTAAATGCGATCGCGCTCAGGTGAATGAACTGTTCACCAACTTGATTAGCAACGCGATTAAATACAACAACAAAGCAGAAAAATGGATAGAAATTGGCTATCTGGCAGGACAGGAAGGAGAAATTGCAGGGGCAGGAAACGTTTCTCCGATCACATTTTATGTGGGTGATAACGGCATTGGCATTCCGCCAGAGCACCTCGACAAAATCTTCCAGATCTTTCGCCGTCTGCATGGACGGGACGACTTTGGCGGCGGCACAGGGGCAGGGCTGACGATCGCCCGCAAAATCGCGGAACGGCACGGCGGCAGAATTTGGGTAAAATCAATTCCGGCTGAAGGCAGCACGTTTTACTTCACCCTGGCAGCGGAGGCAGACGCATGATTGCCAGACCCACCCCGTTGTTAATTGTGGAAGACAGCAATGAAGATTTTGAGGCACTGCAACGATTTTTGCGCCGATCGTCCACTCCAATTTCCATTCAGCGCTGTATCAGCGGCGAACAGGCACTTGCGTTCCTCAATCGAACAGGCGATTATATCGATCAAATTACCCCCCGTCCTGGTCTAATTGTGCTGGATTTGAATCTGCCGGGAACCGATGGACGAGAAGTGTTACGCCAAATTAAACAAAATAAAAACCTGAAAAGCATTCCGGTTGTCGTGTTCACCACGTCTAGCAACCCAAAAGACATTGAAGACTGCTATCAATTTGGAGTCAATAGCTACATCGTTAAGCCAATTAATTTTGCTCAACTAAAGCGAGATGTGCAACTGCTGGTTGATTACTGGTTTGAAGTGACCACGCTCCCCAATTGATTTGAAGATTAAACCATGAATGTGATCTCGCGCACGATTCTAATTGTCGATGACTCGCCGGAAGATCGAGAACTCTACCAGCGCTATTTGCTGCACGACCCGGACTATTCCTACACCATTCTAGAAGCATCGCTAGGGCAGCAAGGGCTGGAGCTTTGGCGGCAGCACCGACCGGATGCGGTATTGCTCGATTATCGCTTGCCCGATCTCGATGGGCTGGAGTTTCTGGCGCAATTGCCCTCCCCCACGCCCCAACCTTGTCTGCCAGTGGTTGTAGTGACGGGGCAGGGGAATGAGGCGATCGCGGTGCGAGCAATGAAAGCGGGCGCTCAAGATTATCTGGTGAAGGAGCAAATTACCCCCGAAGGCTTGTATCTGGCGGTGAATGGAGCGATCGCCACGGTGCGGCTACACACCCAACTGCAACAGCGGATCGAACGAGAACAGGTCGTCTGGCAGATTACCCAGAAAATTCATCAATCCCTCAATCTGGATGAGATCCTCCAAACCACGGCCGCCACGGTGCGGCAATTTCTGCATACCGATCGCGTGCTGATTTTTCAGTTGCAACCCGATGGCAACGGCACTGTGGTTGCCGAATCGGTGGTGGCAGAGTGGCGATCGCTGCTGGACTTGTCCATATATGATCCCTGCCTTGCCGAAAACTACCTTCGCTTTAGCCGCCCCGAATCGGTGACTCACGATGTCGCCTTTGCCGAGGATTACGTCAAACGCTATCGCCAAGGAAATGTAACGGCGATCCCAGATATTCACAGCAGCAATATTGACCCGTGCCACATTAGATTGTTGGCTCAGTTTCAAGTGCAGGCAAACTTGGTAGTGCCGATTTTGCACGACGACCATTTTTGGGGCTTGCTGATTGCACATCACTGTGCGGCACCGCGATCGTGGCAAGCCTTAGAAGTCGATCTGCTCAAAGAACTGGCAATTCAGGTCAGCATTGCCTTGCGACAGGCAGAACTATATCAGCAGGCACAAGATGAGTTGGCGGAACGCAACCAGGTCGAAGCGGAACTGCGAAAGAGCGAAGAACGCTTGCGGTTGGCGATGCAAGCCTCGTGTATGGGCACCTGGGACTGGGATATTCAGACTGGAACAATTACCTGGTCTGATAACCTGGAAGCCCTGTTTGGGTTAGAACCCGGCGGGTTTGACGGCTCCTTTGAGATGTTTAACTCCCTCCTGCACCCAGACGATCGTGAGCGAGTGCTGTCCGCGATCGATCGGGCAATCACGACCGGAGAAGACTATAACCTCGAATTTCGGGCACTGCATCCGCAGGGGGGGGTGCGCTGGGCCTTGACTCAGGCCAGAGTCTTTTATGATCTAAACGGTCAGCCCGTGCGGATGGCGGGGATTGATCTCGATATCACCGAACGTAAACGAGACGTGGAAGCGTTGCAAGAGAGTGAAACCCGCTTCCGCCAGCTTGCCGAAAATATTGATGCAGTCTTCTGGATCAAAGAGATGCCCGCTAACCGAGTTTCTTACGTCAGCCCTGCCTATGATCGCCTGTGGGGGCTTAACCCGCAAGCGATATACGCCGATCAACAAGTCTGGGTCAGTTATATTCATCCCGCTGATCGCGAATGGGTTGACAAAGCGTTTGCAGCAAAAGCGGCGGCGGGGCAATTTGACGAAGAGTACCGGATTGTTTTAGACGACGGTCGCATTTGCTGGGTGCACGATCGGTGTTTTCCCTTGCAAAATGAAGCTGGTGAGATCTATCGGTTTGCTGGGATTGCCGAAGACATTACCGATCGCAAACAGGCAGAACAAGCCTTGCAGGAGAGTACTAACCGCTTGAGGTTAGCGCACAAAGCAACGCGCTCAGGTCTGTGGGATTGGGACATGATCCAAAATAAGGCACAGGTATCGGAAGAGTACTGCCAACTGTTTGGACTTGACCCAGCCACCCCAGAAGCCAGCTATGAGCAGTGGAAAACTTATTTGCACCCGGACGATCTCGCCGCCGCTACCGAAGCAGTGAGTTGTGCTGTCCAGCAGCAGCAAGGTTACTATGAGTCGGATTATCGAATTCTGCATCCGGAGGGCGATCGCTGGATCGCGTCTAGAGGTCAGGTGTTTTATGATGCGGCGGGTAATGCAGTCCGAATGCTGGGCAACGTGCAAGACATCACCGATCGCAAACGCTTGCTAGAACAAGAGCGCTTCGCCAGAGTCGAAGCTGAACGTGCCAATCGGCTCAAAGATGAATTCCTGGCAGTTCTCTCGCATGAGTTGCGATCGCCCCTCAACCCGATTTTGGGCTGGGCAAAACTGATGCAAAGCCGAAAATGGGATGCGGCTAGAACATCTGAGGCTCTGGCAACCATTGAACGCAATGCCAAATTGCAGTGTCAACTGATTGATGACCTGCTTGATATCGCAAAAATCCTTCGCGGCAAGCTCAATATGAATGTCGCTCCCGTCGATCTGGTGTTTGTCATTGAGTCGGCGATCGAGACGGTTAGAACCGCCGCCGTTGCCAAATCAATTTTGTTACATTCGGTGCTACCTCAGATTGGGCGAGTGTCGGGCGATTCAGGGCGGCTCCAGCAAATTGTTTGGAATCTACTGTCTAACGCGATCAAATTCACTTCTAATCATGGACGGGTAGACATTCGGCTAGAGCGCAGCGCTAACCAGGCACAAATAACAGTCAGCGATACGGGCAAAGGCATCAACCCCGACTTTCTGCCGCATGTCTTTGACTCATTTCGCCAGGAAGATGCTTCAACAACTCGTCAGTATGGCGGACTGGGGTTAGGGTTAGCGATCGTTCGTCAGTTGGTTGAGGCGCACGGTGGCACGATCGCTGCTGATAGCCAGGGTGAAGGGCAAGGAGCAACGTTTACCGTTTGGTTGCCTTTGCTGGATGCTGAGCCAGAAGGGAGCCAGTCCGATAAATCACCCGCGCCGGAACTCGATCTGACGGGCATTCACGTCCTGATTGTGGATGATGAACCGGATACTCGTGAATTGCTCACAGCAGTACTGACTCAATATGGCGCAGAGGTTTTGGCCGCTGCCTCCGCTGCTGAAGGGTTAGCCTGCCTGGAATCGTTTCAACCCGATGTGTTAATCAGTGACATTGGTATGCCCGAAATGGACGGCTATAAACTGATGCAGCAGATTCGATCGCGGTTATCAGAGCAAGGGGGGAATGTTCCAGCGATCGCCCTGACTGCTTACGCGGGAGACTCCAATCAGCAGCAGGCGTTGGCAGCAGGCTTTCAACTCCATCTGTCAAAACCGATTGATCTAGAGCAACTCGTTGATGCAATTAGCACTTTGCACAAAGCTTAAACCTACGTTTACCGAACTCTCACAAACCCTGCTTTAGCGATCGCATCCTGCCCCTGATCTGACAGCAGCAAATTCGCATACGCCTCTCCTGCCTGTTGTTCAGTGCCGCCGTTTTGCTTCACCACTACAAACAAATTGCGGGTGATCGGGTAGCTGCCATTCTGAAACGCCTGAATATTTAACTGATTGCGTTGAGTCGGGCAATTCGTCACTAAAGGCGCTTGATAAGGAGGCACAAACTGACCGGGCGATTTTCCGATCGCTAACGGCTTGACGGTGCATTGAGGCACCACTTCTGGCGCGGACGCAAAATAAACTCCTCCAGGAGTGGCAGCGAGTTTTTGCAGCGCTTGAGTCGTCGTCGAAACAATTTGCACGTTTCCCCCTGGCTGCTGCCCCGCGAGAACGGTTTCGCCAAATACATTCTGAGTACTTGAAGATCGAAACAGCGGCACGATCGGCACATTAGATCCGCCGACTTCTTGCCAATTTTTGACTTGACCACTGTAAATGGCTTTTAACTGGTCGATCGTTAACCCGGCAACGTTAAGACCAGGATTGACCGCCACTGCCAACCCATCGATCGCGACTGCAATCTGCTTGAGGCTAAATCCTCGCTGCTGCGCTTGTTGATATTCTTGATCCGAAACCGGACGCGACGATTGAGCAAAGGCAATCTGCCCGTCTAACAGCATCTTGATGCCAGCACCCGAACTCGGTGGACTTCCGATCGGATTGACATAGCGCAATTGAAACTCTGGATGAGCCGCTTGCAAAACTGGGTCAACCGACAGCCGAATCGTTGCCCAAGACGTGCTGCCTCCATAGCTAAACCGTCCAGAAGGTAGCGGTTGTTGAGTAAGATTAGTTGCCGACGGATTGGGCTGGCTTGACGAATTGGCTGAAGGAGTAGCGCTATTTTGTGGATTGGGCAGAGCTACCTTGCTTGCATCAAAACCAGACCGCTGAGTAAACCACCAAAACCCACCGCCTAACAATCCAGATGTCACCAAAAGCGAAAGAATCAGCGCGGGCGTTTCGTTTTTTTGAGACATAAAATAATTCTCATCGTTGGACTGGAACAAAATCAAAGCCTGAACCGAATCGATCGCCCCGCGACACTTTCACAAGCTGAATGCCCACATTGCGATCGCCCGATGGCAAAAATCGCACCGTCTCTGCTGCACCCATTGCCGAAAAATCTGGAGACAAAAGCGCTTGCTGAACGCCCGATCGAGTCGGGTCACGCTGAAGCGCCGCCACCAGCGCCTGAACCGCATCGTAAGAAATCGCCGTGCGCCAGTTGACATCGCCGCCCCACAGCGATCGCGACTTCTTGGCAAAGACAGAACCGGGATTGCCATTAATATGCCATGGCACCGAAATCACCATATCGACGGCTTGCTGTCCGCCAACCTCTAAAGTCTTGGGCGCATAAACATCATCACCTGCCAACAGAGTCATCCGTCGCTGATTAACCTGCACTACCTGAAGCGCTTTATCGAGGGTGCCTGTGTTAGGTGCCAGCATCAGCGCTTTTACGCCTTGTTTTAACGACTGATCGACCGCCGTCGCTGCACTAAAATCGGGGGCCGACAAATCATATTCGCCTGACACCTGTCCTCCGGTTAGAGCGATCGCGCGACTAAATTCCGATTTGAGCGATTGACTGTAAGCGCTTTGAGAATTGAAAAATACCGCTACATTCTTCTGTTGTAAGGTTTTGACGGTGTAGTCTGCCAAAGCTCCCGCCGCGATATAGTCACTCGGCACTGTACGAAAAATATACTTCCCGAAGCCAGAGAGCTTGACGGTTGTGCTAATCGGAGAGATGCACACCAGCCCGCCAGTGTTATAGACACTCCCGGCGGCAAGAGTCACATCGCTGGCATAGTGTCCCACGACTCCCAGCACTTCAGGCTTTTGCACCAATGTATTCGCCAATTGTTGAGCGATTTCAGGATTATTATCATCACTGACGATCGCCACCTTTAACGGAAGACCTTTTACGCCGCCTGCCTGATTGACTTCGCTCTGTGCCTGAGCCACCCCTCGCAAAATCTCTAAGCTGCCGTTAGGATCAGCGCTGACTGGAACGGCAACGGCGATCGTATAAGATTTGTTACTTCCAATTCGAGCGTTGTTGAGATAGATCAGCGTTTCGGGCGAATTGCGAGACTTTTGCAGGGCTGACTCAAACTGGGTCACAGCTTGACCATATTGTTGAGCCACGATCGCCGCGACTCCCGCCTGCTTTGCCTGAGCAAACGCTGGATTGTCTGCCCTACTTTCTACAGGAACTAAAATTCGTTCACCTTGACTGAGGCGATCGTTGGTCGATAAATTCTGGCTCGTTGTGGCTAACGGATCAGGCTTGACGGGCGATCGCGGCATCAGCAGCCAAAAGCCTGTCCCCAATAGTGCAGCCGTGATCAAGAGTGACAGAATCAGAACCGGAGTTTCATTTTTCTGAGACATAAAGCAGCCAGGTGAAAAGACTTACGGAGAGACGGGGACAAAATCATAACCGATTCCAGCTTGAGAACTGGGCTGAACCCGGACGAGAATCGCTGACCCATTGCGATCACCCGACGGCAAAAATTGGATGGTGCCCGTTGCCCCTTTTGCGGCAAACTCTGGGTTAGAAAACGCTTTTTGCAGTCCGTCTCGGCTTTCGTTTTGCTTCAACCCGGTCAAAATCGCCTGCACCGCATCATACGCCATCGCGGTTCGCCAATTGACTCGCCCGCCCCAATAGTTAGAGGCATTGTTGGCAAAAGGATTGTTTGCGATCGCACTCGGATGCCACACGACAGGCAACAGTAACCCATTTGCGTCGGCTTGCCCCAGCTTGAGAGTGTTGATAGTGTAGAGCGTTTGATTGCCCATCAATTGCAGCTTGCCTTGGTTGGTGCGGGCAACGTCGATCGCAGAATTTGCTCGGTCTACTTGCGGCGATAATAACAACCCCTCTGCCCCACTGCTTACCGCTTTAGAAATCACGGTGCCAGGGTTAAAGTCAGGAGCAGAAAAATCGCACCCAATGTTGATAAACCGACCGCCCTCGGATGAAAGAGCAGAGATAAAGTTGTTTGCAAACGATTGACTGTCAGGAGATTTTGCGTCTAAACAAATCGCAATACTCTTTTGATTCAGGCGTTTAACCACATAGCGAGACAGCACATCTGCCGTATATCGAGTGCTAGGCACGACCCGATAGATATAGCTACCCGCGTTAGACAGCGTATCTGCCGAACTGGTTGGCGTAATCATCGGCAACTGCCCTTTTTGATAAATGGGAGCCGCCGCGATCGAGGCATCGCTAGCGTTGTGCCCAACCACCGCTAAAATTTTGCCGTCTTTGACAAATTCAGCCGCCACTTGTTTGGCAATTTCAGGATCGTTGTCATCATTGGCGATCGTGACTTCTAAAGGCTTTTCGTTGCTGCGGCGATTAACCTCATCTTGGGCTTGTGCCACACCGCGCAAAATTTCTTGCGCCACATTCAGATTGCTGCCGATCGGGACGCTGACTGCAATCTTCACCGACGATCGCGCGTTCTGCATGAGTTGAGCATTATTCAAATAAATCAAGGCTTCAGGATCGTTGCGATTGCCTTGCATTGCCACTTTGAATTGCTCGATCGCCCGATTAAAATCTTTAGCCGCAAACGCCTCAATTCCAGTTTGTTTTGCCTGACTTTCATTGGCGATGATCAGTCCTCGATTGCCTGAACTAATACGATCGCCGATCGCCATCTGTGCAGGTTGAACGCCTTGATTTTGCGGTGTAAATTGTCCGACTACCCAATGCAGACCCATAAATAAAAGTGCCCCTGTGATCAGGAGCGCCAAGACCAGCACGAGCAATTCATTTCGTTTAGCCATACAGCCGATGCCACCTTTTGAAGCGAGCTATGACTTGAGTTTTTAGCTGCGATCGCAACCTTGCTAACTAAACGTGAGTTCGACGAGGCTTTTCGTTTCGTTTTGAGCGGCTTCAGCCCCCTAAATCCCCCAAAATTGGGGGACTTTGAGCCAAGATTTCCGGTTCAAAGTCCCCCGGAATGGGGGATTTAGGGGGCTTCCCGAATTCACAATCGTAGCCAATCACTTCTGTCGAACTCACATTAACTAAATGCTTATAGACTACGACTTCACGGGCTTATGCGTAAATTCCTCAAGACTGTTTGCGGAATTTGCGGACTCTAAAGAAGGTTGGTGAGGAGTTTGTAAATCAGACGAAACAAAGCCGTAATGGCGATCGCGCTCAGTGCCCCAAAACCCGCCAAGATTGCAACCGCCAAGAATCCGTTTCCTAAAGACAGCCCTACAACCACTGCGTGAAGCACCGGAAGAAATCCAATCACGACGAACGTGATACCTGCCAAAATTACCAGATCAACTTTCTCGATAATGCGGCGAGACTGAGCCACGACTAAGCCCAAGGCAATCACGAGCCAAAGCCCTGCACTGATTGGGGAGGGAATCGGTAGACTGAAGAGCGCGATCGCCAACAATGCCCCCTCACATCCTGTAAATGCCGCATTACCCAATAGTTCTAAAATAGAAAACGGCTGCACAGATGCCCGTTGACGAATCGGTTGAGAGCCTGAAACCGAGACAGGCGGGGGAGGAGACGTATTGCTGCTGGGTAATGGCTGAGACGACGGCTGTGGTAGCGGTGAACGAACGACGAGAGCCTCCAACACGTCTGTAGCAGACTGAAATCGTTGATCGGGAACTGGCAGCAGCATTTTATCAAGCACATCGGCTAGGAGCTGGCTCGTCTGCACATAGCTCTGCCATTTCCAAGAGTTGTTGTAAGCGTTAAAAAGCTCTGGGGGCTGCTTGCCAGTCAGTAGCATAATGCAGGTGACAGCCAACGCATACAAATCGGTAGACGGATAGACTTCATCGCCCGAAACCTGCTCTGGGGGAGCAAACCCTAACGAATAGATACTCGTGGAGACTTTCGATCCGCCTGCGGCTTTGGTGGCGTATTTGACTGCTCCAAAATCGAGTAGATAAAGCCGTCTATTGAGATTCCACATGATGTTAGAAGGCTTGATATCGCGATGAATCGAGCCGTTTTCATGAACAAATTGCAGAATCTTGAGCGCTTCTTTCAGCACTTCTAGCACCTCTGATTCAGAAAATTTGCCTTGACGGATCAGCCTTTCTTCTAACGTCTCTCCATCAATAAATTCTTGAACGAGATAAAAGAATTTGTCTTCTGTCGCTTGATGAGGGCTAGGAATCGACAGTTCAAAAAAGGCAAACAAATCAGGAATTTGGGAATGCTGTCTGCCCAACTGTTCGAGTGCTTCTGCCTCCCGCTCAAACAGATCTTGAGCCATCTGCAACTGATCAGGCGTGAGCCGACCCGACGGCTGAAACTGCTTCACTACGCATTGCCGCAAACCGGGAGTGTAGCGATCGCGAGCTAAAAAGGCGGCTCCAAACCCGCCTTGACCCAGCAGTTTTGTGGGCAAATAGCGGTCAGCTAAAATTAACGACATGCCGCAGTTTGTGCAAAACTTCTGCTTGATCGTTTTTAGCGTGGTGAGGTTATCTAGATCGGTGAAGAAATTAGTCGGTTTTGAGCAACCCGGACGGGTGCAATAAAGCTGCATACATACGATCGAGGGGCATTTAATATCTAAATTAGCCTATGATTACCCGACTCAGGCTATTTTTCGAGATTCCTACTCAACTTCAGGGGTGACTCGATGATTGTTTGACGCATGCAGCAGCGCTCTCAGGTTTTGTGGCTCGACGTGGTTGGGTGCCTGTTTGCGCTCAAAACTCACGGGCTGATTGGTAAAGCGAGGCAAGATCTCTCGACAAAACGCCTCAGCAGCCTTTGATCGATAGCGATTTGGGTTAATGATCACTGACAGCATGCGTTTCACCACCACATCGTTAATTTTTGCCCGATGCAGCATTCCCATTTGCAACTCTTTCTCGATCGCTGAAACCGACACAAAAGACGCGCCTAACCCGGCTTGCACTGCATTTTTGATGGCTTCGATCGAGTTGAGTTCCATCTCAATCTTGAGGCGGCGGGTTTCAATTCCACAGCGAGTCAGCACCTGATCGATCACCTTGCGGATCGTTGATTGAGAATCTAAAGCGATGAATTGCAGCCGATATAAATCATCTTTTTGAATCACTTCAGTTCGCGCTAACGGATGCAACGTGGGTAGAATCAGGGCGAGTTCATCCTCCGCGTAAGGAATAATCTCTAAGGAATCTTGCAGTTCGGGAGAAATCTCGCCGCCGATGATTGCCAGATCAATCTGACCATTTGCCACGCTCCAAGAGGTGCGCCGCGTCGAATGCACATGCAACTGCACGGCTACGTCAGGATATTGTTGCCGGAACATGCCAATCATGCGCGGCAGCAAATAGGTTCCGGTCGTCTGACTTGCGCCGACGATCAGAGAGCCACCCTGAAGGTTTTGCAAATCTTCTAACGCTCGGCACGTTTCTTGACAGAGGGTGAGAATCTTCTCTCCATAATTGAGGAGCAGATGTCCAGCTTCGGTCAATTGCGCTCGTCGTCCGCCACGATCGAACAGCGGCACATCTAGCTGCCGTTCTAGATTTTGAACTTGCAAGCTCACGGCAGGCTGCGAGACGTAGAGGCTATCAGCCGCACGCTTAAAGCTTCCTTCGCTGGAAATCGCTTTAAGAATGCGTAACTGATCCAAAGTAAACGGAAGGTCAGACATACGGCTAAACCTAAAATGTGTAAGAGCTTCAAGTAAAAATTAGCTCAGTAAAGCAAACGATTAGAGAGCAAACTGTCAAGAGAACGTGGAAGCGGTCAGTACACGGCACAGACCGTTACGATTTATAGAATCTCCTTAAATGCAAGATGTGACCCAGATCGTACAAAAACGTAACGTGAAGAATTTATGAAACAGCAGGAAATCAGATACTTCCTGAATTTACCAGGAATTGCGGGCGTTGCCCTAATGGATGGGCGATCGCGATCTTTCCTGAGTGACATCCGTTGCGCTTTAATTTTCGGTAAAGTGAATATTTAGAATGCGGTTGCGGAAATCCTAATCTCGGTTCTCAAACCCAACGTGTTGTAGATTTTCTAAAGACCAGTTCTGGTAGTAGTTTGTTTCTTTCAACTGCCTGGAGGCAACCCTCAACCCTTTAATTGGCTGCACCGTTAAATTGATGTAAGGTTCTTGCCGCGTCCGAACTCCCTGAACGTTGAAATCATCTGCGGGATGCCCACCAAACACGACTAGCTTTAAGGGAGCAAGCCTCTCATTGAGATTTGCAACCAACTGAGCAACCTGATTAACACTCAACGCTGCAACGTCTGGGGAGATAACCAGCATTACTTCATGGCAATCTTTAGTATAAAATTCTTCAATTATGTACATCAGTTCAGCGTTAAACGCTAGTTCAACGGCTCGAAGCGGCAGCACTTGATAGAGGATTTTGTTCTGGAGCCTAGCTCTTTTGGCGAAAGGGCAAATGGGCAGTCCTCCAAATATTGAGTGGGGTTTCTCTAGAACGGATTCTAAATATTGGATCATGTGACTGACAATCTCGTCAGTTCTTTCCTCAGACCTACTATTCATCTTGAGATTTTCTCTTTGTTTCAGTCGATTTAACAGCTTCAACTTGGCTCGAACGATCGCATTAAAGCCAAAACCATACTTTTAGGACTTACGCAAACCTCGGAGGTTTTAACCCAAGATTCAGACAACGAATCAGTAAGCTGCATCAATATGGCTGGATTGCTTTGGGCATTTGCCTAGTAATGCGGAACGTAAACTACGCAATTATGCAATATAACGTCTACTTAGTTGCAGGAAGCCTTTCATATTGTGCGATCGCGAGATTAGTGAATAGGCTGGAAAGCCAGGTTCTTTAGAGCTAGGAAATCTCTGCACCATCGATTTTCAACCAATCTCTGAGATCGAAGGATTTCCTGAAGCCCGAAACCTCTCTAAGCAGCCTGTAAGCTGATAGTGAGCACTCTAGTTTCTATTGTCTTCCCATGTTTTACGACTGGCTTACTCCTAGCCACTTTATTATCTTTGGGCTGCTAGCTGGGTTTGCGATCGCCCACAGTGGTCTAGCAGCGTTGCGTCCCTGGGCTGAAAAACGCATCGGTGCCCGCCTCTATCGAGTGGTGTTTGCTGTGGTTAGCCTGGGCATCGCCGTTCCCATGATTATCTACTTCTTTAATCATCGCTATGACGGGTTAACGCTCTGGAATGTGAAAGGCGTTCCGGGTGTTGAAGCGATCGTGTGGGTTCTCTCGGCGATCTCGTTCTTTTTCCTCTATCCGGCGACGTTCAACCTTTTAGAAATTGCCGCGATTCAAAAGCCCGAAGTCCATCTTTATGAGTCGGGAATCATTCGCGTGACTCGACATCCCCAAATGGTTGGGCAGGTGATTTGGTGCGTTGCTCACACTCTATGGTTGGGAACGACTTTTACACTCGTGACTTCGATCGGACTAATCCTGCATCATTTATTTGGGGTTTGGCACGGCGATCGGCGGTTGCAGCTCCGTTATGGTGATGCCTTTGAAGCGGCAAAAGAACGGACATCAACGATTCCTTTCTTGGCAATTCTGCAAAAACGTCAAACTTTTGAGGGGAAGGAATTTTTTCGCCCTTCTTATTTAGGAGTCACCGCATTTATTTTTCTACTTTGGTGGGCGCACCCAACTTTAATTGATGCAACTAGCCGTGTAGCCTGGTAGGATTGATCCCAAAGCAATAGTAAACACTTATTTAATTAAACAATGATGCGATCTGTCATTGGTGAGCAGGTATTTGTAGAGGAAGTTCTGGAATCCTCATCGCCTGTCCTCGTTCATTTTTGGGCACCTTGGTGCAGCGTGTGTCGTTTAATTGAGCCAGCGTTAGCAAAACTGCGATCGGATTCGGGTGAGCAGGTTAAGCTCATCGGAATCAATGCAGATGAGAATCTAAAATTAGCAAGCAGCTATAGAATTACCACCCTGCCAACTGTTTTACTGTTTCAGGGAGGTAAGCTTTTACATCGGCTAGACAGCTATCAAAACCGTGAAGAGTTGCGAACCGTCCTTCAGGAGGTCATTCCGACACAAGCCAATACTTGAGTCGATTGGATGACTATTTTTTAAAGAGAAGGGAGATCACCCGCGATCTCCCTTCTCTTTTATGGGGACTCTGCGACGATCGGCAGAGATTTTTCTGTTCAATTCGCTTTAGATTCTTAAGACAACCCGACTCTTTTGCCTGTCTTCCTGTAGATGTGTCTATAAACAAATTGGAAATACTATCCCGTAAAGGCTTGAGTCATAACCCAGCCTTACAAGTTTGGGCGAAGGGTTTATCATTTTCTCCTAAATTGACTACCCTGGATAGTAAAGAACCTTAAACTAGGCGTGAGTGATGGAACCGATTTATCAGTATGCCTGGCTAATTCCCGCCTTGCCCCTAGCAGGCGCGATGATTGTTGGTCTTGGGCTGATCTCATTTAACAAAGACACCAACCGTCTCCGACAGGCAAACTCCATTTTCATCGTGTCGCTTTTGGGTGCCGCGATGACCCTCTCTTTTGCCTTGTTTTGGAGCCAACTCCACGGGCACGAACCCTACACTCAGATGTTTGAGTGGGCAGCCGCCGGAGATTTTCATTTGTCAATGGGTTATGTCATTGACCCCTTGGCATCGCTAATGCTCGTGATCGTGACAACTGTAGCGTTTTTGGTGATGGTCTACACCGATGGCTACATGGCGCATGATCCCGGTTATGTTCGTTTTTATGCGTATCTGAGCCTATTTAGTTCCTCAATGCTAGGGTTGGTGATCAGTCCAAATCTGGTGCAGGTTTACATCTTCTGGGAACTGGTGGGCATGTGTTCTTATTTGCTGATTGGCTTCTGGTTTAACCGCAAAGCTGCGGCAGATGCCTGTCAAAAAGCGTTCGTCACAAACCGAGTCGGTGACTTTGGTCTACTGCTCGGCATTTTGGGACTTTATTGGGCAACCCGCAGCTTTGAGTTTGATGTAGTCGGAACGCGGCTCCAAGATCTGGTGGCATCTGGTGCCATTCCTGGAGCGATCGCCGCCCTACTCGCAATTTTGGTCTTTTTGGGCCCGGTCGCAAAATCGGCGCAGTTTCCCTTGCACGTCTGGCTTCCTGATGCGATGGAAGGTCCGACCCCCATTTCGGCTCTGATTCACGCTGCAACGATGGTGGCGGCTGGAGTCTTCCTGATTGCTCGAATGTTCCCGATGTTTGAAGGCATTCCGTCTTCAATGACGGTGATTGCCTGGACGGGAGCGTTTACGGCATTTTTGGGAGCCTCGATCGCCATCACCCAAAATGACATCAAGAAAGGCTTGGCCTACTCCACCATGTCCCAACTGGGCTATATGGTGATGGCAATGGGCGTGGGCGCTTACAGTGCGGGTTTATTTCACCTGATGACTCACGCTTACTTCAAAGCTATGCTGTTCTTGGGTTCTGGCTCTGTGATCCACGGCATGGAAAGCGCCGTAGGTCATGATGCTGCTTATGCTCAAGACATGAGAATGATGGGCGGATTGCGAAAGTATATGCCGATCACCTCTCTAACCTTTTTAGTGGGAACTCTGGCAATTTCTGGAATTCCGCCGTTTGCAGGCTTTTGGTCTAAAGACGAGGTTTTAGGAGCCACATTCGCCGCAAACCCAGTGCTTTGGCTGATTGGCTATCTAACGGCTGGGATCACCGCCTTTTATATGTTCCGAATGTACTTCATGACCTTTGAAGGCAAGTTTCGGGGCAATGATGCCGCAGTCAAGCAGACGATTCGCAACGAGCAACTTCAGGCGATGGGGTTGGCATTCGGTCCCGGAGCGATGGACCCTAGAGAGTTGACAATGGAAGCTGCTCACGAGGAGGAGGTTCACAGTGACGATCATCACGGTCATGACCCTCACGAATCACCCCTGACCATGACGCTGCCGTTGTTGATTTTGGCAGTTCCTTCAACCTTGATTGGTCTGGTTGGCACCCCATTCCACAATTATTTTGAGGCGTTTATTCACGCGCCGGGTGAGACCGTGCAGCTTGCCGCAGAAGCCGGACAAGAAACGCTATCTGAGTTTTATGTGATGGCAGGTAGCTCAGTCGGCATTTCGCTGATTGGGATCTCGATCGCCACGCTAATGTACTTGCGGCACAAGATTGACCCTGGCGCGATCGCTGCGAAAATTCCCTCTCTCTATCAGCTCTCAAAGAACAAGTGGTATATCGACGAGATCTACAACGAACTCTTTGTCAAGGGCAGTCGTCGCTTGGCCCGCCAAGTTTTAGAAGTCGATTCCAAGGTGGTAGATGGAGTGGTCAATTTGGCAGGTCTGGCTACACTGCTGACGGGTGAAGGTCTAAAGTATCTTGAAAATGGTCGCGCCCAATTTTATGCGCTGATTATCTTCGTTGCGGTGCTGGGTTTGGTCGTCTTCTCTGGCATAACTTAAAGACGGATTGAGGGATCGGCGATCGATAACGGTTCGCTGATCCCTCAACCTATATCAAAGAACAATTAGCGAAATTCTTGAACCAGTCATCACTAAACCTTAAAAACTAGAATGCTAACGGCAGATTTTCCCTGGCTGACCACGATCATTTTGTTTCCGATCGCAGCCTCTCTCTTGATTCCGATCATTCCAGATAAAGACGGCAAAACTGTTCGCTGGTACGCCTTAACGGTAGGGTTGCTCGACTTTGCCCTGATCGTCTATGCGTTCTATACCCAATACGATTTTTCTAACCCAGATTTGCAGCTTGTTGAGAGCTACCCTTGGGTGCCGCCACTCGATTTGAACTGGTCAGTCGGGGCAGATGGTTTATCGATGCCTCTGATTATTTTGACGGGGTTTATCACTACGCTGGCAATTTTGGCGGCTTGGCCCGTGACTTTTAAGTCAAAGCTGTTCTATTTTTTGATGCTGGTTATGTATGGCGGACAAATTGCGGTGTTCGCGGTGCAAGATATGCTGCTGTTCTTTCTGTCATGGGAGTTGGAGCTAGTTCCGATCTACTTTTTGCTGTCGATTTGGGGCGGGAAAAAGCGTCTCTATGCCGCCACAAAGTTTATTCTCTACACAGCGGGGGGATCGCTGTTTATTTTAGTTGCTGGACTGGCAATGGCATTCTATGGCGGAGAGGTGACGTTTGACTTTCGATCGCTCGCCGCAAAAGACTATCCCCTGGTTTTCCAGCTTTGGATCTACGCCGCGTTCTTAATTGCCTATGCGGTCAAGTTGCCGATCATTCCCCTACACACCTGGCTTCCTGATGCTCATGGAGAGGCAACGGCACCCGTTCATATGTTGCTGGCGGGAATTTTGCTCAAAATGGGCGGTTATGCCCTGATTCGGATGAATGCCGAAATGCTTCCGGCGGCTCATGCAACCTTTGCCCCAGCCCTGGTGGTTTTAGGCGTTGTGAACATTATTTATGCCGCGCTAACCTCTTTTGCTCAACGTAATCTGAAGCGTAAAATTGCCTACTCTTCAATCTCTCATATGGGATTTGTGCTGATTGGGATCGCTTCATTTACCGATTTAGGCTTGAGCGGTGCGGTGCTGCAAATGGTTTCTCATGGCTTGATTGGAGCGAGTCTATTCTTCTTAGTCGGCGCGACTTACGATCGCACTCACACCCTAATGCTGGATGAAATGGGCGGAGTCGGCAAACAAATGCCCAAAATTTTCTCGATGTTTACGGCCTGTTCTCTCGCGTCTCTGGCACTGCCGGGAATGAGCGGATTTGTAGCTGAATTAATGGTGTTTGTAGGCTTCGCAACCAGTGATGCTTATAGCCTTACTTTCCGCATCATCATTGTTTGTTTAGCGGCGATCGGCGTGATTCTAACCCCGATTTATCTGCTCTCAATGCTGCGAGAAATCTTCTACGGACCTGAAAACAAAGAACTGACTTCTCACGAAGTTTTAGTAGACGCAGAGCCGCGTGAGGTCTTCATCATCGCTAGTTTGCTGATTCCTATCATCGGAATCGGCTTATATCCTAAGCTATTAACTCAGATCTACGATTCTAAAACGATCCAATTAACCGCTCGGCTTCGAGATCAGGTGCCCACACTGGCGCTTCAGCAAAGCCAGAAACCTGTTGCAATGAATTTCAGCGAACCTGTTCAGGCACCAGCCATTCGCTAGACCTTAACAAAATCCCAACAAAGAAGGCAGGAAGTATTCATTTACCTCCTGCCTTCTTTGTTGATCATAAATTCCCGTAGGGGCATGGCACGCCGTGCCCCTGTTTTCTAAGCATTCCCAGTGGTTAAAACCGAGTCAGTGGGCAAGCAGAGCAAATTATCGCCCTGAGTGCGAATCATGCCTTTTTGACGCAGTTTGCCCATCAGTCGAGTTACCGTAACTCGCGTAGACCCGATCGCGCTGCCAATCTGAGCGTGGGTGAGCGGAAAGGGTAAACAATAGCCTTCATCGGTTGGCTCACCATACTCTTCGATCAGCAAGGTGAGGAAGCCCAGGAGACGGTCGATCGTGCGACGCTGCCCCAGAGTGCTTAACCAAAGGAGTTTACGCTGGTGCTGATAGCGGAATGCATCTAACACTTCGCGGCGGAAGTGAGGCCAGTTGTCTAAATCGTGCCAATACATCCACACTACTGAGGTTTGATCGACGTGAGCATAGCTCTGCAAAGTAAATGGAGACTGTGCCACAATCTCAAAGGGTTGACCTGTGCCCACAAAGCCCAAGAAGGCTTCCTCTGGACTGATGCGAGCCAACCGCGTAGCACTGGTTGCATTGACTTGGGCAGTGCCGACCAATCGAACAGCACCTTTTTGAACCAGGTAAAGCAACCCTGGACGGGTTGGAATTTTTTCATCTTTGCTGAAAGAGCGCACCCGATAATGTTCTTGTGCCCAATCGATAATCCGTTGCCAGGTTAGAAAAGGACGGGACGCTTCAGAATTTTGTTGGGGAGATACTGAGTACATAAGTTTAGTCGAGAACAATGTGAGGACTTTGACAAGTGCTGAACAGTCAGCGAAACCGGAACATTGACTCAATCCTCAAGCAAACCAGGATGGAGACAGGGTAAGAGAAATTTATATGCTTTTAATAGTCTTCTTGGCATTTTCACTGATGTATCCATAAACAGAAACCCATTTTCCCGATTCGCAGAGTCTCAGTAATTGTATTTACTCACCGTAAATACCACTAGTAAAACTTGAGGATTTTCAGTCGAAACTAATCTCGTCTCAGAGCATCAACCGTAAATACCATGAATTGTAACTTACCTGAGATTACTTATCCAATGTTTCGCACATTGTTACTGGTCAAACTTTGTGAAGTAATCTACCCTCAGGCAGATGTTACTGTAAAAAAAGTATCTGCGGTTACGAATCAAAACGATTTTGATTCTTCTAAAGTTAGCCTTTTATTGAAATCGACCCCACTCAAAAGGGTGAAGAATAATACGTTTACTATTGTTTACCAGTCTGCGATCGCCCTCCAGCTTTCCTCAGTGTTACGGAGAAATTCTTTAGAACTAGCGTATCAAATTTTAGGTGAGTTCCAGCAAGAAAGCGTAAATTTTTGTCAAGAGGATTCAACGATTGCTCAGTGTATTCTCAGTGATTTTACGGGTAAGGCATTTTCTTCTGGCTTGCTTCAGTTTGAGTTGGGCGATCGTGGCTTGTCAGTTTGGTTACAGTGCCTAATGAAGCCGCCATTGCCAGCCAACTCAAGCGACTCAATCCCGCTCTTGACCTCACTGAAAAAGCCATTTGTTCAAGCCTTAGAAGATAGCGAACCGTTGTTTGTCTGTCAACATAGCCATGCTCGCTGCTGTTCGCTGCTGCGTCTTGCCCATGAACCAGTCATGACTTTAAATCGCTTAGAGACTGACGCTCTAGACGATTTCTGGATGGTTCTTAAGCCTGATCCGATTCCCTGGTTAACGCCTCAGGGGCAGTTGTGCCTCACGCATCGAGCAGAACGGGCATTGATTTCTCAACTGGTGACGATCGTCGATAATCTCTCTAATCTGTTGACAAACCCGCGATCGTGTCTAAAGTCTGCACTTGCACTCAGTCACGCCTTTCAAACCTTTTATAGAGCTTGTCGAATCCTTGAGTTAGCGTCACCCTCTTCTCTAGAGCGCTCCCAGAGCAGACTAGGTTTAGTAATGGCAACTCAGCGGTTATTGAGGCACTTGCTTGAAGTCGGACTAAACGTCAAGGCACCGCTTGCTCTTTAAAACGACATAGGAATGTCATGAGAGCGTCATAACTTATTCTTATGTAGTAATAGGATGACAAACTCAGACATCTCGGCTAAATTGTTGGAGTGTGAGGAGCGAACCAGCAAGAGTGCCGAGACGAAACACGGTCAGTCGTCGGCGCTCTTTCTGATTTTAAAGCTCATAGATTCGCCAATCAGCGCTAAAGCACAAACTCCTCAATCGCGGCGGCGGCTCCATCAAGCTCTACACTAGGAGCCACCCACTGAGCGATCGCTTGCACCGCTTCGGGCGCGTTGCCCATTGCTACCCCGACTCCAGCATATTCAAGCATTTCTACATCGTTGAAATTGTCGCCGATCGCCATCACGTTGTCTGCTTTCAGCCCCAGCACGTTTTCGGCCAGATAGCGGACGGCTGCTCCTTTATTGGCAGCAGGGTTAGTGGCTTCAAAGAATGTGGCAACCGATTTTGTCAGATAGAGTTCGGCAGGTGTGTATTGAGTTTGAAGTGAGCCGAGCAACTGGTCAATCAAGTCAATATCATCGCTGAGTGCTAAAACTTTAGTCGGTTCGGTCGAGAGCGTACAGCGCAGATCGCCAACTGCAATTGGCTGAATGCCCGATCGTTCTGCATAAGCTTTCGTTTCGGGCGTAATCTCACGCACATACAGCTCGTCATTGATATAGAAGTGAACCGAGAGCAGCGATCGCAGGTCTGGTCGCTCGAAATAATCCAGCAAACTCAACACCTGTTCTCTAGGCACTGACCAGTGACGATCAGGCTTCTCAGAGCTAGGATTTTGCACCCACGCGCCTTGATAAGCAATTAATGGCAGAGTCGAGCCGACCTGTTGGTGAAAACGCAACGCCGATCGAAACATTCTTCCGGTGGCGATCGCCACCTGCACTCCTTTTTTTTGTGCGGCGCGGATCGCCTCTAGTACAGGTTCACGGATATCATTAGATTTGCCTGCGATCGTGCCATCAATATCTAATGCCAAAAGGCGAATGTCTGGTTTAGTTGACCCCGCGAGGTCTGAGGCAAATTGCTGCATAGTAACTGTTCTCTTTCTCAATTTTTCTAGTATGCGGGTGTCCGTTCCAGCCCCGTAAACTGCATTAGAAACGCAATCAACCAGCGCCTAAGAAAATCACCTAATTAATTTTCTTTCATCTTCGCAATTAGTGATTCAGGAAACAGGTTTCGTGGTAATTTGGGGGTCATGGCTGAAGTTAGAAATCCCCGTGGGGTGAGTCGTCAGGTTTTATTTGTTACGCTCTGGCTAACGCTGCTGGTGTTAGCCATAAAAGTATGGGCAGGTTGGGCAACCCGATCGCTGAGTCTCCTTGCAGAAGCTCTTCATACTGTAATTGATAGCTTCAGCACAGTTCTCAGTTTGGTGGCGGTGGCGGCTCCTCATCGCATCTCAGGTAGAGAAGTCTGGGGGCATGGTCAGCTCGAAACTACTTTAGCGCTACTACTATCTGCTGTTTTAGGATTTGCCTGCTTTAGCCTGTTGGGGCTGTCGGTTCAACAGCTTGGGGCAACTCAAGCACTGCCCGCATTACTGCCTGTCAAAATGTCGCTGCCGTTGATTGGGCTGCTGACGATCGTGTTTCTAGCTAGTTTAGGGTTGGCATATTTTCAAAAACGTTTAGCCAAAACTCTGGAGAGTACGGCGCTGCGAGTCAATGCTAATCACGTTTTGCAAGATGCTTGGCTGACCCTAGTGGTGCTGATTGGACTAATCGGCATTTGGAGAGGCTATCGCTGGCTCGATCCACTCATGGCGATCACGATGGTTTTGACGGCTGTGGTTAGCTGCTGGCGAGTATTTAACTGGCAATTGCCGATGATGATTCGGCAAACCGCGATCGCACCAGAAGCAATTTCTCAACTCGTTCGACAAGTGCAGGGCGTGACCACCTGTTACCAGATTCAATCGCGTGGAATTGTGGGTCGTCAGGTGTTAATTGAAATGCGGCTCGTGCTGCATCCCGAATTTATCGGGGCAACCCAGTGGATCATGGAACAGATCGAAGCCACTATTCGAGAACACTATGGGCCCGTGCATGTGTTGATGAAAATTGATGACGATCGCGATGAGTTGCATCCTTCTGACCACAAGCTGCGATCGCAAAACCCCAGTCGAGAATTGGACTGGAACTAGAGAAGCGTTACCCTGATTACTATTGCTCTTAACTTGCAGTCATTCGCCCAACTTTAACTCATGACCTCTGATCCCACGACAGAATCAAAGACTCCGATCGCTGCTGAACCGTCATCAAAATTAAAAGCGCTGTGGGAAAACCTCCAGATTCTGGTTGTTGCACTGATTTTGGCGCTTTTAGTCCGGGCATACGTGGCAGAACCTCGTTTTATTCCGTCAGATTCGATGGTGCCGACTTTGGAAGTGGGCGATCGCTTAGTCGTTGAGAAGATTTCATATCATCTCCATCCGCCTGAGTTTGGCGACATTGTGGTGTTTGATCCGCCCCCTCAGTTACAGCGACAGGGATATAAGAAAGATCAAGCATTCATCAAGCGGATCATTGGGCAACCTGGACAAACGATCGAGGTTAAAAACGGTCAGGTTTTCGTTAATGATCAGCCGCTTCAAGAACCTTACATTGCAGAATCACCGAGCTATATTATGAAACCCGCACTGGTTCCTGAAGGGACGTTTTTTGTGATGGGCGATAACCGTAACAACAGCAACGATTCTCACGTTTGGGGATTTTTGCCAAAGGATAATATTATCGGTCGGGCTTGGCTGCGGTTTTACCCCTTCGATCGCTGGGGCAAAGTTAGAAGCTGAGGTAGTGCATTAAATTAGTCGTAAGTTGGCTCGGCAAAGACAACCGTTTCTGCAAGTCAGCCAAATTTTTGTAGGTGCCATTCGTCGAACGATTTTGAACGATCGTCCGTGCTAAAACAGGCTTTATTCCTGGAATTTGTCCTAATGTCTCGATCGAGGCGGTATTAGGATTGACTCGCTGAATTAGATAGAGGCTTTCAGGTGGATAGTAGCAAAATTGCAAGATTGATTCCAGAGGTTTAAGCCGCTGAATTGAAAGCCCTAACGCGGCGGCGATATCTTCAACGCAGTAAAACTGCACTCCTGAGTTAGAGAGTTGAGTCAGCATTCGGGCTTGATGGATCGATAGCCCCGGCAGCCTCAGCCAGTCGTCTATAGTCGCTTGCTGTACGTTAATATGAATGCCTAAAGAAACCGCTAACCGAATCTCGTCTAAAGACTGAAAGCGGTAGTAAGGATCGTTGCGAATGCGCGATTTAAGAGAACGCCCCTGCAACTTCAATTCAGATAACCAGTTCAAAAAAGCCATCCAAAATCGCCCTAATGAATGCGATCGAGCAATTGCCGCCGCTTTTGCTCAAACTCATATTCTGTAATTAATCCATCTTGCCGCAACTGATCTAAATGGCGCATTGCATCAGCGATCGCCACCACTTTTTCAGCAACCACAGGCGCACTTTTGCTGATCATCCCTGGTTCTGCTAGTTCGTCATTAAAGTTTTGATCAAACTCATCGGAGTCTTGAATCAAATACCAAACTGCCTCGATGACTCCGGCGATCGCAGCGATGGGAGTTGTTGCAAACAAGATATATAAAAGCCCCCACCATTTTTGCCCCAGATAAAATTTGTGTAGCCCGACTAAATGCAGCGACACACCAAAAAATGGGAGCGGTGCAACTCCTGCTAGCGCTAGTATTGCGGCAACTTTTCGATTCTTCGGCTTCCTTAACATCTCAAGCGTTAATTCTCCGGCTTTTGCTGACATAGAGAGACTACATTGAGTACAGTAGAGTTTAGACTTCCAATAGATATCTGCTAGAAGTTCCTCGCATTAGGGTCGCTGCATCTATACGTCTTTAATTGACACTGACTACCCACCTACCCGCACGTCAGTAAAATCGTTCGTCTACGCTTGTGTAAACAGGTCTGTCTCAGTATAGATAATACAGGCGTTTCTTAAACTTCTAGAGTGCGACGAACGTTTGAAATAAATTTGTTTGATGGTTAAGGACTGACGATTGATGACCCCTTCCTTCTCGCCAGACTGGTTGAACAAATTGTCAGATCCCTATGCCGTGTTGGGAATCTCGATTGTGGCAGACGATCGACGAGTGCTAAAACGGTATCGATCGGTTGCCAAAATTTTGCACCCTGACAGCTATGGGGCAACCGATCCCGCGATCGCAGAGCTTGCGACCCAGATGTTTGCTCGGTTAGTCAGCCCTGCCTATCAAACCGTCAAACAAGAAAAAGGACGCACCGAAGCGGTGGCAATGCTGCGGTTTAAAGTGCGAAAACTAGTGCGAGAATCGGCTTTGGTGCCTCAGAGTGAAGCGGCACGAGAGTTAATGCGAAAGCCCGTGCAAGAAGCTGATGTCTTTTATGAACAAGCGATCGCGAAGTTAGCGGAGGTTCAATATCAACCGCTAGATCACTTTGAAACCATTACCCAGCAGATCAGTGAGCTAAATCTGGTCTATCTACAGTTAAAGATGGGCGATGTGTTCTTCACAGAAAAACGGCAAGGTGTAGTCGCTGTTTCTCCTGAAATCCCCTCTCCATCGGTTAACCCATCTGCTAATTCTGAATTCGTTCAGCCTGATTATGCTCGTCGTCACTATGAGCGATCGCAGGAATATGTGAAGCGAGAAGAATGGACACAGGCAATCTCAGAGTTAAAAGATGCCGTAAAAATGCAGCCCAACAAGGCAGAATATCACGCTTTATTGGGCTATTCATATCTCCGCCAAAAAATGATGGGCATGGCGAAAGCTCATATTCGTCGGGCACTTGAGCTTAACCCTCAAGATCCACTAGCCTCAAACTTAGCACCCAAACTTAAACTGGATGGATCAGTCCCATCAGGTTCGCCTTCAACTTCTAAACCTCCCAGCAAAGAAGAAAAGCGAGGAGGACTGTTTGGAATTTTTCGTCGCCAATCGTAGAGACGGTAGTGGAAACACTACTTAACTGGATCAAGTCACTGACTTAAAATGATAGTTATTAGCTGATATTAAAGTTTTTAGCCAGCCGAAACATTCAGGCAATGAGAGCGATGGGATTTTTTGATTCTGAAATTGTTCAAGAAGAAGCGAAGCGATTGTTTGAAGACTACCAATCTCTGACCCAGTTGGGGAGTAGTTATGGCAAGTTCGATCGAGAAGGCAAAAAAATGTATATCGAACAAATGGAAACGATGATGGATCGCTACAAAGTGTTCATGAAGCGTTTTGAGCTATCAGAAGACTTCTCAGCCCAAATGACGGTCGAGCAGCTTAAAACCCAACTCGGTCAGTTTGGCATCACGCCCCAGCAAATGTTTGACCAAATGAACATAACCCTGGAGCGGATGAAAAGAGAAGTCGATTGACACTCCTCGACCTAAAGGTACGAGGATTCTTGGCTCAACGAAACCACTTAAATTAGATTCCTTGCAGTCTCTAACCCAGAGGTGGGATTCTCCCCAAGCGTTAATTTGGGTATGCCCTACCCTATTTGCGCCATCGCAAGTCCTGTTTAGTTCTGAAGCGTATGCCTCAAAAAAACTGATTCTTACTGAGTTGCCTGCGACGGGAAACCCGCCCTGGCGCACTGAGCGCTCGTCTAGCTCCTCTAAATCTTTTACCTGCTGCGAGGTGGAAACTAGAACAATGCAGTAGAACCGCATAGATTTAATTGTCAAGCGCTCAGCTCTGTAGGAGGGTTTCCCTCCGTAGGGGACTGAGTAAGAAGGTGCAGCGTGTCTTTCGACGACAAGGTTTTTTAAGTGGTTGATTACCTTCTCCACTACAATTAAAATACCACACATCGAGGTAGTTTGATTGTGTCGAAGCCAGAAATATTTGTGACGTTTCGCGTCACCCAGGAGGAGAAAGATTTGCTGAAACAATATTGCGAACAATCGGCAAGAAATCAAACTGATGTTTTAAGAGAACTCATTCGATCTCTAAAACGACGACTGAAATGATGACTCTGTGGCTGAAGCAGCGCTCAGACCTGAAGGAGGGTTTCCCTCCGTAGCGCCTAGCCCTGAAAGCGGGGTTCCCGCTGTAG
The DNA here is from genome assembly GCF_001895925.1 of Phormidesmis priestleyi ULC007. Lineage (GTDB taxonomy): Bacteria > Cyanobacteriota > Cyanobacteriia > Leptolyngbyales > Leptolyngbyaceae > Phormidesmis_A > Phormidesmis_A priestleyi_A. Next base: position 8,271 of record NZ_MPPI01000024.1, on the reverse strand, counting down.
CGCTCAGTGCTGAAGACGGGTTTCCCGTCGCAGGCAACTAAGTAAGAAGGGGACTGAGTAAGCAGCCACGCGGGAACCCGATTCTTCATCCCCGTCGTAAACGAGCAGGGCTTTAACGGTTCCCGAACCCTCCGTTCCGGTAATAAAACACAAACCTCCGACTTCTCTAAGAAATCGGAGGTCTAGAGGTCAAGGACGATCGAATTCTGATGCGGACTTAAAGTTCTCAACGGGCACCCCTTGCAGGGCTTGTTGCATATAGTCACGCCAGATCGGTGCCACAAAGTGACCGCCCGTTGCCCCATAGCCGAGCGGTCTATAGTCGTCGTTGCCGACCCAAACAGCAGTCGCAAGCTGAGGCACATAGCCCACAAACCAAATATCTCGCTCAGAGGATGTGGTGCCTGTTTTTCCGGCGGCGGGGCGACCGATTTGGGCGGCTGTAGCAGTGCCTCGTGAGATCACACCCTGAAGCGTATCGTTAAGAGAAGCCGATGCCCACGAATCGAGAACCAGTCGCGGTTTAGGGGTGTTGTCTAGCAGGATGTTTCCACTGCTGTCTGTGACCTGCACGATCAGGGTGGGTTCAGAATACCAGCCGTTGCTGGCGAAGGTGGCATACGCGCCTGCCATTTCTAGCGGGGTCAGGTCAACGGCACCTAAAGGCAGGGAAATCACTGGGTCGATCGGACTCTTAACCCCAATGCTGCGGCAAATTTCCACAATTTTGTTTAATCCCACTTCTTGCCCCAACTTCACGGCAGGGACGTTGCGCGAAATTTCTAAAGCTTTGCGGATGGTAATTGCTCCCGCAAAACTGCCATCATAGTTACGCGGAGAATACATCTCGTAGCCGTCTGGGTAGCTGACTGGCGAGTCGTAAACAGTAGAATCAGGCGTATATTTGCCCGATGCAAAAGCAGCATAGTAAACAAACGGCTTAAATGCAGAACCTGGCTGTCTTAACGCTTGGATAGCTCGGTTATATTGGCTCTTTTTGTAGTTGATGCCGCCGACCATTGCTTTGATGAAGTGCGTGCGGGGATCAACTGAGACGATCGCCATCTGGTCAGCATAGACCCCTTGATAATTAAGCGTCTGAATCCAGCGTCGAGCCGTGTCTTCACCAATGCGCTGAAGTTTAGAATCGATCGTGGTTTGAATTCGCATTCCGCCTTTAAGAACGGCATCACGTCCAAATTTCTTCGTCAACTCTTGCACGACAGCATCGGTTACATAAGGCATCTCGCTCGACTGAAAGGAGGTTCGCTTACCAAGCTTGATCGGCTGCTTTCGGGCAGCGGCTTCTTCTTGAGGCGTAATCCATTTCAGCTCTACCATGCGGTGCAAAACTTCGTGCTGGCGACGAGTTGCGGCTTTGATGTCCACTAAAGGACTGAGGGCTTCAGGTGACTGAATCAACCCTGCCATCATCGCTGATTCTGCCAGAGTCAAATCTGAGGCGGATTTAGAAAAATAGGTTTGGGCAGCCGTCTGTACGCCGTAGGTGTTGTGTCCCCAATAGACTTGATTGAGATAGAGTTCTAGAATCTGGTCTTTTTTGAAGATCTGCTCGATTCTCAGCGCTAAAACAGCTTCAGCAATTTTGCGGCTAAAGGCACGTTTGGGCGAGAGAAATAGGTTTTTCACCAACTGCATGGTCACGGTTGAGCCACCTTCAACCGTGCGTCCGTGGTTAAAGTTTTGGCTAAATGCTCGTGCCACCGCCCCTACGTTTACACCCTGGTGCGAGTAAAAATAGCTGTCTTCGATCGCAATCACCGCTCGTTTTAAGTGCGGAGAAATCTTGTCAAGCGTCACGACTTCGCGGTTGGCTTCGCCGTGGATGCTGGCAAGCTGCTTGCCCTTAATGTCGTAAATATGGGTCGTTTCACTGGGCGTATAGGTTCGCAGCACCCTGACATCTGGCAGGTTCCGAAAGCTGATGGCTAGACCGACCAACCCGCCTGCGACGATCGCACTGGTGAGCATGGTCAGCCCTAACAAGCTGCCTCCTGTGACCTTGCCGACCGTCTGCACAAACCGGAGGGCAGAATTAGGGTCTTTTTGTTGATTTTGTCTAAGGGTGTTTACCGCCACGACGCTCTCTCTTTATAAAAGGGTGAAAGATTTCTTAAGAACTAATTTCTAGAAAAGGCTTGAAGACGTAAAGCCTACATTAGATTTTCGCTAAAGCAACCTTAGTAGGATAGTGGACACTTGAGAAAGTGAACCAAGTTTATGAATAGGATTTAGAGTAGACGCGAGTTTCCTGAGTCGAAGCTGACCTTAACTAGAGTAGGCTGACTAATGAGAATCTGAATTCTAGCAAGTCTGCATATCATAGCGGAATGAAATCGTTAACCTAATTTTTTGTCGATCGCGAACCGTATGTCAAACTCCTTCCCCTGGCTACATTGGGGCAACCCCGAAATTTTCCCCAATCAGCCTGAGTCTAAAAACCCGAATGAAAATCTAGAGCAACGGTTGACTCAGAGCAATCGCCCCTTACGAATTAAGTTAGGCATCGATCCGACGGGCACTGATATTCATCTGGGTCATAGTATTTTATTCCGAAAGCTGCGATCGTTTCAGGATGCGGGTCACACGGCAGTTGTGATTATTGGTGACTTTACGGCTCGAATTGGCGATCCGACAGGTAAATCAGAAGTTCGGAGACAGTTAACCGAAGAACAAGTTGCTGCCAATGCCGAAACCTATCTCAAGCAGGTGCGTCCTATTTTGGATTTTGACACACCCGGACGGTTAGAGGTTCGCTATAACTCTGAGTGGTTATCAAAACTTGACCTCCCTAAAACGCTAGCGCTCTTGGCAACGATGACGGTCGGGCAGATGCTTGCCAAAGAAGGATTTGCGGAACGCTATAAACAAGGGACAGCGATTTATTTGCATGAGTTCCTTTATCCTCTAATGCAGGGGTATGATTCGGTAGCCGTTCAAGCTGATGTTGAGTTAGGCGGAACCGACCAGAAGTTTAACCTGGCAGTCGGACGAGATTTGCAGAAACACTTTGGGCAAACGCCGCAGTTTGGGCTGTTGATGCCGATTTTGATTGGGACAGATGGCGTTCAAAAAATGTCAAAGTCGCTCGGCAACTATGTCGGGTTGTCGGAAGATGCGCTGAGTATGTACTCGAAACTAGAGAAAACTCCCGATACGCTGATTTTGCAATATTTTGAGTTGTTAACCGATTTATCGTTGGATCAATTGCCAGAAGGGGCGCGCGATCGTCAGAAACTTCTCGCCCTAGAAATCGCTTCCCAATATCACGGCAGGGAAAAAGCGCTAGAAGCTCAAAAAGCAGCCAGCGAACTGGTTCAGGGCGGTACGTCTAAGACCGATGTAGTGCCAGAATTCTCTCTGGGATCGGCGCAGTTTCCCGCCAAAGTTTTCTATCTGGTCAGTGCCAGCGGTCTGTGTAAAACTAGCTCTGATGCCCGTCGCCAAATTCAAGGCGGTGCGGTCAGATTGGATGGCAACAAAATCGAGCAGGTCGATTTGATCTTTGAGTCTCCTGATGATCTGATTGGCAAAGTTCTTCAGCTTGGCAAGAATAAATTTGTGCGATTTGTACCTTAACTTCTATGTCCGTTTCTGATTGCATTATTGTTCCGCTTGACGTTCCTTCTGAATTAGAGGCGATCGCGCTGATCGAAAAACTTCCGCAAGTCACTTTTTGGAAAGTCGGGCTGGAATTATTTGTCAGTAGTGGCCCCTCAATTTTAAAGATTCTCAACGATCGACAAAAGCGTATTTTTTTAGACCTCAAGTTTCACGACATTCCGAATACGATCGCGGGAGCTTGTGCCGCCGCCGCTCGATATGGAGTCGATTTAATTACGATTCATGCAACTTGCGGAAAAGAGGGACTGCAACACGCGCAATCCGCAATGCAAACCAGTGCAGAACAAGCAGGTTTACCCGTCCCGAAACTGATTGCTATTACACTGCTCACCAGCATTTCTTCCCGCAGTTTGGCATTTGAGTTAAAAATTCCGTTAGAGTTGCCAGAATATGCGCTGCACATGGCGCTATTGGCACAAGCAAGCGGATTGTCGGGGGCGGTCTGTTCGCCTCAAGAAGTAGCACAACTGCGACAAAGCTGCGGTGATGATTTTACGTTAGTATGTCCGGGGGTCAGACCCACTTGGGCAGAAGTTGGGGATCAGAAGCGGGTCATGACTCCTGCGGCAGCGCTCAAGGCGGGCGCTAATTATTTAGTAGTGGGTCGTCCGATTACGGCGGCCGATGATCCGGTAAGAGCGTTCGATCGTATCTGTGAAGAATTGAGCTAGACCGTGAAAAAACTTCTAACGATCGGGCTGAGTATCATTTGGTCATTGGGTAGCTCGATCGCAACCTCCCATGCACTTTCGGCAAAACCTGTGAGCGTCAAGCGTCGTATCTGTCCAGCAGAGGTCGAGCCATTAGTAGCGCTGATGCTGCGAGATTTGCCAAGCTATGCCAATCGGGTAATTGTGCGATCGCGCACTCGCTACCCGGCGATCTCCTCACTCAACTCAATCATCACCGCAGGCAGACCCGAATTTGTGCCCTTGCCCCTCGCTCCTAGCATCGCCTCAACGATTCCATCCCCCCAAAACTCGCCGGATTTGCGTCAGGTTTTTATGACAACTTTAGAGCGTCAAGGTACGGCAGGCACCACGATCGAGCTTCAACAGTTTCACTGGCTGTTTTTGACCAAAACCGACCGGGGTTGGCGGTTAGCCTTGATGTTTACCCGCACCGGCTCGGCTTCCGCAGGGCAAATCATTACGCCGCCGAGAGAAAGCAGTCAGGGCACGATCGGGCAAGCTGTGCAGACATGGCTCAGAGACTGCAATGCCGGATCAGTGCGGTCTTAAATCAATTTCAGTTAAGATTAGCGTCTTGATCGTACCTGTTACAAATTGATGCCGTTAACCGAGAAGCAAATTAGAATTCTGCAAGCGATCGACGATGGAAATATCACAGGAGACAGCATCGCGCAAGCCCTCGAAACTTCGATGCAAATGCTTCGATATTATCTAGATACGATGGCAGAAGATGGCTATCTAAAAGCGGCAAAAGTTTTTGATAATAAGACAAAAGAGTTTCAAATCGTTCGAGCCTATTTGACCGAACAAGGAAAAGCTGCCCTCGATCAAACAGTCTCAAAGCAATCTGATCAAACTCCTAAAATCGCTCAAATCCCAAACAATCTTGAAGTCGATGTTGACAAAAGCTTTGCTGAAGATATTACTGAAATTCTTAAATCTTTAGATCTGTTGCGAGAATTTGTAGAGAAACTTCCAGAAGCAAGACGTGAACTCGCGATCGTTTATCTCGAAGATCTGCAAGCCGAAATCAAAATTGTTTATCGGCGCAAGCCTCAAAGAATTAAAGCTTACTTTCTAGCGGTGTTGAGTATGATGCTTCCGATCGTCAAACAGATCGATAACGCCACTGACTTTCTTGAACACATAAAATTTCTGTCTAACAAGTTAAATATTTCTGTGAAGTTACCATCGTTGTAATCATGACCATCTCACCGTCCTTTCAGAGTGTTCCATAATGAAATACTTTAAGCAGTGTTGCTGAATGACGGTATGAATCGCCCTCATCCCCAGAAGAAGGGAGCTAGAATTCTTGTCTCCTCTCCCAGCAGGAGAGGGCTAGGGTGAGGGCCATTAGTTGCACATCGCGTCAAATTTGAATAATTAATTTTGAATGGTTGGATTATTGGTGGCTTCGCGTTTCAACTGCGCTTTAATAAAGGGGATTTTGGGTGATAGAAAATAGCCAACTAAGCTTGCAAATAATATTGGAGTAAAGGGCGCAAATCCTGTGAGTTTCGTGAGTAATAGCGTCGTGCTAATGGGCGTTCGTGTGATGGCAGCATTCAACGCCGCCATCGTGGTGATCATTGCCAAAACTGGGTGCGCTCCTGGAACAAAGCTTGAGAGCGCTTTGCCCACACAAGCTCCGGTAAAAAACAACGGAATAATAAATCCACCGCGCCACTCTCCTTGAACCGTCACGCTGACTGCCAGCATTTTTGCGATCGCAAGTGTAAGCAATCCACCTACACTCATTTGCGTCATCACAATTTCATTGAGTTGTTCGTGCCCGAAATAGCGCGTTAGCGGAAACAACAACGCCAATCCGCCTAAGATGAGTCCGGCAAGTGTTGTCCGAATATAAATCGGCATAGAAACTTGCTCAGATACCCAAGCACACCCTCTAAAAATATAAATAAAAATCCAGGCTGTGATCGCCCCTGTTAAGCCAAACACGATCGCGAGTAGATAGTCATCAACATGGTCAATTTGATATTGAGGAAAATTCCAGGTTGGGCTGATTCCTAAGTGAGTAATCACAACGAATACAACATAGCTTGCACAACTTGAAACCACAGCAGGCAGAATCGCTTCATAATATTCGACGACATGCTGATGCTGCAAGATTTCCAACGCAAAAAAAGCCCCGCCCAAAGGCGAACCAAACAACGCAGTAAAGCCGCCTGCCATTCCTGCAAGACTTAGGGTTCTCAGCGAATCTCCTGTGAGGTGCAAGCGATCAGCAACCCATGTTCCCAAAGAACCTGTGATCTGAACCATTGGCGCTTCAGGGCCCAAACTGCCGCCCGCCGAAATGCCAATCAACGAAGCTAGAATCATCGCAGGATTTTCTCGCGTCTCAATTCGCCCACCGCGAGAATGAATGTTATCGACAATAAAGCTAAGTTCGCCAGGATCGCCTAAAAATTGAATCACAAGCCCGATCAGGAAACCTGCGATCGTCATCACTGCGACTAGGCTAAGACCCTGAAAGGTACTCAAAAATTGCGTGAGATATTCAAGAACATGCCAATAGATGCCAGCGAGTAATCCACTCCCAACCCCGATTGCAACCCAGCAAAGCAACCAACGGGACAAAGTTAATGGATTACGTTCTGTCAAAGCTGACAACCGGGCAAACACCCGTTTGGAGTATTGATTGGAACCGGGTAACTGAGGTTTGGGACGCAATTTTGAAAGCTCGAAACAGCTTTAGAACGATATCAGGTTTGATTTTGTTCTAACAGCAATCGTTAGAGTGATTGTGAACAGAAAATCCAAACCCTATCAATTCTCCCCTCCAATAGTGATCCGAATTGTTAGGATTCTGCACGAATCTCGTCTAGCTTCGATCGCACTGCCTGAATGTCTTGCCACATCAACCATTTGGGGCTTCCCTGATCGCGCGACTGATTTCGCAGCAAATAAGCAGGGTGAAAGATCGGCATATACATCCGTCCGTCTCGCTCAATCCACTGACCGCGAACTTTGGTGATGCCTTGCTTAATGCCCACTAAATTCTTCATTGCCGTCGCCCCGGTCAGCAAAATAATTTTAGGGTCAACCAGGCGAATCTGTTCGAGCAAATAGCCCTTACAGGCTTCGGCTTCATCAGTGGTGGGAGTCCGGTTTTCGGGTGGGCGACACTTCACCACGTTGCAGATGAAGACATTTTCCTCAACGGTTAGCTTCACCGATTCTAAAATTTTGTCTAATAGCTGTCCCGATTTGCCCACAAACGGCAGTCCGGTTTCATCCTCTGTTTGTCCTGGGCCTTCGCCCACAATCATAATCGGGGCATTCAGGTTGCCTCGCCCGACGACTGCATGAGTTCGATTTGCGCCCAGGTCGCAGCGATGGCAATGGTTGCAGTGTTTGCCCATCTGTTCCATTGTCTGATAAGTGCCGATCGGAATCGGAATCTTGGCAGTCGTCGGAATTAAATCGGGGTCAAAATCTTTTGGAATCTCCTTCAGGGCGGCTGGCTCTGAGCTTCCTAAATCAAATAAACTAATCTGTTCTTCGTTAACCATGAATTGGCAGGCAGGACATTCTCTCTATAAATTCTAGGTTGAAACCTTAAAGTTGAGGGCGATCGCAGAAAATAGTTTTGAGCCGAGTCATCCAACCCAATCAAATCAAACGAATGGCATCATAAAGAAAAGCCGTTGCCTCAGACTGGAGGACGCAATGACCCTTTCTCAACTGTTTCAAGGTGGAAACGCGACGATTTTTGTCGATCGCCACGATGCCGGAGAAAAGCTGGCTCAAGCTGTGCTAACCGAAGCTCAAACCCTCCCAGAATCTACAAGGTTTGTGGTCTATGCCCTGCCGCGTGGGGGTTTGCCAGTGGCAGCGCCAGTGGCTCGTGCGTTGGGCTGTCCGCTTGATGTCATCGTTGCCAAAAAAATTACGCGTCCTGAGAACTCAG
>NZ_MPPI01000117.1 GCF_001895925.1 Phormidesmis priestleyi ULC007 | reverse complement strand
TTTCAACGGTGATAGAGACGGCTCCTATTGACAAACACGACAAGCTAAAAAGCCTGATGAGTTGGAAGTTTCAATCCTTCAAAAAAGTCCAGCTCTTAGCCGATTAGAGTATACAAGCAAGGGCAGCAGCCAAGAGTGCAGCGTTTAGACGGGGAAAAAGAAGCCCATTTGATTGCCCTAACTTGCTCGGATGCCCCGACGGGACGAGTCCGATGGACGTTGCGGTTATTAGCCGAGCGGATGGTGGAATTGGGACACGTCGAGCAGATCTCTCATGAAACGATTCGCAAAACGCTAAAAAAAACCAACTCAAGCCTTGGTTGAAGGAGTGCTGGGTGATTGCCCCCGAAGCCAATGCCGAATTTGTGGCAGCCATGGAAGATGTTTTGGAAGTTTATCACCGTCCTGATGACCCCAACTATCCGGTGGTCTGTTTTGATGAAAGCAGCAAGCAGCAGGTGAAAGAAACTCGGATTCCAATAGCGATGGAGCTAGGGCAACCGGAACGCTATGACTGCGAGTATGAGCGCAATGGGGTCAGCAATCTATTCGTGGTCTTTGAACCCTTAGCCGCTCGGCGGCAGGTTGCCGTCACAGACCAGCGCACCGCACTCGATTATGCAGCCCAAATGCAGCAACTCGTCGATGTTCATGATCCAGATGCTCTGAAGATTGTAGTCGTGCAAGACCAACTCAATACTCATCGAGCCGCCTCACTATACAAGGCATTCCCCCCTGCCGAAGCGCGGCGAATCTTAGACAAACTCGAATTTCACTTTACGCCCCAGCATGGCAGTTGGTTAAACATGGCAGAGATTGAACTGAGTGTCTTAGCCCGTCAATGTTTAGATCGTCGCATTCCAGACCAGCCACCCTTACAGCAAGAAGTCGCGGCTTGGCAACAGTCAAGAAAGGCTCAGAACCACACGGTCGATTGGCGATTTACCACCGCAGATGCTCGCGTCAAACTGAAGCGGCTTTATCCCTCAATTCAACCTTGACTCTCTACTAG
>NZ_MPPI01000116.1 GCF_001895925.1 Phormidesmis priestleyi ULC007 | reverse complement strand
AGAGGGTGTTTTAAAAGTCAGGTGAAGCGTAAAAAAGCTCTCCGGTAATACGCTGTAAATACAACAACTACAGCACCGAGAGAGCAACATGAGTAAATCCTATCCCAGCAATCTGACCCTCGCTGAATATGAATTACTGAGCGACCTGTTGCCAGAGGCAAAATCAGGTGGGCGACCACGAGAAGTTGATTTATGGGAGGTACTCAATGCAATTTTCTACATCTTAGTGGAAGGGGTACGCTGGCGAGCATTACCCGGCGATTTCCCCGCTTGGCAGACGGTGTATACCTACTTTCGTAATTGGCGTAAAGATGGAACATGGGTCAATATTCATGACCGCTTGTACCGTTGTACTCGCATCGAACAAGGGCGGCAACCGAGTCCATCGGAAGCCGTGCTCGATAGTCAAAGTGTGAAAAGTGCAGCGGGAGTGCATGAAGCGGTGGGTTTCGACGCAGGCAAACAGATTAAAGGACGCAAGCGATTTACCACCGTAGACACGCTCGGCTTGGTCTTGCGCGTGTTTGTCGCAGCAGCTAGTACTGGAGAACGCGAAGGCGGCAAACAAGTCCTCCAACGGGTGCGGCAGCGAGATAAAGCGGTGTCTCGTCTCCATACGATTTGGGTCGATGGCGGCTTCGATGGCTTTCCATTCATGCAGTGGGTGATCAGCGTCTGTCATTGGATTGTCCAGGTCGTGCTGCGCCCGGAACAGACGCAAGGCTTTGTCCTGCTCAAGAAGCGTTGGGTCGTCGAACGTACTTTTGGCTGGCTGATGCACTGCCGTCGCTTAGTTCGCGACTATGAGTTATTGCCAGAAACATCAGAGACCTTTATCTATCTGGCAATGATTCGGATTATGGTCAAGCGCTTGGCGTAAAATTTGACCCGCTACAACTTTTAAAACACCCTCTAAGGTGGCAATAAAGCGCTCGAGAAGATGCTGATTGAGCGCCCGTCGCTTCACCGTTGCCATCGAGAACGGAATCGGTGCTTGCGCCAGATGCGGTGGATTGGTCTCAACTT
>NZ_MPPI01000118.1 GCF_001895925.1 Phormidesmis priestleyi ULC007 | reverse complement strand
ATGTTCGATAATCAGTATGACTTAGCCAAGGTGGTGATGCGGGGGATGGAATCCCGGAGTCAATCGGGTGAGTACTCACTGGAGCGTTTTATATTTAATTGCGCCTAGCTACTTACTGCTGCACCCAAGCTGATTCCAATGGCAATTTCGATCGCAATGTTGCCGAATGCTGCACCAATGGCAGTACCGACTCCAACGCCGATCGCCATTCCTATAGCCATGTATATATCTTTGCCTGCAAACATATCTATATCTATCCTCCAACCCGACATTGGCTTATGGATAATCGATGGCTTTCTTTTTAGGTATTTCAACCAACACCGAGAGCGCCAGCAAACTTAGCCCCAAGAGTTTAATGACAGCATTGATGGCGTGAGCACATTCCCATTGATCTCGATAGCGTGCCCAGTTTGCCGGAACTGGGTGAGTCAGCCATTGAGCAAATTCAGCATTCATCGGTGCCACAAACAAGATCCAACTCACAAATGCCAGCACCAAAAGCAATGCTCCACTCAACGTTCAATAGAAAATTGAACGGTGTTTGCGGACTAAAAAAGCCAGTACCATTGCCGCTAGAATTGCACCGATTTCAAACGCTGCACCAACTGAGCCAAATAGTCGATAGACGTTTTTAAAAACTGTTACCTCAACCCAAAGTTGTTGGTCAAATTTCATAAGTTGCGGCAATTCTAGTAAATGTGCCATAGATAAGCTGAGACTCAGCGAAGTCGGCATAATTGTGATGAATCGCCACGTTTGTATGAGTGTCATTTTTTCAACCTCTTCCGTTGATAACTGAGTCAGCAAAACTGGGCGAGATCCGAGAAAGCAGAGCTAAACCGTAACTACTCAGGTTGAGGGATAGTCGGATTGCCCAAGAACACTTGCTTGAGTGCGTCCAATACATTGAATCCTTGCTTCTTGAGCGTGGAAATGTAGCCCCGAATGCGACCAAACATTTGCGCCCCTTCGACCGAGCGAAATCCACCGGATATCTTCTGCTTCAATTT
>NZ_MPPI01000115.1 GCF_001895925.1 Phormidesmis priestleyi ULC007 | reverse complement strand
ATGACCATTGCAGTTGGGCGCGCGCAACCAACCCGAGGCGTATTCGACGCTCTCGATGACTGGTTGAAACGCGATCGCTTCGTCTTTATCGGCTGGTCTGGACTCCTGCTGTTCCCCTGCGCCTTCTTGGCCGTGGGCGGCTGGATGACTGGCACCACTTTCGTTACCTCCTGGTACACCCACGGCTTGGCCACCTCCTACCTCGAAGGTGCCAACTTCCTCACCGTCGCCGTTTCCACCCCTGCCGACAGCATGGGACACTCCCTGCTCTTGCTCTGGGGCCCGGAAGCCCAAGGCGACCTGACTCGCTGGTTCCAAATCGGCGGCTTGTGGGCTTTCGTTGCCCTGCACGGTGCATTTGGACTGATCGGCTTCTGTCTGCGTCAGCTTGAAATTGCCCGGCTCGTCGGCATTCGTCCCTACAACGCCATCGCCTTCACCGGACCGATCGCCGTGTTTGTGTCGGTGTTTTTGATGTACCCCTTGGGGCAATCGAGCTGGTTCTTTGCTCCTAGCTTCGGCGTGGCCGCCATCTTCCGATTCATTCTGTTCATCCAGGGCTTCCACAACTTCACCCTCAACCCCTTCCACATGATGGGCGTGGCGGGCATTTTGGGCGGTGCTTTGCTCTGTGCTATTCACGGAGCCACGGTGGAGAACACCTTGTTTGAAGACAGCGAAAACGCCAACACCTTCCGGGCGTTCAACCCGACTCAGAGTGAAGAAACCTACTCGATGGTGACGGCAAACCGATTCTGGTCGCAGATTTTCGGGATTGCTTTTTCCAACAAGCGGTGGCTGCACTTCTTCATGCTGTTTGTGCCCGTGACGGGGTTGTGGATGGCATCGGTGGGCATTGTCGGGTTAGCGCTGAACCTGCGGGCGTATGATTTCGTCTCTCAGGAGTTGCGGGCTGCCGAAGACCCCGAATTTGAAACGTTCTACACGAAGAACATTTTGTTGAACGAAGGCATCCGCGCTTGGATGGCTTCTCAAGACCAGCCTCACGAAAAATTTGTATTCCCTGAAGAGGTTCTGCC
>NZ_MPPI01000114.1 GCF_001895925.1 Phormidesmis priestleyi ULC007 | reverse complement strand
TATAGCAGTCCTATTTGAGTTGTAAGATCAGCCATAGCGCCGCAACTTGGGAAAATCAAACGTGTAAGACTGCAAGAATTGCACAAATAGCTGCTTGACTTGTGCAAAGGTTTCACATCGGTAGTAATGCTGACGCACATAGGTTTTGGCTTGAAGCCAAATGTCTTCAATGGGGTTTTGCTCTGGCGCATTTGGTGCGAAAGCAATACAGCGGATTTGCCACTCGGCTTCTGGTTTGTCAGCGTTGACCTGGTTCAGATAGACTCGCAATTCTTCAGAACGATGGTACGGAGCACCATCCCAGATCAGGACTAACTGCTGGTTAGGACTCTGTTGTTGCAGGTAGTTGAGAAACGCAATCGTGTGTTCTGAGTTGCCTTTCGGGAATCCCTTGACCAGAACTTCCCCAGTGAGATAATCGACTGCGCCATAGTACGTCTGCCGAGTGCGGGCATTCAGGATGGGAATCTCAATCCGCTCTTTGGTTTTACCCCATACATAACCTGTTACGTCCCCCCATAGTAAATGACACTCATCGACCATCAATACCCGCACGGTTCCTTGTTTCAATGCCTCGCGATGCCGCTGGAGAAACCGCTCGATTTCGACTTTTTTGCCCCCACTGCTGCCTCATCTCGCTTTGGATTTACCGTCTGCGACTTCTTCCAGGACAGTCCCGCTCGCGCCATCAAGTCATAGTAGCTCTGTCGCGATCTGAACTCGACCTGGTACTGTTGCCACAGGTGACGCTGGAGTTCTTCTAGCTGCCAAGAGTCTTTTTGTCGCAACCACTCAAGGACTGCTTGTTGCTGCGCTTCACTCAGATAGCCGCTTGACCCTTGATACCCCAGTTTTAATCCGGTTGCCCCCAGTCGTTCGTAGACCCCTTTCCATTTGCTAATAAACCCGGAGGTCACTTGCAGCAGGTTCATAATTTCCGCTTGTACCGTTCCCTGCAATGTGAGTTTGACTGCCAATGCCCGTTTCAATTCACGAGCATCATCGGTTTGGTTGATAAAGCTAAGCAGATCTTGCATACCATCTTTCACGGTTGTCATCAGGGGTCACGACCCACTCAGCCTTCATCTTACAACTGATTTAGGATTGCTATA
>NZ_MPPI01000113.1 GCF_001895925.1 Phormidesmis priestleyi ULC007 | reverse complement strand
TAAGTAGCTAGGCGCAATTAAATATAAAACGCTCCAGTGAGTACTCACCCGATTGACTCCGGGATTCCATCCCCCGCATCACCACCTTGGCTAAGTCATACTGATTATCGAACATCTGTCCAGCGATTTCATGGGACTTGAGTTGATGCCATTCGCCTTCAATCAGATTCATTTCTGAACAATAGGGGGCAAGAAAGTGGATCAATAAACCTTGTGCTTCCCACCTTTGCCATTGCTCACGGGTGAGGCGACTGGTATGCAAAGAGCCATTATCTTGCACCACCACGGTCAACCGCCCGGTTGCGGCTAAGGTCTGCGCGGCTTTCTCGGCGACCCAATCCATCACCTGGATATAACTCTGACTCTTGAAACCTCCTTGTGCCAAGGCATACTCAAATTGCTCCCCAGGCTGCCATAACCCCAGAATGCTAATCCGGTTGCCATAGCGTTGGTGAGTCTGTTCCATCCGTTTCTGCTCTCCAACGCGACTATAACTGTAGCTGACGGGACTCCAAAGGCAGAACCCGGCTTCGTCCAAATACTTCAGGTCGATATGTCCTTCCTGTTGGGCTAACTGTAGAGTTTCTAAATCGGCTAGTTTTAACGCCTTTTTGAGAGGGTCTTGGTTTCGACGATGGCTATGCCGAGTCCGTTTCCACCGATAGTTTTTTTTTGAGCAAGCGCCGCAAACGGTCGCTGCTTAAATCGACTGAGCGCTCCTGCTTCAGTTTTTTGGCGAGTTGCACACTGTTATAGGTGCGGGGTTCCGCTTCTAGACACGTACTCAGGTAATCTAAGTCGGCAGCTTGCCATTTCGGCTTTGCGCCCCGTCCCGGAGCTTCCCACAGACCGCCTAATCCACCCGCTTCCCAGCGGCGTAATGTCGCGCGCACCGTATGCTCATGGCAATGGAATACTTCCGCAATCATGGGCACGTTCCAGCCTTCCGCATTTAAGCGCAACATGTGGGCCCGGTCACGGGTTCGTTGAGGGACACTTTGAGCCTCTCGTAATTCAGCTAACGTGCGATCCTCTTCTGAAGTCAAAATGATCCGGAGGGGAGCAGGCATAAGGAGGGGTTAATTAGAGGGTCTTCCTATCTTATATTTAACTTCACCCTCCTACTTA
>NZ_MPPI01000112.1 GCF_001895925.1 Phormidesmis priestleyi ULC007 | reverse complement strand
GGGCTGAAGCACCGCTCTGCTTATCTCAATGGCGATTTCACGCGCTCTCAACCTTGGCTCAGGGTTGGCTGATTGAATTGAGTAGTTATGCTCATCGCAAAGGTGAGATGCTCCCTGATTCCTTAAGAGTTGCAAATTTCTCCGGAGTTAGTGCAGCAACTGCTGGCGAAGGCAGTTCAGGTAAGATGACTATTAATGTACGAAATACAGTTCTTTTAGAAAATGATGGAGTAATTGCGACTAGAGTTACTCCAGAGGCGAGAGGAAACGGAAAAGACGTATCGATTAAAGCAGGCTCCTTGGTGCTTTTGAATGGGGGACAAGTTCAAGCAGGAACCCAGGGACGGGGCAACGCAGGCAACGTGATTATTGAAGTACGCGATCGCATAGTTGCCGATGGAGAAGCACGAAATGGGTTTTCTAGCGGTGTGTTGAGTACTGTAGAATCCAGTGGAAGCGGCGAAAGTGGCGATATAAAGATTACAGCAGGTTCTCTGCTTCTATACTGCATCAGGGCACAGATTGCGTGTTACGAAAGGACTGAAAGCGAAGCGTTAATAGGGTGCGACCTCCATCCGATACATTGGAAAAAACCGATTACCTTTTGCTCCATAAGGGTTTTGAGTGCCTGTAAAATTGATCAATGAATAATCAAAAAGACTACTGTGAAATCGTTCAAAAACCTTATCAGCAGGAGGCTTGAGTCACTTTAGTATCAGGTAGAGGTCGCACCCTCGTAAAGCCGTCCTTCGCTCTGCTAAAGGACGGGGTTTCTACCCATTTCTCTGATGATAGGAACTGATCTGAGCGATCGCGCTTAACTGCACTAATCTCAAATCCTGATGGATATACTCAATCACTTGTTTCAAACTAGATTGAGACAACCCGTTTGAATCACTAGAGAGTTTGGGGTGCGTGGTGCAATACTTCCGTAATAGGTGAATCGCTAGGGCAGTTCTGAGGCTATCGACTAGCAATTGACCTGCCATTCCACTCCGCTCTGTTTCTACTTTCAAAGGGGTGCGACCTCTACTTGATTTAATCATTCAATCATGATATTACCTCAGTGATGCAACCAAGAGGGGTGAGTATGAGCGCTCAATTGTTAAGTCAGTCCGGGACACAAGTGAAGA
>NZ_MPPI01000111.1 GCF_001895925.1 Phormidesmis priestleyi ULC007 | reverse complement strand
TTGGGCGTGTTTCAAGATGGTTTCCATAACCGTCCAATTCTATTTTCTACGCCCTTTCTTACAGACTTTTAGCCGTTTAGCAACCCCTTATCGAGAAGGCTGCAAGATCTGAGTTAATGTTCCAGCAGAACCGCTGCTGATCCTCAAAGACTTTCACGAAGGAGGTCTAGAATTCATGCCACAATTCCCGAAAGTCATACCCATTTGATTTGTGAATGCGACAGATCCGCATCCATGCCCCGGCGGATTGAGCTAGAGTTAGCCTCGTTCTGAGGACTGATTAAACGTAACTACTCAGGTTGAGGGATAGTCGGATTGCTCAAGAACACTTGCTTGAGTGCGTCCAACACATTGAATCCTTGCTTCTTGAGCGTGGAAATGTAGCCCCGAATGCGACCAAACATCTGCGCCCCTTCGACTGAGCGAAACCCGCCGGATATCTTCTGCTTCAATTTCATCATGCGCAAGTCACGCTCGGCTTGATTGTTATCAAAGGGAACGCGGAAATCGTGCATAAATGCCAACACCTGCGATTGGTGCTGTTGTAAACGGTCAAGTAAGTTTTTGGCGGGCGACTGCTTGGGTCGCCCACGCGGTTTTACGGCATCAGGTCGTAAATCTGGCAATGGATTCGCTGCAAGTCCTGCTGTTACGAGCATCTGATAGCGCTCTTCAAACCACTGCACAAGGTCTGGGTTGAGGGTTGCTTCGCCCTGGTCTTTGGCATGGTCTACTTGCTGTTTGAGGTCACGCAATAAGATGCCCATTTCTTCTGCCCAAACCTGCTGATAGCGCTCATAGATGAATTCGAGTTCGCGCAAGTGATGAGCATTGCATAAAGCATGGTCACACTCATACTGGGTATAGCTTTTCCCTAAGTACAGGACAAAAGGTTTAGAACTTGAACAAAGTGCGCTTGATGAGTCTCGAGGTTGAGTAAAATCTGGCGGAGGTGATCTAACCCGGTGCGAAAGATGCTCCTAGCTTTGCGTCCATGTTTTTTGAGGGGGATGGTCTGATGTTCCCCGACCCCCTCCCCGACCCGATGCGCCCAGCAGAATGCCAAGGTTAAGAGCGCGATGAGCTTCTTGAGTCGTTCGGGGTCTTTGATCTGGGTTGCCTCCAGGCAAAAGCCAC
>NZ_MPPI01000110.1 GCF_001895925.1 Phormidesmis priestleyi ULC007 | reverse complement strand
AGGTTCAAGCCCGTCATCGCTCGCACCAGTCGGTCTTGTCGCAGCACTCGATCTACATCTAGCATCCTTCCGTCTCCACTCACTCGTTCTATATATTCTGCCTTATTTCACAACAAGTCTAATATTTTCAATTCCTAGAGGGTGTTATGCACTTTTGAATCCGATACTCACGAACTGTTTGACCATCAATATCCCAAAGGCAATCAGGTGAAAGCCGATTAAGGTTTCTGCGAGCCGCTGGTAATCTCGCGCTAATCGCCGAAACCGGGACATCCAACCGAAACTCCGCTCGACAATCCACCTTCTGGGCAGCAGCACAAAGCCCTTCTTAGCCTCTGGGAGTTTGACCACTTCCAGGCGAATGCCTTCTGCCTCGGCAGCGGCGGCAGCTTGCGCTCCCGTGTAGCCCTGATCCACAAAGGCAACCTCAACTGATTCCCCTGTCATCTGCTGGACTTGTTGCACGAGTTCTGCCACCTGCGCTCGGTCTTGCTCGTTCGCTGGGGTAACGTGCAGAGTGAGCAAGTGTCCTAGCGTATCCACAGCCCTGTGCACCTTGCTGCCTTTTTTGCGTTTTCCGCCGTCATAGCCCGCTCGATGTCCGCTTTCAACGGTCGATTGTAACGTCCGACTGTCCAGAATCACGGCACTCGGTTGCTCGGTGCGCCCCGCTAAAATTCGCAGGATCTCGCGCAAGTCCTGCACCATCGCCTCAAATACTCCAGCTTTGAGCCAGCGTTGTGTTTGTTGGTAGACCGTGTGCCACGGTGGCAGGTCATGCGGCATCAGTCGCCAAGCTCCCCCTGTGCGAACAATCCACCGCACTCCATTGAACACTTCTCGCAGACTATGGTCGCGTTGTGGCGCAGCTTCCGTCATTAAAGTTAGATACGGAGCGACAAACGCCCATTCTTCGTCGCTCACATCCGTTGGATATGGTTTTCTAGTCATGCCCCCAGTTTAGCGAAAAGTGCATAACACCCTCTAGTACAGGAACTCCTACTTCTCTATGATCTGACTTCTTCAACATATAGCAGTCCTATTTGAGTTGTAAGATCAGCCATAGCGCCGCAACTTGGGAAAATCAAACGTGTAAGACTGCAAGAATTGCACAAATAGCTGCTTGACTTGTGCAAAGGTTTC
>NZ_MPPI01000109.1 GCF_001895925.1 Phormidesmis priestleyi ULC007 | reverse complement strand
TACTCGCCACGATTGAGAAATGGACTTTTGGATTGTTCTCCCGCATCAACGATAAGATGAGGTTTGTTCTAGAGCAGGAGAAAAGAGGTTGTTAGCATGATTCGGATTGAATTCACACCAGAAATGGTGGCTGAACTGAAATATGAACGGTATCACTATCCTCACCCAAAAGTGCAACAGAAAATGGAAGTGTTGTACCTGAAAAGCCAAGGCTTGGCACACCAAGAAATCCGACGACTGTGCAATATTTCTAAAACCACACTGAGCGTCTATCTCAAACAATATCAAGAAGGTGGAGTCGAGCGGCTCAAACAGTTAGATTATCAGGGGCAACCAAGTGAACTGAATGCCCATGTGCCGACGGTGGAGACTTACTTCAAAGCGCATCCGCCTCAAACGGTTGCCGAGGCACAAGCGAAGATTGCCGAACTGACCGGAATTCAGCGCAGTCCCACTCAAGTCAATGCCTTTCTCAAACGCATCGGGATGAAACGGTGCAAAGTTGGATTTGTACCCGGTAAAAGTAGCGATCCAGACAAGATCGCCGCCCAAGAAACGTTTCGCTTTGAGGTTCTAGAACCGTTGCTCGAAACTGCCAAAGCGGGCAAACAAGCCGTTTTTTTGTCGATGCTGCCCATTTTGTCCACAGTCCTTTTTTAGGCTATCTGTGGTGCTTTGTCCGGGTATTCATCCCCTCACCTGCTGGACGCAACCGCTTTAACGTCTTAGGGGCAATCAATGCCCTAACTTTAGAAATCATCACCGTGACGAACGAAACCTACATCAACGCCGAGAGTGTTTGTCACCTGTTACAGAAGCTCTCTGATTTAGCATTGGGGATACCGATTACCTTAGTCTGGGATAACGCCCGCTATCAAAAGTGCGCTGCGGTGTTTGACTGTGCAGAACGCCTCGCAATTACGTTAGTCTACTTGCCGTCTTACTCGCCGCATTTGAACTTAATCGAACGTCTCTGGCGATTTGTGCGTCGGGAATGTTTATACTCCAAGTATTATGCTGACTTCTCTAGTTTCAAACAGGCAATTTCAACGGTGATAGAGACGGCTCCTATTGACAAACACGACAAGCTAAAAAGCCTGATGAGTTGGAAGTTTCAATCCTTCAAAAAAGTCCAGCTCTTAGCCGATTAGAGTATA
>NZ_MPPI01000108.1 GCF_001895925.1 Phormidesmis priestleyi ULC007 | reverse complement strand
AAGTAGGTGGGTGTGGAAAGAGTAAGCTACATAAAGGAAAGTTAAGCGTTTTAGCAGAATCAGGTTAAAAGCAATATGGGTGCACGTTTGAGAGTGTTTTTAACGGCAGAGGAAGATCGTACACTTTTTGAGATGAGGAGTGCGACCACGATCCCGCAACGAGTGAAAGATCGTGCCGAAGTCATCCGGCTAAATTTCAGGGGCTGGTACGTAGAGAAAATCGCGGCTCACTTCAACTGGAATGTGGCTACGGTCCGCGATGCGTTACATCGGTGGGAAAAGCAGGGGTTAGGAGGATTGTGGGATACCCTCCATCCAGGCGGCAAACGTCGATGGCAAGCGTCAGATATAGAGTATCTAGAGGGCATATTGCGAACTGAAACCCGCACTTACAGTAGCCCACAGTTGGCAGAGAAACTAGAACAGGAACGGCAAGTCACATTGAGTCCAGACCGCCTAAGGCGAGTGCTGAAAAAAAGGGGGTGAGATGGAAGCGGACTCGCCAGAGCCATCGTGAGCGTCAAGACCCTGAGCAAAGAGCCACCAAGCAAGCAGACCTCGATATGCTGGAGTTCGCTGCTGCAAGCGGAGAGATCGACCTGTACTATCTAGATGAAGCAGGATTTAGCCAGTGGAGCGCGACAGGTTACAGCTACTTCTTTGTCGGGGAGCAAAAGCGAATGGAGCAAACCAAACGACGGGGTAGACGCGTCAGCATTCTGGGGCTTTGGCAACCATTGAAATGTTTTACATACGGCTTGAGTATCGGCGGCTTTGACAGTAAGAGTTACATCAAGATGATGGATGAGCAAGCCAAACAGGCGAACCAAGCGTTCCAGCAAGCTGGACGCATCCGAGTGATTGCTGAAGATAACGGCCCGATTCATACCAGTGCAGCGGTGCAGGCGAAACAGCCCGAATGGGAAGCCCAAGGATTGTACATCTTCTTTTTTGCCAAATATTGTTCCGAGATGAATCCCATTGAATTGGAGTGGCAGCATCTTAAGAAGGATGAGATTGCAGGACGAATGTTTGAGGATGAATTAGATTTAGCCTATGCCGTGATGGATGGGGTAGATGCTAGAGCTAAAGCCCATGGACATACGGTTGAACGCTTTCGGTTCAGGGCAGAAGACACTTAATACAACTTCATCCAACTCA
>NZ_MPPI01000107.1 GCF_001895925.1 Phormidesmis priestleyi ULC007 | reverse complement strand
TTGGTGTTTGATAATCTAATCCTTGATGCGGACGGACTTGATTGTACCAACGAAACCACTGGTTGACCTCTTGCGTTAAGTGTTGACCATCCTCGAACGCTTTGAGATAAATCAACTCATACTTTAGACTCCTCCACAATCGTTCGATAAAGATGTTGTCGTGGCAGCGCCCTCGACCATCCATACTAATCTGAACTCCAGAGGCTTTTAGACAGGTCGTAAAGGCGTTCGCTGTAAACTGTGCCCCTTGATCCGTGTTGAAGATCAAGGGCGGGGTGTAGTTGGACAAGGCTTCTTCCAACGCCTCCACGCAAAAGTGGACTTCTAAAGTGTTGGAGATCCGCCAGGACAAGACGTGACGACTAACCCAATCCATCACTGCCACTAGATAGAAGTGTCCTCGACAGACTGGAAGATAAGTAATGTCAGTACACCAGACTTGGTTGGCTTGCGTAATCGCAAGTCCTCTCAATAAGTAGGGATACACTCGATGCTCCGGGTGAGGTTTGCTCGTATTGGGTTTGGGGTAGATGGCAACTAATCCCATCTCTCGCATCAACCGCTGGACGCGCTTGCGGTTCACCCCATACCCCTGAGTTTTGAGAAAGACGCTCATCTTCCGGCTCCCGTAAAAGGGGGTTTCCAGATATTGCTGGTCGATTAACCGCATCACCATCAAGTCTTCCTCTGACGGAGCGAGCGCCTGGTAATAGTAGCTAGAGCGGGGAATCCGCAGCAATTCACATTGCCGTTGAATGCTCAACTGTTCATGGTCAGGCTCTACCAAGGCTTTTCGGTCGGCAGCCCTAATCGTGCCGACCTGTTGACTAAAAAATCGCGCTCGACCTTCAATTGCCCAATCTGTCGATACAACTCATCCAGGTGGGCTTGCCCTTCTGGCTCCACTTTGCTGGCGTTGAAACCTCGCTCAAACACCTCACTCATGCCCTCTAAAAGCTGCCGTTTCCAACCGTGAATCATCGTCGGATGCACGCTATATTGACTCGCAATTTCAGCAATGGTTTTCTCTCCTTTCACCGCTTCAATCGCAACTTTTGCTTTGAATTGAGAACTGTACTGTTTGCGTTTGTTTTTGCTCATAACCATTCCTATCATGGGTGGGAAGTTTAGAGCTTATTCACCTGTCCAGTTTTTGGGTTCCACCTCA
>NZ_MPPI01000106.1 GCF_001895925.1 Phormidesmis priestleyi ULC007 | reverse complement strand
CAGGGTGGTTTCAAGTTAGCCAGCGAAAAACCTGATGGACTTGATTGGCTAGATCCCGAATGCAATCTGGGAGAGTACGGCAACCCAAGCGACGGGCAAGCGTAATCAGGAACGAATTGAAGATCGCCCAACTAATCGGGGCATAGCCACCCCGTCGAGGCGGATCATCTTCCTGTAAAGTGACATCTTTGACCCAGTGCAACCCATTTTCAATTTGCCAGTGGCTACGGGTCAATTCTAGGAAAGCAGGGGCATCCAGGGTTAAGTTGCTCAAGTAGCACTGCGCCTCTTGAAACGGCTTGCCCGCCCGGATGCCCTGGCGGTTGACCCAAATCACCCGTGTGATGCCCGCACTGCTCCAGCGTTTGGGCAGCTCGTCAGGAGCGGCATAGACCTGGACGGTGCGCTGGGTTTGGCGACCATGTACCCGTTCCGAGTGGCTCGTTTGGCTCAACGGCAGCCCTTGCTGCCGCAGGTGGTGCAGGCGTTGATGGAGCGTCTTCTGATTGGCTTTGAGTCCGACCAGATAATGACTCTCCTGAGCGTTGATCAAGGTCAAGGTCTCCACTTGGGCGTGAAGGGCATCTAAACTGAATCCGACTGGCAACGATTGCGCCAAGGCAGGCGCTGTGGTGACTGTTCTCAACAATCGTTTGGCGACCTCAATTTCACTTTCTTGGGCGTTGTACATCAACGCTAACTGGACGACCCCAGCTTGCTGACCGTACACGGACACCAACGTGGCAAAGTTTTGGGCACTGCTGTTCCCACCCACCGAGGTACATTTGATGCTTTTGCCGTCGATTGACCATAACAATCCAGCCAATGCTGGCGCATGAAGCAGCGCCCAAACATTAAACGCATCGACCCAGGCTGCCGCATCGACTTGCAGAAACACTCGACGAACGGTGGAATAGGACGGGAACTGAGTCGTCTGCGGATCTAACTCCAACAGATCACACAAGCTGGCATGATGCTTCTGGCAAAACAGGGCGATGGGACGATAGCCCCAATACCCACATAAGCTTCCCAGCAAGGCTAGAAACAGCACCAACCAGAGGGGATGGCTTTGACCGCGCTTGCTTCGCGGGTCGGGAATCGTTTTTAATTGGTCTATGAGGGACATGGACTGCTACTTTTGTGATGATTGCAGTCCATCCTCATTTTTCTCTCTAGACCTTGAAACCACCCTGCT
>NZ_MPPI01000105.1 GCF_001895925.1 Phormidesmis priestleyi ULC007 | reverse complement strand
CAGGGCAAACGCATCTTATTCGGTCAGAATCTTGAGTAAGTAATTCTCATCCCAGCCTGCTCGCAGTCGCTTGTTCTTGATGCCTAACTTCAATGAGGTTTCCTGAGCCAGCAAGTTTAAGGCAATATGCCGGACGACCGCTAAATTCTCAGGTGCAAAATCTTTGCGAACTCGGCAGGTATCTTCGAGAAAGGCAAGGTCTAACACCCAATGCAGTGCGTTCTCCACCAACCAATGGCTACGAACAGCCCGCGACAATCGTGCCGCATCACTCGATAAACTGCTGATATAGTAGCGAGTCTCACGCTCAATCTTGCCTTGAGTGCGACGCTCTGCCTGAATCATGCCAATGCTGGTGAACTTCTCCCATTTGTTAGCATCGACCAAGAACTCCACCTGTTCCATCGTCCAGCACCGGCGAATTTCGACTCGCCCATGTCCTTTCTCTGTGGTTTGGTCAAAAGTATGTTCAATGCCGACGAAATTGCACGCTTGGGCATGGTCAAAAATCTGCTGCACATCGGCAAACAGGTTGCCTTGATTGTCTTTGAGTGCCAGCACGTAGTCTGCCTCGCGTGCAACAATCTGTTTGGCAATTTGTTTTTGACACCCCATCGCATCAATTGTCACGATACAGCCCTCTAGTTCCAGCAGTTTGATCAATTGTGGAATGGCAGTAATTTCATTCGATTTGGCATCCACTTTGCGTTGCCCCAGCACCAAGCGGTTTGCGGTTGCCCAAGCACTAACCATGTGAATGGCAGCTTTGTCGTCAACTGAGTCATAGGATTGACGTAACGTTTTGCCATCAATTGCCACAACCTCTTCATCACTCAAGCGCACTAGCGACCGCACCCACTTGAGAAAACACGCCTGAAATTGCTCTGGATTCAGCCGGGCAAATACCCGCGCAAAGGTATCATGTGAGGGAATTCCATTGGGCAGTTCCAGGATACGTTTGAGCCACTTGACCTTAGCTTGTCCGAAGCTTTCCATGCCCACCCAACTGTCCGCCCCACAAATCACGGCAAGAATTGCAATAGTCAGAATGTCGATCAATTTGTGGCGCTTGCTGCGCTCGATTCGCGGGTCTTCGATCTCGCCAAAGTGCTCGCATAGCTTCCCTTTCGATTTTAGTTTCATTGCTTGAGGGGGGGGTGACGTTGCGTTGATCTTCCCGCATCAACACCCGAAACCCTAGAACTCATTCTCAGTAATTTTTAAGATGCGTTTGCCCTG
>NZ_MPPI01000102.1 GCF_001895925.1 Phormidesmis priestleyi ULC007 | reverse complement strand
GGGAGTGTAAATTAGTTTGTGTCAGAGGTCAAAACACGATCTAATGAACCCATCACCAGAGACACAAACTCATGACCTTTCGACCTGAATTAATTGACGAACTTCTCAAAGAATATCGCAACCCTGAAGATCTCATGGGTGAAGGCGGCATTTTTAAGCAACTGACCAAAGCTTTGATCGAACGCTGCCTCACCGCAGAACTCAATACCCATCTGCAACAAGAGCAACTCGAACCCGTCCCTGCCTCTCCTAAGAATCGCCGCAATGGACATAGCCAGAAAACCATCAAGGGTGAGTTTGGCGAAGCTGAAATCGCTATCCCCCGAGATCGTCATGGTGAATTTGAACCCATCCTGATTGCCAAGGGTCAAACTCGTTTCAACGGCTTCGACGATAAGATTCTCTCGCTCTATGCGCGAGGCATGACAACCCGCGACATCCAAGCTCAACTTCAAGATTTATATGGGGTTGAGGTGTCCCATATGCTGATTTCTAACGTGACTGAGGCGGTCGAAGCGGAACGGAAACTCTGGCAAAATCGCAGTCTTGATGAGGTCTATCCGATTGTTTATCTTGATGCCATTGTGGTCAAAGTGCGTCATGAAGGACGAGTCATTCACAAGGCGATTCACATGGCACTGGGCGTTAACCTGGCAGGGCAGAAGGAGCTATTGGGCATGTGGATGACCCAGAATGAATCGTCCAAGTTCTGGCTGTCGGTCTTAAGCGAACTGAACAACCGCGGGGTTAAAGATATCTTTATTGCTTGTGTCGATGGACTGACCGGATTCCCGGAGGCGATTGAAACGGTCTTTCCTCAGACCCAGGTGCAACTCTGTATTGTCCATATGGTGCGCAACTCCCTCAGCTACGTCTCCTACAAAGACCGCAGAGCCGTTGCTGCTGGGCTTAAAACCGTTTATGGGGCTGCCACCGAGTCCGAGGCGGAACTCGCCTTAGTCGAGTTTGCCGAAAGCTGGGACAAGCAATATCCGACCATTAGCAAGTCTTGGATGCACCACTGGGAGAGGATCGTCCCCTTCTTTGCCTTCCCGGCTGATATCCGTAAAGCAATCTACACGACCAATGCCATTGAATCGATGAATATGACGTTGCGTAAGGTCTTACGCAATCATCGGTCGTTTCCAACCGATGAGTCGGTGATGAAGGTAATTTATTTAGCGATCCACAATATTGCTAAAAAATGGACAATGCCGATCCGAGACTGGAAACGGGCATTAAATCGCTTTGCTATCGAGTTTGAAGGGAGGTTTCCCATGTAGTTATACTCGCCACGATTGAGAAATGGACTTTTGGATTGTTCTCCCGCATCAACGATAAGATGAGGTTTGTTCTAGAGCAGGAGAAAAGAGGTTGTTAGCATGATTCGGATTG
>NZ_MPPI01000012.1 GCF_001895925.1 Phormidesmis priestleyi ULC007 | reverse complement strand
CTTCACTTGTGTCCCGGACTGACTTAACAATTGAGCGCTCATACTCACCCCTCTTGGTTGCATCACTGAGGTAATATCATGATTGAATGATTAAATCAAGTAGAGGTCGCACCCCAAACAACTTCTAAAATTGAGAACCTTGCCAAACTCTATTTAGACAGTGAGTCTGTTCAGATTTCTGACTCAACTCAGCAAGAACTATGCAACTGGCTAATGCAAGAGTTTCGGCAAACTCCCCTCAATCCTCAATTTTCTGATGACCTGCGCTACAAAAATGCTGCTGAGATGTTTGCTGATATTGAGCAAGGTCATCTTTGGGTTTCTGCCGAAGAGGGGTATGACAATTCGATCTATCCCAACCCGTTTTATGGGTTTGCGTTTCTGGTGATGCACGACTATGACCACTACATTACCCAAAGTGATTGGAGTCTAGAAGGAGAAATCACAGCTTACAAGGTAGCTGCGAGTCGTGTGCCCAGCTTAGAGATTCAAAAGATTCTCTACTCGCAAATTGTTCTTAGAGCAGCGGCTTACATTAAGCTAGGACACGCACCTGAAGCGAAAACCGTGTTTCCGTGATCGTTTGCCCATCAATCAGGGTGTTGACCAGCGCAAGATGGCACATGCTACGGTTTGATCTGGGTTGGATTGCGCTCCTTGATGAATTGCATTGCCCGATCGATATCCTGCTGCTCGGTGAGGCGATCGGCTCGACCGTTTACAATCACGCTGCGCCAATGAAGCGGATCGTGGATTTCTTCAATCTGTAGGCAGACTTCTGGATTCGTGTCGATGTCATGAGTCTTCATGCCTTCGGTCGTAAATAGGTAGATGGCTGGGTCGTCAAAATAATAATGCATTGGCATTACGTAGGGTTTTCCTTTGTGGATGCATCCAAGATGACCGTATCCTACCTGTTGCAGGAAGCCTTGAATTTCTCGTTGTCCCATTTCATCGATGTCTAACACTGTCCTTCTCTTTTGAAACTGTCGATACTTCGACTTTGCCAGAAATTTGCTGGGGTGAGTATGAGCTACCTCATAGTACTCAGGTCTAGAGCATGTCAATGTGAAGAAGTAGTCAAACCGAGGTCTGGGAGTTCGGCAAGGGGCTAACCCTGAGCGACCATCCTCTTTTCTGACTGCATTCGACCCAAGACCAGCTCGTTTCACCAGTGAGGTCAAGACCATGACTCAGACAAAGCTCAATTTTGAAACTGCGTCAGGACATCAGCTTTTAGCGGCTGCGGGTAAGAAAACATTGCGACCGGGCGGACGAGTTGCCACTGAGCAACTGTTTCAATGGGCAGGCTTTCAGCCGGGCGAAACGGTTCTAGAGTTGGCTTCTAGCTTTGGCGATAGCGCGATCGCGATCGCTCAACGCTACAACCTGCGGGTCGTTGGAATCGAGAAGAATCCTGACAGTGTTGTCCGTGCCCGCGCCAATGTTGCGGCGGCTGGGTTAAGCAATCAGATTCAAATCATCGAAGGCGATATCTTTCACCTTGATCGTTTGAGTGAACAGTTTGATTATGTATTAGCAGAAGCCATTCTGACGATGCAGTCACCGAGTGGGAAAGCAAAAATTCTGACGGGTGTTCACGATCGCCTCAAGCCGGGTGGAAAATTTCTTTCTCACGAGTTAGCGGTTCACGACCGAGAAGCCGAAATTCATCGCGCTTTAGCCGAGGCGATTCGCGTCAATTCGACACCCCTCTCAGAAGCGAATTGGATGGCTGCTTGTGAAACTGCTGGACTGACGGTGCAGCAGCACCACATGGGCGCAATGAATTTGTTAAATCCCCGGCGGATGTTGCAGGATGAAGGCACGATCGGCACCGCGAAAATTTTGTGGAACATCTTGACTCAGCCGCCCTTGCGAAAACGAGTGCTGGCAATGCGTCGCGTCTTTCAGCAATACCAGCAAGACTTGGGCTACATCGTCCTCTGCGCGGTTGCTTTGCAGTTCCCCGAAGGGGTAATCGCTCACTAGCAAAGAACACTTCACGTAATTTTTTAATAACAATCATGAATCCTACAACACCTATCACTTCTCTCGTAACTGATCTCAATGAACAGGCTGACTATCCTGAAACAGGAGTGCGGAACAAACCCTTACACAAAGATGAGCAGACCCAGCATAGCCTCATGTGTCTGGCAGCAGGAACGACGATCGCAGAACACACATCACCGCGCAATGTCACCGTAATGGTTGTGGCAGGGCAAGGAACTCTGACCTTAGAGGGACGCGAGATTCGTTTACAGCCGGGAGTCTTTATCATCATGCCTGCCAATGCACCCCATGCCTTACAGACGACGAATTCAACGCTGGCATTTTTGCACAGCAAGTGGTGAATTTAGCGACCCAATCAACCGATGACTGACTCAACCTCGACAACTTCAACCGCGATCGCAGCGAAAGCATCTAGTTCTGTGCGATCGCAGTGGTATCACCCCACATTTTCTCCTGAGCATGGGGTTTATGTGGTGCTGATGGTTTCCTTTTTGACCGGAGCCGCCGCCGCTCAAACTTGGACGGGGGCAACCACGTTAGCGCTGGTCTGTGCTTTCTGTGGATTTCAGGCAGAACATCCCCTAGTGTTGCAGATTAAGCAGCGCCGCAGTCTCAAACCTCGGTTCCTAGTGTGGGGCGGGTTGTATTTGAGTGTTGCACTGGCGATCGCGATCGCTCTCTATCTTCAGCATCCAATTTTGCTTTGGCTTTACTTGGGTGCGATCGCTGCCTTTTTGATCGATGCCACCGCTGTTTTCTATCGCGAACAGAAATCGATCGTCAACGAATTAGTCACCTTTGCGGCAGTCTGTCTCTCTGCACCTTTTGCCTATGCTGCAACTACGGGAACTCTTTCTAGCCTGGTTTTTGGCTTGTGGGCACTCAACACCTTGTTTTTTGGCAGCGCGATTTTCACCGTAAAATTGCGAAAATCGAAGACTAGTTCTCTCATACCGGGAGGAGTGTATCACGCGATCGCGTTGCTAATGGTTAGCGGACTTTATGGCTTTGGTATTTTGCCTCTGCTGAGTGCCTTGGCGGTGAGTGTCGTCTTGCTCAAGTTTGGGCTAATTGTTTGGCAGCAAGCGTGGTATCGCACGGCTCCAATTCAGACGGTTGCTCTAATAGAAACGTTGAGTGCGCTGAGTTTCTTGGCGATTGTTGCCCTTTCAGTTTTGCCAGCCCGCTTAACTGCCCTTCTGTGAATCAAGCAGAACTTCTATCCCTGAAGCCACTGCGCCTAATGCCTCCTCGTCCAAAATGGTCAGCTTGCCGCGCTGATAAGTCACGATCGCACCGATGCTTTTGAACAGTCGGACACACTCTTCGTAAGTAATGCCAATGCTGCGAGCGATTTGATAGTAAGGGAGCTTTGCCTTTAACTGCTGACCTGATGCACTGGGTATCGTTCCAAACTGCAAGGCAGAACGTTGAATGAATTGCGCCAGCCGCACAATCGCCCGTTCTGACACCAGACCGTGAACCGTTTCGTGGAGTTGTTGAATTCGCTGGTTTAACACTTGCATCATTTGCAGCGCGATGTCTGGATGGTGTTGAATCGCTTCTAGCAGTGGCGCTCGCTCAAGGGTCAAAACCCAACAATTGCTTTTAGCCGTCACGGTTGCAGGAGCGATGCCATTGCCCAGTAAGGCAGGAGCCGCAAAAAAATTGCCAGCCGACAGGGTGCGAAGGATGGTTTCTTTGCCTGTCGTTGCTGTTTTGGCAATTTGCAGCACACCTTCCGATAGCGCGTAGAGTTTTGCAGGTAAGCGATCGCCTTCGCCCATTACAGTCTCTCCCGGCTGGTAGTGCCGCACCTCGGTACAAGGCTGCAATCGTGCTAATTCGATCGATTTCAGATTGGCAAAGATCGCGATCGCCGTCAATTGCTCAAGGGTTGCTTGCATCGTTGATAGTCAACTTGTTTAAAACGGTCCGGTTCCCTGAACGATGTGCTTAGTTGTGGTGAGCGTTTCCAGACTGATTAGCCCTCTACGATGCCCTTTTTGATTGGACATTCCTAAAAAGATGGCATCGCCTCGTTTGGGGTTGCGATAAAAACGGGGAGACGCATTGATATAGGTCGAAGCGCTATTGACCCCCAAAGCGAATTCTCGACTTTCTTGATAAGACTCGGTGGCTAAACAATCGGCGTGACCGCTGCTGTAGTGATTAATCCAGTCAATGGCAGCGCTCTGGTCGTCGGCTGTTCTAAACGCGACAATGCGATCGAGATAGGCCTGGTTCCATTCAGAGTCTTCAGCGAGGCGTAATTCTGGGAACTCAGCCACTAGACGAGCATCGCCCCGAATTTCAAATCCCTTCTCTCTTAAACTGCCCCAGAGCATCCTCAGAGAGGAGGGATTTTGCTGAGGGTGAATCAAGACCTTCTCGATCGCGTTGACTGGATCAGGCTCACTCATGTGACTGTCAAGAACCATCCAGCGAACCATCTCTAAACTGCCAGAAGGTGACCAAGACAGATAGCAGTTACCCATCGCAGACTTCAACACAGGTGCCGTAGACTGGCGCACCACCTGTTGAATCAAGCTTGGTCGCCCATAAGGGATGACCAGATTTAAGTGGCGGTCTTGAGTGATCAAATCTCGAATCGATGCCCCTTGATCGGCAGGAAGTGACTGTAAACAGTCCAGCGGCAATCCGGCATCTTCAATGGCAAACTGAAGCGCTTGGGCAACGGCTGCATTTGAGTGACTTGCCTCACTTCCGCCTTTGAGAATCAAACTATTGCCTGTCTTAATGCACAGACCTGCGGCGATCGCGCCCAAATCTGGAAACGCTTCATAGACCAGCGCAATCACGCCTAAAGGCATCAACTGAGAATAAGTTTGGCACTGGTCTACCTGAAAGTTTGCGGTCATCACACGCCCGATCGGGTCGGGCAACTCGCTGAGATGCTGCAAAATCTGAATCGTGTTTTGAATTCGTTCTGGCGTTAGTTTGAGCCATTCGAGCAGCAGTTCTGGAACCGCCATTTCGCGGCTCATTTCTAGATCTAGGGTGTTGGCTTCTAGAATGTCGTCTTGATGGCTTTTTAAAGCTTTTGCCATCGCCTGCACTGCCCGACTGCGAACTGTGCCCTTAGCCGTTGAGATCTCTAAGGACGATTGGTAGGCATTGCGAACGGCGATCAGAGGGTCGAGTGGAGGGCTAGAAGGTTGGGGGGTCATGGCGCTAACGGCGATAAGCTAACCAGACCATGAGCGCAGGCAACACTGCCAAAAGCAGCGCCACGATCGCCCAAAGGATGATGCTGCCACCCGTGCCAGAATTGAGCGCCACAGGTAGCCAAATGCTTAACAAAACGAGCAGAATGCCCAAGGCTAGAGGCAAATAGCTATCGCCTAGACCGGGATGAACCACATTCCACTGGTGCCCAGTCCAGCGCCACGATCGTTTATAGGGATAAGTGGTCGCAAGCTGCTCAATGACGTAGCCCCCTTCTTCGACCACAAAAATCTGCTGACAGCGACTACAGCCAAACGCTTCGGTCAGGGTAATCGGGGTCAAGCGTCCGCGACGACGACAAGGACAGGGATAATCGCTATTTAATTCGATCTTGTGGGCTTTTGGGGATTGCACAAGCGACGAGGGGCACAAGAATTTTTTAATCAATTGGGGTGAACGAGATCACCGATCCTGTTGCGAATTTTATCATCCTCTCTCTGGGTATCGACCGTAACTTAAGAATCAGTTGCGATTTGCCGCACGAGGCAGATTTTTAGTAGCCACTGTTCCAGTGCATTGCCAGGTTGTGGGCTGAGTGGTCGGGTTTGGTTTCTTCGTCGATCGCCCGCACCACTCGCCGATAAATCTCTTCGGCTTGCTGGGGTGAGTTGCCAATGCTGGTTAAGCCGAGTTTGCCAAATTCTGACAGGCACCCCATCAAATGAAAGACTGTGCCCGTCTCGGTGCTGGTGTCAAAGTGAAGCTGATGATAGGCGATGATGTCCATCAAGTCGTTAGGTAATAAGCCTCGATAATGCTCTCTTTGCAGGTTGTCGGTTGCTTTGTAATATTTGGCGCGCCCCTGCTGGCTATAAAATAGCCCACTGGCGAGATCATAGCGCCCGTTAGTGAGAAATTTTAGCGTCATAAATGGGTGAGTGGTGCCCCCTTTGCGGAGGTTGATCTCGATCGCTTGAAACTCCCATTCCCCACTATCGGGGTGACGAGCAGCGACAAAATCTAACCCAAACCGTTCTAACACGCCCTTCTCTGCTAGCTTTTTGCCGACTCGCAAGCCTAAGTCTTGGAGCCGCAATCGATAGGCTTCATCTGCGGGAAAGCAACAACCAAGGTAGATTTGACCATTGGGGCCGCCGAGAATTTGGTCATGGGTTGAGAGAATTTCGACTTCTCCCAGGGGATTGACCCGCCCCTGAACACTGGGCGATCGCTTTTCGTCTCCTTCAATAAACGCCTCTGCGATCGCGCCCAATTCTGGAATGCGACTGCCATAATTTTCCCAGGTTTCAGCTTTTGACTCGAAGTGAAGCGCCTGAAATTGGTCGAGAATGGTCGTCACGCGCTGGCTATGAGTTGCCGAGCCGGGGGCAATTTCTGCAAGCGGACGCAGATCTAGCAGGGCGTTGCCTTCTCCCGAAAATCCTTCATTTAGTTTAATGACGACGCGCTTTAAATCGGGTTGCCGTTCCCAGAGTTCGGCGGTGGCGATCGCCAGATCTTTAACGTTGTGGACGAGAAGACTGCCATCGGGATGAGGAACTCTACTTTCGGTAAAAATTTGGCGACTGCCGCTTTTAGTGCCCCACTCCAGCAAACCGGGATCAAGGGCAAATAATGGAATGTCTAGCTCGACTGATAAATCTCGCTCCAGAGTCGTGGAGTTATAGCAAATCATGTAAGCCCGATCGCGATCGATTGCCTGACGAATTCGCTCTATGAGTCGAGGACGCTCAAGAATTTTCTGACTCAAAGGCTTGGTCGAACTGTCGTAGGTCGAGAGCAACAACAGACGATCGCGGGCATGAGAAAAAGGAATTCCGGGTAGGAGTTGCAGATAATAATCGATCACGCTGGGGTGAAGCGGCTGTGACGTGATATAGATCAGCCGCGTCCGAGGGTTTCTCAACCGAATCAGAGAAAACAGCAGCCGTTCTTCATAGTGTGAAAAGCCCTCAATCTTCAGGAGTTCTCGCTGGTCGATGCTGATCGAGGGAATGACGACAATATCAGCATCGCTAATGTCAAACTCGTCTGATTTGCGCCAGCGATCGCGCAATTCGTCTTGAAGATGCTGAAATTTCGCGATCGGAGCCTCTAGATTGAGCGTGTTCATGCCGACTATCTCCCGCATAAGATGGGATATGAGCGATCATACAGATTGAATTATGATTCGCAATACGTGCTGAAGGAAGAAAGTTAAATGGGTGGAATGGCGAAGCCAGAATTGCGCCGATCGCTCTTAGCAAAACGGCGATCGCTTTCACTCAAAGAATGGCAGCAAAAGAGTCAGCAGCTTTGTCACCATTTAAACGCTTTATCGATCGTTCAGCAATCAAATACAATTCTGGCTTACTTTAGCTTTAGACAGGAACCTGATCTCAGGGCACTCTTTTCGCTCGATAAAACCTGGGGCTTTCCGCGCTGTGTCGGGTCGTCTTTGTCGTGGCATACTCTATCGGTTCCGCCACAGATTGGCGCTTATGGCATCGTTGAACCGCATTGTGACAGTCCAATTGTGGAACCCGATCGCGTTGATTTGATTTTGGTTCCCTGCGTGGCCTGCGATCGACGAGGTTATCGTTTGGGCTATGGAGGCGGATTTTACGATCGTCTCCTCAGCGCCCCAGAGTGGCAGGGCAAACGCACGATCGGAGTCGTCTTTGAGTTTGCAGTCGTTTCTGAGTTCGCGATCGATCCCTGGGATCAGCCCTTGCAAGGAATTTGCACTGAACGAGAATACCTTGCCATTAGTGCGTCGTTGCTTTGAGCATGTGGTAGACAATCAAGAGCTGCGTCAGCGCCAACGGATAGCTTTGAATAATTTCTCCCGTCGTTCCGGCAACTCTGCCGATCTCTGGGTTCATCTCTCGATTGCAGACGTTTAATAAGTGCGGCGCTTCGCTACAGATAAACTTTTCTAGCTCTCGCACCTGCTCGTTGGTGGCGTGTCCGTCAATCTCTAACACATCGACGGGTTTGCCCATATCTCGCTCAAGCCCTAATCGAATCGCGGGAGGCGGATTTGGATTAGACGGCGTAATGACTTGGCTTAAGTCAGGATGCGGGATCGTCGGACGCAAAACCAAGCGCACATTTAAGTGTCCATTCATTTCCTGCAACTGATCATCGGGTGGATAAAAGCTGACTACTATATCTGCCCACGATCGCTGCGGTCGAATATATTGATCCGAATCGGGTTCGCGCTTCTGCAACTCTGCGAGAACCTGTTCGGCACTATAGCCCCGCTTTTGCGTATCGCGTTTGACTTTCCACTGAGTTCGCAGTGGCTCAGGCGGTGCCAGATAAACCTTGACATCATAGCAATCTCGCACGCCACGCGTTGAGTAGCCCAACAGCCCTTCAACGATCAAAAACTGGCTCGGCTTAATATATTTCGGTGCCTCGAAGGTGCCTGTTTTGTGACTGTAAACTGGTTTGAGAATTGGCTGCCCCGTTCTGAGTAGGGACAGGTGCTGCTGCATGATGTCGAGATGATTGCAGTCGGGGTGCAAGGCAGTGATGCCTAACTCTGCCCGTTGAGTGCGATCGTAGCGGTGATAATCATCGGTGCAGATTACGGTGACGTTTTCTTCCCCCAACACCTGGGCAATTCCTTTTGTCAAGGTGGTCTTTCCTGCTGCGCTATCGCCAACAATGCCAAGAATGATGGGGCGTTGCGTCATGAAGTCCTCCCGTGCAGATTTTTAAACCAGTTCAACGACCAGCGCTGGTCTAATTTTAGGGAGGAATGTCAGGGGAAGCAATGTTAGTTAGCAAATCGTCGTAAGCTCTATGTCCCTATACTCAGGTGAGCGTTGAAATCTAAGACGGTCTGACGAATCATTGCAATACGCCAGTCTGTGTTCTCTCCATTGCTTTAACTCTATAGAAGACCTAAAGAAATCGTGATCTTTCAAACACAAGCATCCGCTATTCTGATATCTTAGCGACTCTATTAGGGCTGAATTAACCCGCTCAGGGTCTCTGCTCAACGTCAAGAGTTGTTATCCCGATCGCTACACCAGCCGCTTGCAAGTCATCCCCCTATGAAAATTTTTCTCTATCACACGCCTGAGTTAACGCCTGTTCAGAATGTTGCCGATTGCGCGATCGCCATTGACGTGCTGAGGGCAACGACTACGATCGTGAAGGCGCTATCAGTGGGTGCAGAAGCGGTTCAGGTGTTTAGTGATCTTGACAAGCTGATGCAAGAAAGTGCAGCGTGGGCACCCGAAAAGCGGCTCAGAGCTGGAGAGCGAGGCGGCGGTAAAGTGGCAGGCTATGACCTGGGCAATTCGCCGTTAGACTGCACTTCAGAACGAATGCACGATCGGCGCTTATTTATGAGCACGACCAATGGCACTCGCGCGTTAGAAATCGTTCAGGCATCTCCGAGTGTGTTGGCGGCAGCGCTAATTAATCGCCGGGCTGTCGTAGATTATGTGTTGAGCCAGCGTCCTGAAACGGTTTGGATTGTTGGTGCAGGCTGGGAAGGATCGTTTGCGCTTGAAGATACGGTGTGTGCGGGTGCGATCGCTCACAGTCTTTTAGCAGGCTTAAACTGCACTTTGGAAGAACTTGCCGGAAATGATGAATTGGCCGCAGCCGTCGCTCTTTATGAGCAGTGGAAAGATAATTTGCTGGGACTCTTTCATCTCGCGAGTCACGGTAAGCGATTGCTGCGTCTCGATTGCCACGACGATCTCAAATACTGCGCCCAAACTGACGTGCTGGATGTCTTGCCGATTCAGCGCGAAATTGGCGTGTTGGTCAGGAACCGCTAATCAGATGGAGACTTACTACGATCGGGCAGCGCAATTCTGTAGGAAACGCTTCGCCTGAATTGCGGTAATTTCTCACGCTCTCCCAATCTGTCGGAAGAACCTTTGCACCAAACATCGAAATCCGGGCAGGAGCGGAGAGGTGATTTCATCTTGAGCAGATTGAATCGTTACCTGTTTGAGGATGCGATTTTGTTGACGATAGACTTCGACTTCTTGAAGTTCTCGGTTGACGATCCAATATTCTTCAACGCCTTGTATGGAATAGAGTTTTAGTTTGGCTTCTCGGTCTCGTCGCTCATTGGTTGCGCCTGGAGACAAAACTTCGATGATCAGTTCGGGTGCGCCTGTAAGGTGTCCGGCAGCATCCATGAAGCGATCGAGCCGATTGACACTAATCCAGATTAGATCTGGGATCACGTTATCGGCTTCGGTAAAGATTAGTCCAGGAGCGGGAATGGCTTCTCCTAGTCCAGTCTCTTCTGACCAATCTTGGAGTTCGGTGCAGATGTTCCGAATCACGGATTGGTGTCTGAAGTGCGGCGCTCTCGTCACAAACAGTTCTCCATCAATAATTTCGTAGCGCTTCCACTCGTCGTTGGAGAGCAGTTCGAGATCGGAGGTCGTCCACCGGACTTTTTCTGGGACGGTTTGACTCATGATGTGTCTCCGTGACCGTTGTCGCTTCTATTGTCGCTTGTTTTTAGGGATTGGGACGATTTGCGAACCTATCGCCGCTTGAGAGTCAGCCATATGAGAAGACTGAACGCGCTTCTTGCGAGCTTGCAGAGCGATCGCACCATCAAGCTCGTAAAATGAAAAATAACGCTCGTTCATGAGGAAATTTCCATGACGATAGCTCAGTCAACCTCCTTCGTGGTCACTTGGGAAAAGCTTCCCGATGACTATCCCCTACCTGACGACCCTGTGGATAATCGGACTCAACCCGCCCTCGCCGCCGCTCTCACAGAAAGCCTCGCCGCCAACGATCGACTTGGCACTGCCGCGACTACAACCAACTATGCAATTTGCGCCACGATCGACAGCAAAATGGTCGTCAAAGCTCCCGACTGGAGTCTGATCCCGGCGATTCGTGTCCCGCTTCAACAAGTAGAACGCAGCTACACGCCACGACTTGACGGAGATGAACTTGCCATCGTCATGGAATTTCTATCCGAGACTCCAGGCACCGAATATTCGAGCAAACCCAGCTACCCGCCAGGGAAATGGTTCTTCTATGAACGAGTCCTTCGCGTTCCTAGCTATGTGATCTTCGAGCCAGAATCTGCCGCGTTGGAAGTCTATCACCTCGATCGTGCAGGCTTATATGAGCCACAGTTTCCCAACTCCGAACAGCGCTACTGGGTTCCTGAAGTGCAACTATTTTTAGGAGTTTGGCAAGGCACAAGGCAAGATCGGACGGGAAATTGGTTATGCTGGTGGACTGAATCAGGAGAGTTACTGCTGTGGGGAT
Organism: Phormidesmis priestleyi ULC007; assembly: GCF_001895925.1. GTDB lineage: Bacteria > Cyanobacteriota > Cyanobacteriia > Leptolyngbyales > Leptolyngbyaceae > Phormidesmis_A > Phormidesmis_A priestleyi_A. The sequence continues at coordinate 143,444 of NZ_MPPI01000012.1, read as the reverse complement.
CTGAGCAGGCAGACGAAGAACGGCAGCGGGCAAACGAAGAACGGCAGCGATCGCAGCGTCTAGCCGAAAAGTTACGCGAATTAGGAGTCGATCCTGAAGATTTGTGAGGCGCGATGCACTTTAAGAGTCTAGCTGCCCATTTTTTCAAGCAGGCAGGTAGCGATGCGATGGGCGGCTCCGGGTTCTCCCATGCGGCGGTGACCATTTTCGGCGATCGTCTGAAGTCGATCGGGGTCACTCAACAAAGATTGCAGCGCACCTGCTACTTGATTGGGCTGCTCGACCAGAGTCACAGAGGCTCCTAGCAGGCGGGTTTGGGCTTCTGCAAACGCTGAGGTAAATTGAGGGCCGTTGCCTGGAATAATGATCGCGGGTTTGCCAAGCCCGATAAACTGTTCGGTTGCGGTGCCTGCCATTGCGATCGCGACCTGCGATCGCTGCAAACATTCTGCAAATCGATTGGGTGCTAACTCTAGCGTTGCTTGTTTTTCACCAAAACCGATTTTATAGTGATTGATTTCACATCGTTTCCAGCGATAAGATATTAGGATTTGATGCAATTTTTCGGAGTCTAATCCAGGTGCAACGGCGGTTATAAGTTGCAATGGCTTTCTAAAGTGTTCTAGCAATCCATCTAGCGATCGTAGAATGATTTCCCAGTTGTCATAGACTTCGGGCGGACGGGAGCCGGGAATCAGCGCGATCGTCAACACTGAAGGATCGGTTGTATTGTTCTGCCATGCCAATCCATCCATCATTGGGTTGCCGAGATCAAAGGCTGGAACGTCGAAGCGCTTGAGGATATTGGCAGTGATGCGATCGCGAGGGAAAACCGCTTTGCATTGAGGGCGACGCATCAGCCAGCGTTCCCAAGGTTGAAAGATGCAGTCTGTCCAGCGCTCTAAGCGATCGTCCCACCACGATTTGCGCGGCAGCCAGCCCTTCTCGTCACGTAAATAATATTCTGATTTTGCGGTTGCCACAAATGCATAAGGTGCGCCACTGAGCCACGCAAACAGCAAAGGCACAATGTCTCCGACTGCGAGAATAAATCTATCGCCTTCTCTCGCCCAAGCCTGCACTGCTTTAATCTGCGCCCACGTTAGCTGCACTAAACCGCCTTGAATGTCTCGTGCGAGTTGCTGTCCATCCATATAAATAAAGCCGCCGGAGGGCATCGTTTTGACAGTGCCAATCACCGGGATGTCAAGTTTGGCGTAGGCGTGTCCTTCTCCCACGATCGGCAGTGCTTCAATCTGCGAAAAGCCTTCTTGCTCAAGGGCTTGCAAAATGCGAACGGCGATCGCGTCTTCTCCATGCCCATTGCTAAGACAAAGTAATCGCATTGGTAACTATCCTAAGGGGTGCCAGAAGCAGAAACGGATTTTGCGTGATGTATTTACATCATCGCCTGGATTGACTAAGGCGATCGTAGAAGGGCGATGTTATTCTGCCTCAAAATCTACTTTGTCGTAGAGATCCGCAAGGGCGATTTCAAAAGGGACGGAATTGAGCGAGAGGATGGCTTCTGCGCCGTCATACTCAGAAAAAATCCATTTGCGGGGTTCGGTTTTGTAGTATTGCTCAACGTGGCGATCGTATTGATCGATTAAGACATACTCCTGAAAAGATGGAATGGTGCGATAGGCTGCAAACTTGCCGCTACGATCATAAGCCTCCGTTGAGTTTGACAGCACTTCGGCAATCATTATCGGGTTGGTTAGGGTATCTCTTCGTCCTTCCTGAAGTTGCAGTTCTCCTTGAATGATCATGACATCAGGGTAAGTGTAGATGCGCTTGCGAGGAATCCACAATCGTTGATCGGTGATGAATACATCGTAAGGTTGCCGCTTCAAGGCAAAGTTTAGGGCTGCATAGAAATTACCAGCAATCCGATTATGATTTGGCAGTCCACCAGGCATTAGAATTGTTTCTCCATCCATGTATTCATGCCGCTCCTCGGAGTTGGCTTCGAGTTCCAGATACTCTTCGAGGGTGTAATTTTTTTCTGTTTGAGAAATCATTGCAAGTTAACTCCCAGTCGTTCAAGCTGTTGATTCATTCTATCGGGCAGCTTTGCTGTGCCAAAAGCAACGCCCTTAGCTGTAAAAGTAAGGATGCAGTTCTGCTTCAGCAATATACTGGCTTGCTTGTCGAAAGATAGCTTTGCAGGTGCCTGTGTCTAACTCGCGATGATTTGGAATCGTCAGAGTTTCATTGCCGTTCATACCGACACGACGCAACTTGACGTGGCTTCCTTTTTGGCTATAGACGGTAAAGCCAAACTGGCTGAGAATTTCGATCACCTCAGCCCCTGAAAGCCTTTTGGGTTTAGGCATAGGCTGGCAGTAGCTCAAATGTGACGATGAGGACAGGATGTTCAATAAATCCAAGCAGCGCAGTATCCTCGTCTTCTAAATGCAGAGCAACCGCTTCTCGTAGATTGTCTACCAATTCGTCTAGGGTATTTCCCTGAGTGATGACGGCAATCTCTAAGCATTCAGCAATGTAGCCGCGCTGTTCGCCAGGATGGACAACGGCTGTGATGGTTTTGCGTAGATCCATAGTGAGGCTTGCAAGCGGAGATGCCCGCTTAAATTAAATTGTGTCTGCCACAATTGTAGGCGAGAAGCCAAACTAGTTTGTGATGTCAACGAAGTCGGTATCTGGGTGATCAGTTGGGGAGAATGAGGCTTCGATCGCGGCTTGCTCTTCGTTGTCTACGTGGGGAGTCAGCAGGTCGAAGAATTTGAACCACTCTTCGCGCATGACTTCACGAACGCTTTCTTTGATCAGAGCTTTGAGGGCTTGTGCATCGAGCGAGATAGTGGGTTCCATAACGGTTACTCCGGGTGTGCTTTAACTAAAACAGTGGGTTCACCAAGTTTATTGTGTGGGTGCCCAAGGCCCGACGATCGCTTCCCCATTTTTCTCTTTTTCTGCTAATTCTAAGTTTAACGTCAGCAGTTTTTCGAGCAGGTCATCGTCTGGTTTGAAGCCGTAAGCTTGAAGGACGATCGCATCGAGTTGGGCGTGGAGTTTGAAGAGTTGGCTGGTGGGTTCGTGAAAATATTCGTTGTAGAGTTTGGTGATGCCCCACTGTTTTTTCTCCATTTGGGCGCTGCGGTAGTCGTGGAGTTCTTGAGCGATCGCGCGGATGGTGGTGATCAGGTCGAGGGCTGGGGTTTGGGGGAAGGGGAAGGTTTCAAAACAGGTGTTGTGAGTGTAGCGAGTATCGCCCTTCAGCGTGGAACTTTGTGATTTTACCCAGGTTCGATGAACGTTTGAGGTGAGAATTCCAAGAATGTAGAAGTCTTCGGATGCAAGAATTATGTTTAGATCGCCAGGTAGCCATCCAGATGGAAAGGGAATGAAAACTGCCCATTTTGAGACTCTGGGTATTGCAAAACAATGGGACAAGGAAGCGATCGCTTTTCTCATCGCGGGTCTTTTCTCGCCATATTTCCACCAGTTGAGCTTAGTTGCTTCTCTACGGTTTTTATCACGTTCTGGCTTAACGTTGGTTTTCACATGAGTGAAAGGAAGTTTATAATCACTCGCGTCTTCGAGCGGCATATCGTTGAAGTCAATAATCCATCGCTCAGGCTTTCCATTTACTTCCTGTGCCAAGTTTGCGCCCATTGAAAAAAGCTTAAGTACTTCCCTATTTTTATGATCAGTTTTGACCCAATCATTTACCTGCTTTTCTGTAATGATGAAGCCTTTGCCAACTGGAATCACACCTTGAAAGCATTGGTTGAGATTTGCTTTCAAGCGAACAGCTTGCGAAACATCAACGGTCGATTTCAAGGATGAATTGATGTAGGGGACGGGTTGATTGTCGAGGTAGCAAAGCATGGTTGGCGGTGTGTTTGTGGATTTGCCCTCATCCCCAACCCTTCTCCCTGGGGGAGAAGGGAGCCGGATTGTCTTGTCCCCCTCTCCCCCAGGGAGAGGGGCTAGGGGTGAGGGTTCTTTAACCCAATTCACAATACTCACATGAACATTTGCCTCACCCGACCACACCTGAGTCGAGACCGCATCATAAATCACGCCGCCGTTCTGCACCACATAATCCAATGCGGCAATTCGGCTTTTACCTTGACTAATTGAGTTAGTGCCAACTAATCCTGCTCGACCGTTTTCGTCAATTTGGTCGTGAGCTAATCGAAACCAGTAAGCACAAAAGTCAACTGAATCTTTGACATTAGGGAAGCGCTTAAAAACACGATCGATATACTCATCCCCCAGATTCATCCGCAAATGCTTGCCACCCAAGAACGGCGGATTGCCAATAATCGCGTCTGCCTTCACCCACTCCGTAAACAGCGCATCCTTGCAGACAATATTTTCATCCAGCGTATCCAACGGCAGAGCGGGCTGATCATGAATATCGCAAAGGTCGATCGCCACTTTGCGGGCAATCATCAGCGTCACTCGCGCCAACTCCACCGCAAACGCATTCGTGTCCATGCCGTAAAACTGCTGCGGCGTAACAAAGCCAATGCTCATCTGCCCCTGCCCACTTTCCGACCTGCGACGGGCATCGATCTTGTCTTGCAGCACACGCTCCAGCCGTTTTAGCTCCAGATACGCCATGTAGAGGAAATTGCCCGACCCACACGCCGGATCAAGCACCTTATATTGGCGCAACTCCGTCTGCAAAGTGAAGAGTTCAGCCAATGTAGTTGCCTGCGCGATATTGTCTTCCCAATAGCGCGTGATCGTCGGGCGCACAATCTTGAGAATGTCTTCTTCAGACGTGAAATGAATGCCGTGGGCATGGCGTTCGGTGCTGTTGCTTTTGCCGATCGCCGACTCAAAGATATTGCCAAAAATCGACGGACGCACCGCTTTCCAGTCTTGTGAAGCTGCCGCCTCCAACAGTTGCAATTCTTTCTCGACTAGCTCTAGCAGATGCACCTCCCGAAACAAGCCCCCGTTAAAATAATCCACGCCCTGATAGCGCCCCGCCGGAGCAATGCCCGGTCGATTCATCTCCTGAAACAAGTTGCCTAAAATATCGTAGGTGTTCGATGGTTTGCCCTGGCGCGATCGCTCCAAACACTCGCGCACCAGGCTAATAAACAGATCCTCTGGCAACAGTTTTCGATCTTCTGCAAACATTGCCAACACGCATTGCAGCACAAACCGCTGGGCAGTCTGAGGATCAACGGCATCCCGCGATCGTTTGATCAGCATCGTCAGCAATTCGCCCATGCGTCCCGCCGCTTTCTCTGTCACCGACACCAGATTATTGTTGAAAACAGGCACCCGATCCAACTCTGGATTCATAAACGTGAACGCCCCGACCCGTTCGGGCAGCCGCTCTAACGAAATCTTCTCGATCGGCTCCTCTGACTGTTTTTTAAAGTCGTAGATCCAAAACTCATCGAAGTTGCACAGCATCACATAGCTAGGACACTGCAAATGCATCCAATAAGTGACGGCTTGCGCGTAATGTTTATTGAGGTCTTCGCCCCGCTTCTTCATCTCAATCAGCAAATGGGGCTTCCAGGCAAGATCGGCAAAGCCCGTATTCCCTTTTTTGCTGCCCTTTTTTACCCGTTGCTCCAGCGTTGCCCCCGCTTCGATCGCGCCTTCATGCCCAAACGCCTGAAAGAAGCGATCGAGAAAGTTTTGCGACTCGCCTTTCTCGTCACCTTTAAGATGCTGCTGGCAATATTGGACAAATTTTTGGAGGCTTGCGGGTGTGGCTGGCATGGGGGGAGTTCGGTGGGGGAGCAAAGGAAAAGAGCGATCGATAAACACAGAGTTAGCGCTCAGTGTTCCCACCTTAACCCTACCGATCGAGCTTCAAGCTCGATCGTTGACGTTCTGAACCGGAGCGTCAAGCTTCAAGCTCGATCGTTGAGGTTCTGAACTCGGAGCGTCAAGCTTTTTAGTTGATCGGTGACCTTCTGAACTCGGATTGTTGAGGTTCTGAACTCGGAGCGTCGAGCAATTTGCTCCATCGTTCAAGCTCTGAGCCTTAAGTTTGAACTTCAGAGGTCAAACCGCCGAGTTATTTTCTAGGCACTGCTGAATCCGGGTATGAATTCGCCCTCACCCTAGCCCTCTCCCGCAGGAGAGGGAACAAGATTTCTAGCTCCCCTTTCCTGCGGGAGAGGGTTGGGGGTGAGGGCAATTCCTAAACTTCTACGGCTCCACGTCTGGCCAGAGCCGCTCTAACTGGCGTTGCCATGCGGCTAACACGTCTTCTCGCGATCGCGCGCCCATTTCCATTTCGCCCATCATGCCTTCTTGATAGAAGCGATCGAGGGTTTTCATCGTCAACTCTAGCGATTGCCCCTGGCGTTTTGCGGCTTGAATAATTTGGCGAATTCGCTTTTCGGCAAAGGTGCTAAACCCTGTGTCGATGCCCAGTTCACGCAGAGCGATCAATCGTTGAATTGCGGTGGTGAAGTCAGCGATCGTCAACCCCGCTAAACTGTGCTGAAAGACTCCCCACAACACTTCTTGATGCAGCGCATAGCGAACTTCTTGAGTCGTGTCGAAGTTTGCTTCTAACAATTCTGCTAGATAGGGTTGGGCATCTTGGGCGGGCACGATCGGCACCAAAATTCTCAGCCACGATTGATCGTCTGAAAGCAGCACCAACACCCGAAACTGATCGGTCTCGACCTGATATGAGTTGGCATCTGACGTTTGAACCGATGCGCCAAATGAGTCGGTCAGTGTCTTAGCAATTTCTTCTTGAATCATGAGTTCTATAGGGTCGCTTTCTTCCACCCTACACCGTCAGCCCATCTCAAAAAAATCCCCCGATCGGCAGGCGATCGAGGAATTTGGCAAGGAGATTAAGGGATTTTGACGGTTAGACCAACCACTCTTGAACGGCTTCTTCTTTGGTGTTGGTGCGGCGGCTAGGCGTTTCGCGCTCAAACTTCATATGCACCTCGCGAGTTTGTTCACCATCGACCGCAACCGCCATGATCGGGTAGTCAATCACGCCGTCTTGGAACGACATTTGAAAGCGGAACGTGCCATCAGGGTTGAGCTTGATCGGCTGCCCCCCGATCGTCACGGTAGCATCGGGTTCGGTTGCGCCATAGACAATCAGTTCGGCATCTGCCACCAACCAAAACTGACGCGGACGGATCGGAGGTGCCGAAGCGCCGAAGCCAATGCCTGACATACCGACTCCAGACATCGTTAAGCCAGAAGTAGTCGGCACTGCCCACAGACCTACACCCGACGGAAACACATAGGAGCTAATCGCTTCTTCGTGAATCGGTGCTTGTTGCATTGAGCCATAAACAGACCCAGCTATGCGCTGCGCTTCGGCACTTTCTGCTAAATCAAAGATGCGATCGTAGATAGGGCTAGTCGTGCTGCCGTTGGGTGCAGTCGTGGTCGATGCCGCACGCTGGCTAGGAGGAACCAATTCCAAGAAGGTCTGACCCCGCAGTTCTTCATCCCACCCAACGGTAACGAAGTGATCTTCGATCCAGTCAGAGGGGTAGACAGGAGGCACCCGAACTGGGGCAGACCGTGCCAACACGAGCCAGCGACTATCTGCACACCGATAGCCAATCTCGACCATATACTCACGATCGCTAACCGGAATCGGCAAATACCATTCTCGCGCTAGCTCATCGCAGGGATATTCTTGAACGCTGTGGGGACTTTGATATTCGACGCTGATATCGGTGACATCGTAGAGGCGCAGTGCCAACTGCTGACCGCCTTTGCGACGCAGGTCTTCTTTGTGTTCGTTGGGCACATCCCAATAGGTGTATGCCCATTGAGGATCGCGAGGCATAATCACAACGCGACTTTCACCATAGCCCTCAGGCAGGTCAGTCAGATCTGCGTCAACTGCCGCTAGTGCGCCACCTGTGAGATCGCTCTGTCCAACATCAAATTTTGCTGCTTCCACTGCTTCTTTTGTCTCAAGTTTAGGGTTTTGGGTGGGTGAGAGTCGGCTGCGCTGAATCTCTTCGATCGAGGCTAAAAGCTGGTCTTTTCGCATTCGACTATAGCGAGAAACCCCATATTCGCTGGCGACTCGGCGCAGTTGCCGGAGCGTCATTTCGTCTAACGGAGGACGTTCGGTTGCCATAAAAACAAACTCCAATCATGCAAACAGAATTTTTCTAACGAGTGAAAACGTATAAGTTTACGTTTATTAATAAATCGGGGATCGCTTTCTGCACCCAATGTTGCAGAAAAGACTTAATCGGGTCAAGGGGTGAAACAGTTGAATTTGTGCGGATCAACGAATTTATAGGCAACATGGGGATCGTTATGTCAAGTTATCATGACATTTACTTAAGCGTGGGGATCGAGTCATCAATGTTTCAGAGTACAAAGATTCCCAAAGAAATCCAAATGTCAGGATTTCTTGATGTGGAAACAAAAAGCAGGGAATAGAGGACGAATAACTGAGAGTCCGATCATTTCCGGTAGACTGCTGTAAAGTTTGGTTTTGCTTGTTTATGGATTCTTCTAAGCCTGACATTTGGGATACCGATACTGTCACTGGAGGTCAGCCCAATCGCCCATCGAAACCGGGTTTGATTTCTAAGGTGCTGGCCCCGGCGGTGGGGCTGTGGCTGCGATCGCAGGTAGAGCACATCGAAGATCTAGAAGTTGAGGTTGAAGCGGGCGATCGCCAAATTCTTTCGGGCTGCATTCCTCAAGTGGAGTTGTCTGCTTGCAAAGCGGTTTATCAGGGCTTGCATTTGAGTCAAGTGCGGTTGACTGGGCAAAATATTCGCATCAATCTAGGGCAAGTCTTGAAAGGAAAGCCCTTGTGTTTGCTAGAGCCGATTCGAGTCGAGGGCACTGTGCTCTTACAGCAAGCCGATTTGAACGCGTCGCTGATGGCACCCCTGTTGGCAAATGGCATAACGGAATTTTTGTTAACGCTGCTGAGTGCCAGCGATCTGGGCGAAGTGCCTTTAGAATCTGATCCCCGACTGAATTTGCAAAACCTTCAGATTATTCTCGATGCCAATTTAGTGACATTGAGCGCTTCACTGATTTCGATGAGTGGAAATGCAACCGCGATCGCGATTCGCACTGGGTTTGGGTTAGCGAGTCCTCACGAGTTAACGCTAGTCAATCCTCAATGGCTGCCTCATGCCACTGCAAAACGCGGCTTGCCCTTGAGTGACTTAGAGGGTTACACGTTTGACTTAGGCGCAGATACTCAGATTGAGCAACTAAAGTTAGAAGCAGGACAAATTGTCTGTCAAGCCAAATTGTTGGTCAGTCCGTAAATGATTATTTGGGCAACAACGGCAACACAAGCGTCACAAAATAGTAGACGAGCGGAGCCGTAAACACATAACTGTCTGCCCGATCGAGAATTCCTCCATGACCCGGAATCAACTGTCCAGAATCTTTGACCCCCGCATCGCGCTTCATCATCGACTCGGTTAAGTCGCCCAACAGACTCGCAATGCCAATTAGAAGACCGAGGGCAACGCCTGCGATCGGCCACCCTGGCCAACCGAGATACCACGAGCCAAGAACGGCAACCGCAACGCTAGCTGCCACACCAAACACCGCGCCTTCAACCGTTTTTTTGGGGCTGATATCTGAGAGACGAGTTCGCCCGATCCAGCGCCCGATCGTGTAAGCTCCAATATCAGCCGCCCAAATGCAGAGAAACGCTAACAGGGTGTTAGTCAGCCCGATCGGAAGCGCATCTAAACCTTGCCAAGAGGTTGTCCAGAAGCCATTAAGAGGCAGATTGCTAACCTCAGCTTGACCCAAAAATCGTAGGCGAATCCAATAGCTCGGCAAGTAGCCGCCGTAAAATAAGCCCATGATCGAAGCCGAAATGTCAGCGATCGTTGCAAACTTGGGTTGAAACAGCAGATAGAAACAGATAAACGTGCCTGCGACTGGAAAAATGGCATCAGCCATCGGCGGCGAAATGTTGGAAACCACTAGCAAAATTTGACTCACGACCAGCGTTGTCTTGACGGCTGGGGCAATGTCTTTAGCGCGGGCAAGCTGAAAATATTCTAACTGCCCTAAATAGATGATCAGGCAAAAACCAGCCGTAAAATACCATCCGCCTAGCACCATCATGCCTAGCGCCAGAACGATCGCGACAATTCCACTACTGATTCGAGGCCAAGGCATAGCACTAATCGATGAAGGTCACCTGTCCAGAACTGCGTCTACTCCTCAGCACTCGCTCAGAGAGGTGAAGGTTAAGCGTTGCTTTGCAACACTTTAACGGAGAATTGAGCAACGGGTGAAGGATAGAGGCGATTCTTTTTTATTACAACTTTTCGCCGCTGAGTACAAAAATCGGATCGACTGCCGCGAAAATTTGGTTAGTGCCGCGTGTTTCAAGACGGTTGACGGCTGATTGCACGACTTCAATATTACGGGCTTGCAGCTCGGCGAGGCTTTCTGAGATTTGATAAAGCGTCTCTAAGTTTGCAGCCGTCGCAACCACTCGCCCTTGGGTTCTCAGAGGTTGCCAGACTTCTTTGAGAATTGCTTTCACTGATCGTCCGCCTTCAATGCAGACTCGATCGGGGCGGGGCGCTAATCCTTTCAGACATTCTGGCGCACTGCCTTCAATGATTTCGACATTTTTGACCCCAAAGCGATCGCAGTTGCGGCGAATCAAACTTGCCACTTCTCCATCGCGCTCTACGGCAATAATTCGTCCACCCGGACACAATAACCCTGCCTCAACAGGAATCGTGCCAGTGCCTGCGCCAATATCCCACAGCACCGAGTCGCTCTTCAGCCGCAGATGAGCGAGCAACAGCAGTCGAACTTCTCGCTGACTCATCGGAATGCCGGGCAGACTTTCAAACCAATCGTCAGGAATGCCGGGAGTCACATAAAACCAGAGGGGAGGGGGCATAGAAGGGCAGCAGGATGAATCAGTGAGTTGATCGTAGTGCTGTTAACGAAAATCGAGTCAATCTCGACAAAATTTCACGCGCCTTTGACGACTTGTAAGGTTTTCAGGCTAGAGTCTGCACATCCGCTAATCATGCCCCCAGATGCCAGAATTTCTTGTAGATCGGCGATCGCAGCTTCACTAATCTGTTCTCCAGGCAGCAAAACCGGAATGCCGGGTGGGTAAGGACAAACTAGCTCGGCGCTGATGCGATCGACCGTTTGCGCGATTGCGAGAGTTTCGCTGGGGGCAAAAAAAGCTTGATGCGGAGAGAGCGGGGAGGGCTTTGAGCCTTGAAATTTAAAGCTTGCAGGAGTCTTCTGGATGGGCGATTTTTCTAGCGTAGCCAGGGTGAAAAACGCTTGCACAAGTCGATCTATGTCGGCTTGTGTGTTGCCCAGACTGATGATGAAGGTGAGATGCTGCAACGATGGAAACTCAGCCGTTACGCCTAACGTTTGGTGCAAAATCTCGTCTGCCCTAAAGCCATCAATTCCCAACTCAGAAACGGTAACGGTGAGGCGTGTGCGATCGAGTGCCCAAAATCCTGAAGTCTGACCCGCTTGTTCAGGATTCAGCGTCGAGAGGTGGGGAATTTGGTGAATGCGCGATCGAGCTTGATCCGCTAATCCCAAGGTCTCTTCCATCAAGGATGATCCCTGCGTTGCCATTTGCTGACGCGCTGCATCAAGCGATGCCAACAGCAGATAACTCGGACTCGTCGATTGCACTAGCTGTAAGGCTTTGCTGACGCGATCGCGATCGACTCGGCTTCCTTGGCAGTGCAGCATTGCGGCTTGAGTCAGAGCAGAGAGAGTTTTGTGAGTCGATTGCACGGTCAAATCAGCGCCCGCAGACAGCGCCGAATCAGGCAATTCTGGATGAAACGCAAAATGGGCACCGTGCGCTTCATCGGCCAACAGAGGAATATTGTGCTGATGGGCAAGAGCCGCGATCGTCCCCACATCGCCACAAACCCCATAATAAGTGGGATAGACAATCATCACGGCTTTGCTGTCTGGGTGCTGCCTGAGCGCCTGTTCGACGGCTTGAGGAGTCACACTATGGGCAATATCCAGAGCAGCATCATAATCAGGATTGACGAAGATCGGCACCGCTCCCGAAAGAATTAGCCCTGAAATCGCCGATTGATGCACGTTGCGTGGCAAGATGATCTTGTCTCCCGCTTCACAGGTTGCCAAAATTGCAGCGATCACGCCACAGGTTGAGCCGTTGATCAAAAACCAGGTTTGCTCGGCTCCAAACGCTTTTGCTGCCAGGTCTTGAGCGGCTTTGATCGCACCTTGAGGGGCAAATAGATTATCGAGTTCGGGCAGTTCAGGGAGATCTGATCGCCAGATTCGCGACCCAAACAAATCGGTCAAGATCCCCGGAGTTCCCTGCCCCCGCTTATGTCCGGGTGTATAGAAAGGAGCATTTGAGCTTTGAGCATAAAGCTGTAAAGCGTCGAGCAACGGACTCGCTATTTGGGAAGATGAAATGTCTAAAGGGGTCATCTAAGTTGGGAAGGTCAAATTATTCGTTAGGATATCTTATAGTCTACCCACCTCCCGAACCGCCATTTCCTCAACCAATTCCTAGTCCCGTTCCTGAGCCGATTCCCAGCCCTGTTCCTGAGCCAATTCCCAGCCCTGTGCCTTCACCCGTTCCTGCCCCGATTCCTCAGACCATTCCAGGGCCCGTATAACCGTTTTCTCGCTTACCTTTATAACTCAACATGCTAAGAGCCGGGATTGTTGGACTTCCCAACGTTGGAAAATCGACTTTATTTAATGCGCTTGTTGCCAATGCCAAGGCGACTGCCGCCAACTTTCCCTTTTGCACGATCGAGCCAAATGTGGGCATCGTCTCAGTGCCCGACGAGCGTCTCAAAGCGTTAGCTACGATTTCTAGCTCTGCTGACATTTTGCCTGCGCGAGTCGAGTTTGTCGATATCGCCGGGTTAGTCAAAGGTGCCAGCAAGGGCGAAGGGTTGGGCAACCAGTTTCTGGCAAACATTCGCGAAGTCGATGCGATCGTGCATGTAGTGCGCTGTTTTGAAGATGACGATATCATTCACGTCTCTGGAGCGATCGATCCCGTCAGCGATATCGAGGTGATTAATTTAGAACTGATCCTTGCAGATTTGGGGCAGATTGAAAAACGGGTTGATCGCGCCCGCAAACAGTCTCGCACCAGTAAAGAAGCGCAAGTCGAAGTCACTGCCCTAGAAAAACTGATCCCGGTGTTGAATGCGGGTCAACCTGCTCGTCAAGTCACTTTGACCGACGAAGAAGAACTCTTGCTCAAACCCTTGGGGCTGCTGACTCGCAAACCGATCATCTATGCGGCTAACGTGGCAGAAGATGACTTGGCAACCGGAAACAAATTTGTTGAGCAAGTGCGAACCCTGGCAGAGCAGGAAAAAGCTCAAGTTGTGGTTGTCTCGGCGCAAGTAGAAGCTGAGTTAGTAGATCTTGCTGAGGACGATCGAGCAGACTTCTTAGCTTCTTTAGGGGTCGAAGAAGGTGGCTTAAAGGCTCTAATCCGCGCTACCTATGAGCTTTTAGGGCTGCGAACCTACTTCACCACTGGGCCCAAAGAAACTCGTGCTTGGACAATCCAGGCTGGGATGACGGCTCCTCAAGCGGCGGGTGTGATCCACACTGATTTTGAGCGCGGATTCATTCGAGCCGAAACTGTGGCGTATAAAGATCTGACGACCACAGGTTCGATGGGCGCTGCCAAGGAAAAAGGCTTGGTTCGCAGTGAAGGCAAAGAGTATGTGGTTCAAGAAGGCGACGTGATGCTGTTCAGGTTTAATGTCTAGTTTGACAAGCTGATCAGACTGGTGATGGCAGACATGAGACGATCGCGCTCGATCGGACGGGCTAAAAATCTTCGGAAGCCCATCGCGATCGCCTGATTAAAGTCTAGATCCTTGATCGATCCACTGACTAAAATCGCGGGTGTTGCATTCCAGCCGCGATTAATCTCTAAAGCTCTAAGCGATCGCATTTGCAAGCAGCGTTCATCGTCTAGCAAATCAACGTCACAGATCAGAACGTCAGGCTGACGAAGCCCAAACGCCTCCAAGCTTTCGTTGACCGAACCTGCTACAACAATCTCCACTTCAGGTGTGTGCAGCATTCGATCGATGCTGGTGGCGACTGGATCATCTGAGATCACCATTAAGCGGAGCTGATTCATTCGCAAGCCTCTCGATCTTGTCTAGCGCGAGAATTGCTTTGGTGATCTCAATCAAGCTTTGCGCCTAAACTGAGTCTGGGAGAGGGGTTTGACGAATCGACGAAACATTTGCGTCATTGGCGATCGCGTTTCTGACTCTGGCGTGACTAGTCTCTGCCTCTGCCAGACTGGTATTGCTCAAGTCAGCGTTGAGCAAATTTGCTTTGGTCAAATTGGTTTGCGTTAACACCGCGCCCGTTAAAATTGCGTCGCTTAAGTTGGCATAGCTTAAGTTTGTTCGGGTCAGATTTGCTTTGGTTAAGTTAGCGCCACTCAGATTAACGCCGCTGAGATTGATGTTTCTCAAATTGGCTGCCATCAGATTTAGGTTTCTGAAGTCTCTCTGCCCTGCCGCATATCGGCTCAAGAACTCTTTCGTATTCATGTGGTTTGAGGAATGTTAGGGACAGCAGATTTCAATCATCTAATAAAAAAGGCAGACGCTCTGTCTGCCTTCAAGACTTTAGAGCGCAAATGCTCTCAAGGTTAGATTAATATCGAGAACCGCGATTCTGGTTTGACCAGCCACCGCCGCCGCCACCACCTGAAGAACCTCTTTCTTCACGGGGTTTTGCTTTGTTAACTTTGAGATCGCGACCCATCCACTCAGCGCCGTCTAAGGCTTCGATCGCAGCGGTTTCTTCTGCGTCGGTTCCCATTTCGACAAAGGCAAACCCGCGTAAACGACCGGTTTCTCGGTCGGTTGGCAACTGAACGCGCTTAACCGAGCCATATTCTGCAAATGTCTGTGTTAAGTCATCCTGAGTGACTTCATAAGACAGGTTGCCCACGTAAATCGACATAAAATATCTCCAGAATCAGAAGTTGTAGCGAGTTAGATTCGGAGAAACGCTTGTGAGAACGAATTACACAGCCGAAAATAATCTTTGCTAATCTCAGCCTAACACACGACTTAGATAACGGTCTGATGAATAGAACTTTCCGTAACATTTGCACGAGGCTGATTTTTAATTGTTCACCTATTAAAAAAGTGGTTTGTCATCAGACGTTTTTCTGACCACAAACCACTCTTTAAAAAACGACGATCAAGTTCAGCTACTAAACGGATGTTGCATTTACATCTACGGTTTCAGCCGATGCAACCGTTGTGTCTGCTGAAACATTTTTGTTTTTCTGAGTTTTGACGCGATCGAGCAACAGACCAGACAATTCGGCAGCCAGCAGCGTTACGACCACTGCATCGTCAATTTGTCCAATCAGGGGAATAAAATCAGGCAATAGGTCGATCGGGCTAATCAAATAAAGCAGCGTGCCGACAATAATCACCCAGCGATATTTCGAGTTGCGAATCAGATTGCGATACCAGTCGTAAAATGGAAGTCTCATAGTTTTTTTCCTCGCCTTCAGTCTCAATTGTGTTCGATTGTGCCTCAGATGTCTGGTGTGGAAACCTATCCAGAGAAGTGAGGCAGACCGTATGGAAGGGTGAGAACAAGACGTGATCTATCCAGCCGTGCGATCTCATGTTCCTCAAGAGCGATTTACTTTACCTGACAATCGAGTCTTTAAACCGTTGTTAGTGAAGACGATTGCAATCACGATAGGATTATTGACGCGTTCGTTGCCGGATTGCCGTTGCTGCCACTAAACTGGGATACCGACTATCTTTTAAAGCTGAAAGTTGTGATTTTTGATAGGTTACGATCGCTTCGTGAAGCAGACCTACCGACCTTTGAACTCGAATGATCGCGCTTTGAACTCGAACGAACACGCAGTGAAGTGAAGCTATCGACCTTTGCGATCGCTCCTAAAGAATGGCTATACGAGTTTTTACAACAGGCAAAAGATGAAATTGCGGCGATAAAATCTTTGCGCGATCGGATTGCTCCAGCCTAGTTTTTCAGATTGCAAACCTCAACACGGAGCTAAGTCGCCGCGCTAACCTCCAACAGATGCCGTAGACTAAAATGTGAATTTGCGGAAGGAACAGACGATGCGGCTATCTCAGATGCTATTTGTCACACTGCGGGAAGACCCTGCGGAGGCAGAAATCCCCAGTCACAAGCTGTTGCTGAGGGCTGGCTATATTCGTCGCGTCGGCAGTGGCATCTATGCTTATCTGCCTCTGATGTGGCGCGTGTTGCAAAAAGTGTCACAGATTGTCCGCGAAGAAATGAACGCGACGGGGGCACAAGAATGTTTGTTGCCACAGCTTCAACCCGCCGACCTTTGGCGCGAGTCGGGACGCTGGGACACCTACACCAAAGCTGAAGGAATCATGTTTGCTTTGGTCGATCGCCAACAGCGAGAACTGGGGTTAGGGCCGACTCATGAAGAAGTGATTACGGCGATCGCTCGTGACATGATCCGCTCTTATCGGCAGTTGCCCCAAACTCTCTATCAAATTCAAACCAAGTTTCGCGACGAAATTCGTCCCCGTTTTGGCTTGATGCGCGGTCGAGAATTCATCATGAAAGATGCCTATTCATTCGACGCTGACGAAGCGGCAATGAAGCTGACCTACGAGAAAATGAATCAGGCATATCACAACATTCTGCGACGATGCGGGTTAAAGTTTCGGGCAGTGGATGCCGATTCGGGCGCGATCGGAGGGTCGGGTTCTCAAGAATTTATGGTGCTGGCAGAGGCTGGAGAAGACGAAATCCTCTACACCGATGACGGAAATTATGCTGCCAATGTTGAGAAAGCTGTTTCACTGCCACCCGATTCCGAGCCGTCATCTTTTACAGTTTATGAGAAGCGAGAAACACCCGGAACGGAGACGATCGAGAAAGTCTGCAAATTCTTGAAATGCTCTCCCACTCAACTCGTTAAAAACGTTTTATATCAAGCCGTTTATGACAGTGGCATCACCGTTCTCGTGTTGATTCACATTCGTGGCGATCAAGATGTCAACGAAGTTAAGTTGCAAAACGAATTGGTCAAATTAGCGGGTGACTATGGCGCTCAAACAGTTTTATCGTTGACCGTCCCGGATGCCGAAGCTCAACAAAAATGGGCATCAAAGCCTCTACCCTTGGGCTATATGTCTCCCGGAATTAGCGATGACTACATCCGATCTGCCAAAGAGATTGCACCTAAATTTGTGCGATTGGTCGATCGCACCGTCACAGATCTGCAAAACTTCGTCACCGGAGCCGATCAGTCGGGCTATCACTTCGTCGGGGCAAATTGGGGCACTCAGTTTCAAAAGTCAGACCGGGTGGTTGATTTACGAAAGGCAAAAGCGGGCGATCGGGCAATCCACGATCCCAGCCAAATCCTACAAACCGCACGGGGCATTGAAATCGGGCACATCTTTCAACTGGGCACCAAATATTCAAAAGCACTGGGCGCAACTTATACCAATGAGCAGGGCGAAGAAATGCCGCTCGTGATGGGCTGCTATGGCATAGGCGTGTCTCGTCTGGCACAATCGGCGGTTGAGCAATCTTATGACAAAGACGGCATTATTTTTCCGGTGGCGATCGCCCCTTATCAAGCGATCGTGATTATTCCGAATGTCGGAGATGCCGATCAAGTGGCGGCGGCTGAAACCCTGTACGGTGAATTGAATCAAGCGGGTGTTGAAACTTTGTTGGACGATCGCAACGAACGGGCTGGCGTTAAATTCAAAGATGCCGATTTGATTGGAATTCCTTACCGAATTGTCACCGGAAAATCGCTCAAAGACGGCAAAGTTGAAGTCGTGAAACGGGCAACCAAAGTCGTACAAGAATTGGCGATCGCAGACGTGATTCCGGCTCTAAAACAATGGATTGCTGAGGCGTTAGGATGACACCGCTGACTCTATTTGAGCTTTAGTTGTGGAACCGCTCACTATTCTGCTATCAACGCTCATCGGTCTCATATCGCCATCAGGATTGGTGCTCGATCGCGTGGTTGAGAACACGATTCGATCGCGGTTTGTCTCGGTTGAATCGCTAAAAGTTCGGATCGATAACGTACCTGTTCATCAAATTCTCAAGGGCAAGATCGATCGCGTTCGCATTGCAGGGCGGGGAATGTCTCCGATTAAAGACGTTCGCATTGACGTGCTTGAATTAGAAACCGACCCGATCGTTCTTCAAGGTCTAAAGCCCAAATTGGCGCAACCTTTGCAAGCGGGTGTGCGAATCGTTTTGAAACCAGAAGATATTAATCAAGGGCTACGATCGCCGCTTGTTACCACTCGACTCCGAAATTTAGGCATTCAGTTTTTACAGCGCCGAGAAGCTCAACAACTTGGACGATTTGACTTTCTCAACCCCAAAGTCGAATTTTTGCCCAATCGTCGAGTTCGCCTGCAAGCTGAACTTCAAGAACAAGGCTATCCCGACAAGTTGGCGATCGTGGCTGAAGCAGAACTGAGCGTTGAGTCAGGGCGAACCCTGAGACTCGTGAACCCAACGCTTTTGGTGAATGGCAAACCCGCACCTGCCCAGATCACTAGCGCGATCGCGCAAACAGTCAGCAATCAACTCGATCTACGTCGCCTTGAAAATTCTGGTATCACCGTACGAGTTCTCAAATTACAGGTCGATCCAACTCAGATTCAACTGGCTGCGTTTGTGCAAATCAGACCCAACGCCCCAAAATAAACTATCTTTGAGAAAGCTTCCGGAATCAGCCCCGAAGCGGTTGTAGTCACCCAAGTTGCATCCTCCAGAGATTGTCTAAAATCCGAGATCCAATATTAGGAGGGATTTCTCAATGCAAGAGCAACCTACAAATCGTCGCCTTCCCGTCGGAATGATTGCCGGGTTATCGGCGCTAGTGGTGACGGCAGGAAGCACCACTGCGTTTGTGGCTTGGCGCACTTCAACTCAGCCTAAACCGATCGAGCGCCCCCCTGAAATTTCTAAAGTCGAGCCTCAACCCTCACCGTCTGCATCAGTCGCTCCGACTCAGCAGATTCGACCCTCTACACCTAAAGTTGCACCTGTCGTTGAGAAAACGGCCCAAGTCTATTGGCTAAAGGGTTCTGGCGAGTTGGTAGCCGTTCCGGTTGAGGTGAAATCTCTTAGATCTGACGATCGCTCAGAAACCGTTTTGAATGGCGCGATCGAGACCCTACTCAATGGTTCTCCTGCCCAAACGTTAGCAACCACGATTCCTAAAGGCACTCAGCTTAGAAGTTTAACCGTCAAGCCCGACGGCATTCACATCGATTTGTCAGATGCCTTCACCACTGGCGGCGGCAGCACTTCAATGATGGGGCGGGTCGGTCAGGTTCTCTACACGGCGACTAGCACTGATCCAAGTGCGCCTGTTTTTCTTTCGGTGGGAGGTCAACCTCTAGAAACTTTGGGCGGCGAAGGTTTGATGCTAGACCAGCCGATGACGCGCCGATCGTTTGAAAAAGAATTCACCCTTAAAGCCACTCCCTAAAAAGCTAGTTTGTGTGGATGTTCGACGTTGCTGAATAACCTGAGTTCGGGATAAGTTACTGCTCCGTTTCAGTTCCCTTCGCCCCCTAAATCCCCCAAACTTGGGGGACTTTGCAGCAGAAAGATCGACAGCGTTCAAGAAATTGTGCCCATTCCAAGTCCCCCAGCATAGGGGATTTAGGGGGCGAGACGCTCGGCAGTGGACGATCAAACTATCGCAGGCTGCACAGGAGACTAGGTTCAATCGCTAGGCAGGCAATGATTAACCCGAACTGACGTTGAATAGAGAGATGATTTGGGTAGGGGCAATCCCCCCTGGTTGCCCTCCGTCCGGGGTAGGCACGGGGGCGCTACCCCTACAGCCATTTCATTCTCTGCAACGCCGAACGTCCCTACAGGTTTCTTAGGCGATCGCCATTTTGGGTTCACGCATCATCATCGCGATCGCATCTGACACGCCTGACCCATAAATTTCACAAGAGTTGTTAGGGCTTTCGATCAGTTTGACTTTATAAAGCTGTGCGCCAATGTTGTGAATTGGTTGCTCTAGCAAATCTCGAATGTGAACTGCAATATTCTCTGCTGTAGGCACAACTTGCTCAAAATAAGGAATGTCTTTATTCAAAAAAGTGTGATCAAAGGGTTCTACGACGTGATCCTCGATCGCTTTCTCAAACGCCACTAAATCCGCTAACATTCCGGTTTGTGGATCGATTTCGCCCTTGATAGTCACTTCCAAATGGTAGTTGTGACCGTGACCATTTGGACGCGCACACTTGCCGTAGATTTCGCAGTTCTTCTCAAAGCTGAGGTCAGGGCGGGCAAGACGGTGAGCGGCGCTAAAATGCGTACTGACGGTGAGAAAAGCTTCCATGTTGTTTCCTTGGTAATCAGCCCAGAGTTCGGGGTGTTCATAAAGCCGAATGTTGACGATCGGTAAGTGAGATTCGAGCCGTTGCCAAATCACCCGTGCGATATTTTCGGTCGTCGGAAGAGTCTGCTGAAAGTCTGCCCACGCCTCGTTGAGAAACGAAAAATCAAGCTGACTGGTGACTTCTTGCTTGATGACGTGCTTGACATCTGAGAGGTTGAGTACCATGCCATAGTCGTCTAAGTCACCCAGCATTGAGACATAGAGAACATAGTTGTGCCCATGCCCCATCGGACGGGCGCAGGCACCAAACCGCTCAACGTTTTCGGCTTCGCTCAGATCAGGGAGCCAATAGCGATGACTCGCCGAAAATTGGGCACGACGATCGATAATGCATTTCATAAATTGGGGAAGATTGCAGGTATTAAGTTACGTAAACTTGCACTCCCTTCAGCATACCGAATTGGGGCAAAGATGCCACTGTTCAACTTTTGGCGGTGCTGAACGTTGGGATGAACGACTCAGACACCCAACGTTTTATAGCTACCGCGATCGCAACAATTGGACAAAAGTATCGCTGACAGTGTGATCTTTAGTACGATCGCGCTCCTCGAAAGTAAGAATTCTTGAATCTGATCGCTGCGGAGCGGTTGCAGTTTGCTTTGATTAATGGATCAGCCCTGGCTTCGCGAGGAGGGTCTTCTATTTAATTCCATCTAGCTACTTAGTAGATTCGTTTCCATGAGTTGCTTAAAGCGATCGTCGTCTCGAAGCGCATCAAAATCGGGGTCAGTTTTTGCAACCTCTCTCAAACTCACATAGTAAGAAGATGACCCGATCGCTTGTTGCAAATCTAAGACCGCAGCGTCCATATCGCCCAAAGAAAGGTAATAAAAAGCACGATTATAATAAGTTCCTCCAGAAGTCGGTTTCAGCTTCAATGCCTTTTCAAAAGATCGATAGGCTTCGTCATAGCGACCTAATTTAGTCAGCGCATAGCCGCGATGTTTCCAGTTGTGATGACTATTAGGCTGAAGTTTTAGCGACTGATCGAATATTGCGATCGCTTCTTCATAAAGCCCTATATCTCTCAGCGTGTAACCCAACCCAAATAAGCCTTTAGAGTGATCGGGTTGAATTTGTAAGACTTTTTTGTTAGCAAAAAGTGCCTCATCATAGCGCTTCATTCTTCTCAAAACTTTAGCTTTTCCTAACCATGCTGCGATCATGTCTGGTTTAATTTGCAGTGCTTTTTCATAGGACTCTACGGCATCGTCAAATCGATTCTCAAAATAGAGGGCATCTGCTTGTTTTAGATAATCGTTAGCCGTCAAAGCTAAGTGAGGATTCACGGAAGTCAGGAACTCAAGCTGTTTCGTCAGTTCTTGTATTTTTTGGTGAACTTCAGGCGCAACAAACTCTTCTTGAATAATCGAGGGTGTAATTTTAGAAAGCTCTTGAAAAATCTCTTCTTTTTCGGTCTGCGCTACTACAAATAAATCTTGTAGTTGACTGACAAAATCTGACTTTAAGGATTCTAAATCTTGCTTAAATTCTTCTACTTGTCTCTGCAATTCTTCGGTTACTTGCACTTTTAATTGCTCTTTTACCTCTCTTTTAGTTTCCTCTTCTAATTGCTTTTTGATTTCAGAAATCAGTTGACTGCGAATGCTGTTGCGTAATATTAGTGCAACGATTACGGTTAACACTGGCATTGCAACTAAGACCGCGATCAGTGAGTTTAGCAATCCTGTTGTCCAGCCAAAGGTGTTGTTAACGGATTGCTGCACGCGATCGTTAATCTGGTTGCTCTGATCAATCTCCCGATCGACAAGTTTTTGCACTTCTTCGCGTTGCTGCGGTGCCAGTGTTGGTTGAGGCGATGGCGTTGACTGAGCCATCGCCAGGTGAGCAGACATCAGGAAAGTCGCTAAGGGCAAAGCAACGCGAGGTAAAAATTTCATCACTTCTGGTCAGAAGGTCAAGACTTAAACGCTCAAAATCTAACCTATCCCAGAAGCTTTGTGTGAAATTTCTACCCATTAAGCGCCTGACCCCTGCTTATTTCTCAGCCAACATGAGATAGATTTCTCGTTTAACTTGGTCGAGCAACTCACGAACCCGATTCATCCGATCGAGGTTGCCGCTTCGGGCGACTTGCATCACCACATCGGCTAACTCGGTGGCTGCATTTCGCAACTCGGCAAAGGTCTGTGGTTTCTCTGCGAAAGCCTCGCTAGGCGCACCTGGATGCTCTAATGGAGTCCGTTCGGCAAGGAGCGATCGCCCGCTCTCTGTCACCGTATAAACGCGCTTGCCGCCCTCTTGCTGACTCGTCAGATAACCGCCATCCTCCAACATCTGAAGGGTAGGATAGACCGACCCAGGGCTGAGACGACGAAACCCTCCCTGGCGAGTTTCTAAATCTTGGATCAAGTCATAACCGTGCCGGGGGCGCTCAGACAATAGCTCTAGCAGAATGAACTTGATGTCACCCCGACGAGCGCGACGACCGTCTCCCCAACCGTCGCCTCCCGGTCTGCCTGCTGAGTGTCTGCCGTGCTGAAATCGATGGCTCACAAACGATCGGTCGTCTGGGTTCGCTCCTGCCCATGCGGGGGCAAACGATCGAGCATGAAAGTGTCTAAACATAAGTGTCACTTGAATAACTTTCTCTACTATACGATATGTCGCGATATATCGTTATGTATTTTTGCATCCAATCCTGTGAGTACAAAAACTTATGAGAAGTGAGTATAAATAAAATCTGTTAATGTGAATACGATCAGTGCAGTAGCTTACTATAAGGCGCAAATCACACTCCACAAATAAGACCTTGTTCAATCAAAAAGTTAAGCCCAGCAACTATTCGTTGCTGGGCTTTCAAAATTAATTAGTGAATGGATTGCGGAATCGAACTATGATCTAGTAGCCAACGAAATGTAGAACATCACGCACTACGCTATAACCAGCCAAATCCCACAGTAGATATGCGGTGAAGCCGATCATTGCAAACCGACCATTCCAGAGTTCAGCTTGGGGGTTCCAACCAAACAAGAATGAGTTGCGGTCTTTGCCGTTATAAGCAGTCGCGACAGGAGGTAAATCGGTGCTTTTGCGAGTTTCCATGATAGTAGCTCCAGTTGTTTTTCTTGACCTATATTTCACATGTTATCTAAACCATTAGTAGCTGCTTTCCTCCTATGGGATTAACCTCTTTTGCCTCCTGCAACTGACTCGCTTACTGTTTTTGATGGAAGCACCGCGCTCAAAGCTGCCAGGGCACCTGATCCCAGAAGATCGTATATTAACTTTTGTAAAACAAGTTACGTCTATGTATTTAGATAGATGCTTGATTTAAATCACGACTTGCGCGCTTCTTAATATTGAGAATTGCGAAAAAACCCCAACCTGAGCAACCAAATCCGCTAGCTTAAGGATCTCAGAATAAAAACAATTTTTACTCAAGTTACGCAGAATGAGAATTAGACTCGAACGTAAGCTAGAAACCTGCCCTCATCAACTCTCGTGTACGGTTTGTCGTCAAAGATTTGAGGTTCGCAAAATTCGCACGCTTCTCCACAACGATGCGAAGCTCTTGCAAGGCGATATTTGTTCAGAGTGCATAGCGCTCAGACCGTCTGAAATTCGCTCAAAAATGCGAGAACAGGCACGCCTTTTGAGGCAATACCCAGAGTTAAATGGTTCCAGTCTGCTTTCTGCGAGAGAGCGAGCACTAGAGCTACTAGAAGCCTCTCAGGAAGAGGTGAGATTTCCGACGTTCTATGACTGGTGGTTTAAAAAGATAGAAGTCTTCTCAGAAGAGTCTCAAGAGCTAGAAGCCACCCGACTAGGATTAGCGCACACTCAAAGCGGGATGCGTCTTCAGAAAATGCTCGAAGATGACAAAGAATAGTCGGCTTGGAAGAGGACACAATATCCCGCAGCCTCAGCATTAGAATAAGGGAAGAATCGTTATGTCGTCGTGCTGTGGCTCTTAAACGTTTTACAACTTCTCTAGGTCTAGCTGCATTCCTGATTTTGCCGATCGCTGGCTGCACAAACAGTCCGGTTGGCAAGTCGTTTCAGGGTGCGTTTGAGGCTGACCCGCAATTAAAAGATAATGGGTCTGCGATCGGAGCTACTCAGACTCCACAGCCCAGCCCAGTTGCACAAACCGATCAGGCGCAGCTTCCCGCTAACTTTCCGGCTGAGATTCCGATCTATCCCAACCGATCGCTGCTCGAAGTCGATGCCAATCAGCCTAATCAAGGGGTGCTGACTCGCTGGAGTAGCCAAGACAAGAGCGATCAAATTGTTGCCTTCTATCTGCAAGAATTGCAAAAAAACGGCTGGACACTAGACGGGCAACCGATCGATAAAACTCAAGGCACCTTTGAAGCCAATCGAGACGGGCTGCAAGCGATCGTCACCGTTCAGTCAAACAGTCAGCCCGGAACCAGTGCTGGATTTTCGATTCAAGCCAGCCGCACTCAACCGACACAATCGGCATCTCCAAGTGCTTCCGTTCCGCAGCCCGGTAGTCCTGAGTTTATTGGGCCGATGCCTCAAGTAGCAGCACCTACTTCAAACAGTTCGCCTGTTGCCTCTGAGCCGCAAACCTTCACCGACCTGGACAAAGCGCCTAAAGAGTTAAGTCAATACGCCAAAGATTTGACCCAGCTAGGCGTTTTATCGCTTTCTTCTAACAACAAATCAGGGACAAGCAAGACTTTATTTGAACCGAATAAAACAATTACTCGACGAGAATATGCGCGCTGGCTCGTCGCCGCCAACAATCGCATCTACACCAGTCGCCCGGCGCGACAAATTCGCTTGGGCGTAGAGACTTCCCAGCCTGCTTTTCAAGATGTCTCACGCACCGATCCTGATTTTCCTGCAATTCAAGGGTTGGCAGAAGCGGGGTTAATCTCCAGTTCGCTTTCAGGAGACAGCACCACGGTTTTGTTTCGTCCTAATGCGCCTCTAAGTCGTGAAGATTTGATTTTGTGGAAACTGCCGATCGACACCCGCCAAACGCTGCCAAGTGCGACGATCGATGCGGTAAAACAAACCTGGGGATTTCAAGACGCGGCTCGCATTGATTCAAAAGCGCTGCGGGCGGTGTTGGCAGACTTCCAAAATGGCGATCAGGCGAATATTCGCAGAGCTTTTGGATATACAACCCTATTTCAACCTAAACGCACGGTGACTCGTGCAGAAGCGGCGGCAGTGCTTTGGTATTTTGGCTTTCAAGGCGATGGATTGTCGGCAACCGAAGCGCTTAAGGGTGGGGCGCGATCGAATCCTTGAACTTCTGATTCCGTTATCCAGATGCCCCGCTACCTCAACGCGTATCTATACCAATGAATTTCAAGCCAGTATCGTCTGACTCTTTTGAGCATTACTTTTACAAACGTGCTCAACTCGCTGATGAAATGGCCTCATCAGGTCATGTAGTTGACGCGCATACTCTGGCTACAGCCTCTCTTGATGCCCTTGCGGGGATTTGGTTGCATGACTTCCCTGATGTCAAAAAGAAACTGGAGATCGAGTTAGGCGGGACTGTTCCAGCATCAATCAGATTAGCTCGATTTCTAAAACAGTTTGTTGCTGACGATTCTCGCGTCAGCAAGGTAGCCGTAATTTGTTTTGCAGAAGATTGGAAGAATAGTCGTCCGCAAGATGCTCACTTAGCCGATCAACTTCTTATTAAGCGTATTAGTAGTGATTCTCATGAATTTCCAAGGAGTTATCTTGACATATCACGGACTGAACTATCTCAAGAATGCCCAGAACTTAGTTCTCGTCCTGACCTTTATGCTCTGGCGGAGGAGTACGAGTACGGAGCAATTCTATACACCTTCTATCGCTGCCCTCTAGTTCATGTCGCTACTAGTTCAAATAGAATACATGGATTTGCTCGTGGGGAAGAAGTTATGTACTACTGAGAAGATGATAGGGTCACTATTAGTTTTGGTCCTAATCTAGCGACTTGCTGGTTACGTAACGTAGCTAGTAACTATGTTCAAACCTGTCAGCAGTTAAAAATTGTGCCAGCTAATCATATTGATGCTGGAGCTAGCCAAGAAGACCGACTTAAAAAACGTTGGAGCCGTCTCCTGTAGCAAGCCTCCATCCTAGCTAGAGAAGTCTAGATCGCGCCCAAATTTGATGCAGTCGCGTGCACAGAATCAGAGGATTTCTCAGAGTAGCGATCGAGTTACTCTGTCGCTCACTTTCGCCATTGGACTGAAAAACTCAATTTTGCCCCTTCAGCAATCAAGAGTGAATCATTTTGACTAACGGGCAATGTTTAGGTTAAGTGATGAAAATTCAACCTTTTGGATGGACTCTTATACTGCTGAATTAATAGCAGCTCTACCTGAAGGCGGAAGCAGCGTTAGTTGTCTTTTCATATACTTCTGTAGCTTACTTTAGAGCCTGATCTGGTTTAGGAGAATCAAGAAATCTACCGACAGGGAATAAATTCGCTGGGGGTTTGATCAGTCGAGTCAGGAAGCTGAAACTGCTCGATCGCTCCCAATCAACGATTATCAGATTTATTTAGGTACAGACTGTGGAATTTCTGATCTTTGCAACCGTAGGAGTCACGAAGTAATGACTGAGCAATCTCAGCCCAAAAAAACGGCAAAAACTGAATCTTTAGAGCAGTTTCAGGTTGATGCGGGTGAGCAACTCACGACTAATCAAGGAGTCGTAGTAGACAACACAGACAATTCGTTGAAAGCTGGTAATCGTGGGCCTTCCCTCAAACAAGATTTCCATTTTCAAGAAAAGCTGACGCACTTCGATCGCGAACGCATCCCCGAACGGGTGGTTCATGCTCGTGGTGCAGGCGCACATGGCTACTTCCAAGTTTATGAGTCACTGGCAGAATATACCAAAGCCCAGTTTTTACAAGATCCAGCTATTCAAACGCCTGTCTTTGCTCGCTTTTCAACAGTGGGAGGTTCGCGCGGATCAGCCGATTCTGTTCGCGATGTGCGCGGCTTCTCGGTGAAGTTCTATACTCAAGAGGGCAACTACGACTTTGTGGGAAACAATATTCCCGTCTTCTTTATTCAAGATGCCATCAAGTTTCCAGACATTGTTCATGCAATTAAGCCCGAACCTGACAACGAAATTCCGCAAGCGTCTACGGCGCATCCTAGCTTTTGGGATTTCATTTCGCTCGTGCCCGAATCTACCCATATGATCATGTGGTTGCTCAGCGATCGCACCCTACCCCGCAGCTTTAGTCGGATGCAGGGGTTTGGCGTTCATACCTATCGCTTCGTGAATGCTGAAGGCAAATCTCGCTTCGTGAAATTTCACTGGAAGCCAATTTTAGGAGTGCATTCCCTAGCCTTTGACGAAGCCCAGAAAATAGCAGGGAAAGATCCTGACTTCCAGCGCCGCGATTTGTGGGAGTCGATCGAACAAGGCGACTATCCAGAGTTTGAGTTAGGCATTCAGATCATTGAGGAAGAAGACGAACACAGCTTCGACTTTGATATTCTTGACTCGACCAAGATCATTCCTGAAGAACTCGTGCCCGTGCGTCCGATCGGTAAAATGGTGTTGAATCGCAACCCTGACAATTTCTTTGCTGAAACGGAACAAGTTGCCTTCCAGCCCTCAAACGTGGTGCCCGGAATTGATTTCAGCGACGATCCATTGTTGCAAGGTCGCCTGTTTTCCTATCACGATACTCAACTCCATCGGCTCGGCAGCCCAAACTTTGCTAGTTTGCCGATTAACCGTCCGGTTTGCCCGTTCCACAACAATCAGCAAGATGGACGGATGCAGGCGGAGGTGAAGACCAGTCGGGTAAATTACTTCCCAAACTCTTTGGGTGGAGGACAACCTGCCCCTTCTGAAACGGAAGGCTATGTTCACTACCCAGAACGAGTTGAAGGGCACAAAGTCAGGGAGCGTAGCCCCAGCTTTGGCGAACATTTCAGTCAAGCCACCTTGTTTTGGAATAGCCTATCAGCAGCCGAAAAAGAGCATTTGGTTGAAGCAGCCCATTTTGAGATCGGCAAAGTCGGAGATCAAGGCGTGCGTGAACGGATGGTCGATCGCCTAAACCATGTCGATCATGAACTGGCAAAACTAGTCGCGATCGGGGTTGGTGTCGCGGCACCGACTCAGCCCGTGACTGAAAATCATGGACAAAGTTCACCTGCTGTTAGTCAAGAACAATTGGCAGTCAAAACGGCAAAAGGTCGCAAGGTGGCAATCTTGGCGGCGGATGGTGTAGACGCTGAACAAGTCACCGCCATTAAACAAGCGCTGACAGAAGCGGGGGCACAAGCGCAGATCGTGGCGAAATTTATGGGCACGATCAAAGACGCAAAAGGTAAAGAGTTGAAGGTCGATAAAACTTTCTTGACCAGTGCCTCAGTCATGTTTGATGCGATTTATGTTCCTGGCGGCGCTCAGAGTATTGCAACCCTTAAAGCAAACGGGGATGCCATTCACTTTATTGATGAGGCGTTTCGGCACTGCAAAGCGATCGCGGCAACAGGCGAAGGGGTCGAGTTGCTGAAAGAGTCTAGCATTCAAGGCATCACGCTTTCAGATCGTTCTCCCCAGAATGATCAGGGAGTGATTAGTGCCAAAATACCTTCTGACTTGAGTAAAGTTGCGAAGTCGTTTGTGGAAGCGATCGCCCAACATCGTTTCTGGACTCGCACTAGCAAACAGAAAGTGCCCGCCTAAAGAAGCGCAGGGACTAGAACCTGATTGACTAACAAAACTCTCAAGGGTCAACAGCTAAGTGACCTTTGAGAGTTTTAATCTGTAAAGGCATTTTTAACGTCAGTTCGATGAGCCTTTTCGCTTCGTCAAGAGCGGCTTCTGCCCCCTAAATCCCCCAATTTGGGGGACTTTGAACCGGAGATTTTGGCTTGAAGTCCCCCAGAATGGGGGATTTAGGGGGCTGCCCGAATTAACAATCGTAGTGAACCACTTCTGTCGAACTGAGGTATTTTTACTATTCTTGTTCTCTAGAGATGAGGAAATCGCTAACGATCGGGGCACCTTCTAGAGAGAGTTTCCGATTTGCAAAAGCGATGTCCATTTACAGACGTTTTTTTCTTCAGGCTGGAGCGAGTCTGCTACTCACTTCGCTGGTTCATGGTTGTACGAACCCATCCCAAAGTCGCTCATCGCTGAGTGTCAGCAACGACCTGCTGAATCAGATTAAAAAACGTGGATATTTAGTGGTTGCCACTGAGGATGATTATCCACCCTTCGAGTTTTTGGTGAATGGCAAGCCAACAGGCTTTGACCATGAACTGTTAGATCGCCTGAGAAAAGTAGTTCCTTTCGAGATTCGGCAAGAGATTTTGCCCTGGCAGGGCATTCTTCCCGGCGTTGCAGAAGGGAAATATGATGTGGCGCTGACCGCAGTTGGCATCACCGATGAACGGGCTAAACTGCTCGACTTTACAGGGCCGATCGCCGAATCTACGATCGCCTACATCAAACGCAAAGACGATACCTCGATCAAAACTCTCAGCGACCTCTCAGGCAAAGTTTTGGGTATCCAACAGGGTGGAGTTTCTTTTGCTGCTATTCCTGATCTAGAAGCCAAACTCAAGCAACAAGGCGGCGCGATCGGGCAGGTCAAGCAATATCGCGGCTTTGCAGAAGCCTATCAAGACTTACTGAATGGGCGACTGGATGCTGTGCTACACAACATTGTTTCGCTTTCAGTATTGGTGAATGAAAAGCCCGCCATCTTTGAGCTAGGCAAACGGGTGAGCCGCAAATCTTACGCAGGGTGGGCAGTCAAAAAAGGCAATCAAGCCCTACTCGATTTGCTCAACCACTTCCTCACTAGCCTGCGAGAACAGGGTGAGTTGAAGCCCCTTCAAGAAAAATGGCTCAAGATTTCCTTTGAGAACTTACCGACTCAACCCCTTTTACCAGGAGAGCGCCCGATTCAATAGGCGGTCAGCGGAATCATTTATGCAATTGCTTAAGAAAGTTTCTAAATCTCAGCGTAATTTTTTGATGCGACTCTTAATCGGCGGCACTACGCTGATCGTGAGTTTGGGCGCATATTATAGCTATCAGGTTGTTCGCAATGCGATGTTGGAGAGCTTAAAGAAAAATGCTTTCTTAGAAGTGCAACAAGGCGGAGATGACATCGAACACTGGCTTGCAGCTCTTAAGGTGTATGTTGAGACTTTGGCGAACACTGCCACTGTGAAGTCGATGAACTGGGCGATCGCCGAACCTTACCTCAAAACAGAGGTGTTGCGCTTTAATGATGTCTATGCGCTCGCGATCGCCCAGTCCGATGGATGGCGTAATGTCATCGGAGGCAGTCCCGCAAATATCAGCGATCGCCCGTACTTTCAAAAGGCACTGGCAGGACACACCAACGTTAGCGATCCCCTGATCAGTCGGGCTACCAAAATTCCCACTATTGTCATTGCTGCTCCGATTCGGCAGACCTTTGACACGACCAGTTCTCCGATTGGAGAAATTCACACCTTAGTGCGCCTCGATCGCATCGCGCAAGTGGTGAACAGCATCAAGTATGGTGACAATAGCTATGCGTTTGCGATTAATTCGACGGGGGAAGCGATCGCCCATCCCAATCCAGCGATGTTGTTGGCATTGAGAAACTCAGCTCCCAAAATGGTTGAGTCGAGCGATCGCAATCTGGCGGCGATCGCCCAACGAATGATCAATCGGCAACAGGGAATTGAGTTATTGTTCCTGGATGGCACCTGGAAATATGTGGCTTACCTGCCGCTTACAGAAGCCGATTGGTCAGTGGCGCTGGTGATTCCTCGCGAAAATCTTGAATCACCATTACAGGCACTTGATCTGATTGCCGTTGCGATCGCCGGACTCGCAGCAGCCATGATTGCGGTGCTTTGGCAGGTGCAGGCAATTGAACAAGGACAGCTTAAAAAATCGAATGAACTTTTAGAACAGCGAGTCTCAGAGCGCACTGCCAAGCTATCGACGACATTAGATCAACTGCAACAGTCACAGCTTCGACTGATTCAAAGTGAAAAAATGTCTGCTCTAGGAAGTCTAGTAGCTGGGGTTGCCCATGAGATTAACAATCCCGTGAACTTCATCTTCGGCAATATTACCCATGCCCATGAATACACACAGGATTTACTCAAACTCCTTCAGCTTTACCAAAAACATTCTCTCAATCCACACTCTGAAATCAGGGAACAGGCAGCCGCGATCGATATGGAATTTTTGACAGAAGACTTACCCAAGGTTTTTGATTCAATGCGAATGGGTGTCGATCGCATTCGTGAGATTGTCCTGTCTCTGCGAAATTTCTCGCGCCTCGACCAGGCAGAGGTTAAACCTGTTGATATTCACGAAGGCATCAACAGTACCTTATTAATTCTGCAACATCGCTTTAAAGCCACTGCTCATACCGAGGTGCAAAGCATCAAAAAATACGGCGATCTGCCTTTGGTGGAGTGCTACCCAGGACAACTTAATCAAGTGTTCATGAATATCTTGAGCAATGCTCTGGATGCTCTGGAAGATCAAAGCGATGCTGCCATTCAAATCACGACCCAGCAATCCAATGCTGACCATGTGAGGATCTGCATCACCGACAATGGGATGGGCATGTCACAGGAAGTGCAGCAGCGCATTTTTGACCCATTCTTCACCACAAAGCCTGTGGGTAAAGGCACCGGGATGGGGATGTCGATTAGTTATCAGATTGTGGTTGAGAAGCATCAAGGACTGATCTGGTGCGACTCGACGATCGGGCGAGGAACCACTTTTTGGGTTGAGATTCCGGTGAAGCGAGACAGCGAGACGGCGAGATAAGATGGAGTAAAGCCCCAAATCACTCACCTTCTTAAACTCAAGCAGGAATGACTAAATGTCCGAACGACTTCTGCAAATTGTTGATTGCGCTCCATCAGTGCCATGTGCCCCCCTGGAGACAATATACTTAGTTCTGCTTGAGGCACTTCCTGGCTCATGCGTTCGCTAGCGAAGGGTCGTGTAGCAATATCAGATTTGCCCACCACAACCAGCGTGGGAACGGAGATTTTAGGCAACGTTGCTGTTTCGTCGAACTTGAACATCGCCAGAACTCCTTGTACCAGAACTCCTGGTGATGCCTTGATGCCAACCAAACTAGAGAAATTGAGTTGTCCCCGTGTTTCTCTGCCCGTGAATCCAGAAATTTCAGTCGTTAACAGCGTTGAACCGTTCAAGTAGCTGAGCCAACTTGCGAACCACAGCAGGGGAGAAAGGACGATCGCCAGGTGAAGCAACGGTTCCAGCAAGGGTTTCTGCAATGTCGGCAGCAGCTTACTGAGAATGGCGGTTTTGAGCGGATTCGTATACGTACCGTCTACGAGGATTAAACCCGCTACTCGTTGCCCTAGATGTTCTGGAAACAAGCGGCAGAAGGTCAGCAAAATCATAGCTCCCATGCTGTGCCCCACCAAAACGACAGGTTGGTCTCCTGCCAATGTGATTACTGCTTCCAAGTCACGGGCATATTTCTCCAAGGAATAATCGCGATTATTCGGCTTTTT
This sequence comes from Phormidesmis priestleyi ULC007, assembly GCF_001895925.1. Lineage (GTDB taxonomy): Bacteria > Cyanobacteriota > Cyanobacteriia > Leptolyngbyales > Leptolyngbyaceae > Phormidesmis_A > Phormidesmis_A priestleyi_A. Next base: position 110,513 of record NZ_MPPI01000012.1, on the reverse strand, counting down.
AGATTTTCCTAAACCGGGTAGATCCCAGACAATCACGCGAAACTGATCGGTGAGTTGCTTCTTAGCGTAATACCAGGCAGTGCTATCGGGGCCCCAACCGTGAGTGAGGATCAGGGTTGGAGCGAGATCAGATCCATAAAATTCGACTTGGATTTCGCTGCCATCTGGTCGGGTCAAGCGATGAACTCGGCTACTACGATGCGGTTTAGGTTCATCCTGACCAGGGCGACGGAGCAACAAGATGGGTAGAAAACCCAAAAATGACCACAACAGCAGCCCCACCCCCAGAAATAACCAGCGATCGCTAACCAGCTCACCCTCATACCACTGATAGAGAATGTAAGCTCCACCTCCAAGAATGGGAATTACCAGCAGATTCGACAGTAGCCGCAACAAAAAATCGAGGGGCATAAACATAATGGGATTAAACCTTCTGGAGTAGAGAATTAAACTGAGTTGAGATTACGAGAAAGATCGAAACGGGTGTAACCCTCTAAGGTTAGAACGAGACTTCTCTACAAGAGATAGGGTCTGAGTTGCTGAGCTAGGGTTTGAACATGGGGCTGTTTCAGCAAAGATAGATGATTGCCTGGCACCTGATGTAATTGAATATCACTCGCCAGTGTACTCCAACCTAAAGTTGGATCTGGTTCAATGGCATCCGATTGTTCAGCCGCTCTAAACAAAGTGATGCGGTTGGGGTATGGCTGCGGCACATATCGGGACGCTGCTTGAGCGTTAGCATAGACAATTCGCAGCATGGGAGCGATCGCAGATTCATCTAAAAGCCGCAATCGGGACTCTTCAGGAATGAGGTGGGCGATCGCAGACCATTGCCAACGAGAAACCCAGGCTTTCCAAGGTTGCAAGGGCTGAAATAAGTTTGTGACGATCGCACCATAGTCCAGCAGAAAGGGCAGAGTAGACCAGAGAGCAGTTCCCAACAGAAACTTGAGGCTTTGATAGAAAGACGGTTTGTTGGAGGGTGCAGGAGTATCGAGAATTGCCAGAAGCCCAATCTGTTGCCCTGCTTGGGTCAGTTGTTGCGCCATCTCAAAGGCAACTAGCCCACCAAATGACCATCCTCCCAGAAAATAAGGGCCTTGGGGTTGGAGGGTTTGAATTGCCCGAATGTAGTAGGCTGCGATCGCTTCAATCTGGGTTAAGGGCGGATGTTGTCCGTCTAGTCCCAAGGGCTGAAGCCCATAGAAGCTGCGATCGCTGCCCAGATAATGCGCCAGTTCAAGGTAGGGAAACACCACGCCAAACATGGGATGCACACAGAAGAAGGGTTGCTTATTGTTACCCAGGGTTAAGGGAACTAGAGGCGATCTAGACTCTGTGACAGATTGATCAGGGACTACATCATTGTTGGGTAGTGGAGATGCTTCGTGCAGGTCTGGAAGGATTTGAGAATTGCCGTTGGGCAACGTCGAGCGCTTGTGACGGTAAGCAGAACGATCCAGCCGAACAAGTGGGGGAACCTGCATGATTGAAGTAGTATCACGCAAGGTTTCAAGAATGGGGGCAAGTTGGGCGATCGTGGGAGCCTCAAACACGCTCTTCAAAGGCAACTCCAGCCCAAAGACATCGCGGACACGAGAGGTTATTTGCGTTGCTAACAGGGAATGTCCACCCAACTCAAAAAAGTTATCGTGAATATTCACTTGTTTGAGTCGCAAGAGTTCTCTCCAAATATCAATCAGGGTTGATTCTGTTTGCGTTAATGGCGTGGTTGCTGCGGAATTGCGGGCGCTAATTGTTGTGCCTGATGAGTGGATTGAATCTTCACTGATTGGGAGGGCGCGGCGATCTACTTTGCCATTGGCACTGAGAGGAAGCGTTTCCAGCGGCACAAAGGTAGACGGCACCATGTAATCAGGTAGGATCTGTTTTAGAGCTTGACGGAGTTCAGGAATGAGTTGACGAGCAAATTGAGACTGGAGCGGATTGTTTGTGTAATGATGCCAAGATTGGTCAATTTGCTGAGGAATATAGGAACTAACTGTTGCATCAACGCCGTGCCGAATCAACAACACATCATAGTCACCTGTGTGAGAATGAGTTGACCAGGTAATCTCTACGTCGTAAGGCAGCACCGCTTCTAAATCCCACCAATCTTGAGGATTGAGCGCCATTTCAGCAGAATCCTGCAATATGTCTCGCATCCGCCCAACTGTTTTTGGAGCTTCTTTGTTTCGTAGCCAGTTTACGGTTTTGACAGCAGCATTTACCCGACTGTTCACTACGTTAGTAATCCTTAATATCTCTGGCTCAGTCTCGATTAGAGCCTTTTGCACCGCCTCGATCGTGATGGGATTAAGTCTCCAGTTATATTGTTGAATTGAATCAAATGAGCGCAACAAAGATTGACTAGCATCCGCAAATTTATCTTCTACATGCAGCAAAACGTTATAGCGAAACTGCGTCATCTCATTCTGACTGCAACCCCGCGAGAGACGGATTTGCACCTGTCGAATCTGAGGAAATTTAGTTCGCAATGCATAAAAGAATATGGGATCGATCGCTAGTTCAGGTTCCTCAAATTGCGATCGATTTACTTGTTGCTGAAGTTGAGGGCGTTCCATGTCTGCATCTGCCTGACAAAACTGCACCCAAGTATGAAAAGCCATCAATAAAGGCAGGCTTCGCACATCGCCCAGAAACAGAACACCACCCGGAGCCACTGCCTGAATTGCTCTCTCCAGCACCTGCATTAAGTAATCTACACTCGGAAAATACTGCACGATCGAGTTCAAAACCACAACATCAAACGATGTACTATCAATGCCTTCAAAATCGGTTGCCATTCGGCGCAGTAGTTCAACTTGAGGTAGATTGAGAGGATCTAATTGACTCTGAATCGATTCTAAAGAAGCTGTTGAGAAGTCTGTCCCCAAATACTTCTGACAGTGGGTCGCAATTTGAAAGAGTAACAACCCAGTGCCACAGCCAATTTCCAGCACGCGTTTAGGTTTAAGGGCAAGAATTTGCTGGACGCGATCGCTCACCCACGCTTGCATTTGCTCCAGGGGAATGGGTTCTCCAGTATAGCTACTGTTCCAACCGATGATATTGAATTGGGGAGTCGGAAGCGGGGACTGATAGGTTTGGTTGTAAAGAGTTTGCCAGTGTTGAAGTTGTTGGGTTTGCAGCGATTGTAGAACAGTTTGCTGAAAATGCTGGCGATCGAGGCTGAAGTAAGCGATCAGACGCATCTCGCTAGATGTCTCTCCTGAAGTGATCACAACCGCATCTCGGATTGCTGAATGACGTTCTAATGTCGCTTCGATTTCGCCCAATTCTACCCGGAAACCCCGGATTTTAATTTGGTGATCGACTCGACCCAGAAACTCAATTGTGCCATCGGTGCAGTAGCAGGCGCGATCGCCAGTCTTGTAAAGGCGAGTTGTTTTTAGAGTTTGAGTTTTAGAGTTCGGCAATCCTAGATCAATAAATCTCTCGGCCGTCAACTCTGGACGATTGAGATAGCCCCGAGCTAGTCCTTGTCCGCCGATATATAACTCGCCTGGGATGCCTACGGGAACAAGATTCAAGTTAGCATCTAGAATATACACCTGAGTATTCAGGATAGGACGACCGATCTTCAGTGGATTGTTACCGGGATAGAGTTCGGCAACGGTTGCCCAGATGGTAGTTTCTGTGGGCCCATAGGCATTGAAGAAGTGCCGATTTGCTGCCCAGCGATCGACCACTTGACTAGAGCAAGCTTCTCCGCCTGTAATCAGCACTTGAAGGGCAGGTAGTTCCGCAAATGGCAGCACAGCCAACACTGCCGGAGTTAGCAGAGCATGGGTAATCGCGTTATCTTTTAGAAATTGCACCAGTGACATTCCTGGTAGCTGGGCGGCTTTGGGGGAAATATACAACGTACCACCGGAGCCAAATGCCAGCGCAATCTCGAAAATGGAGGCATCAAAACTCAGAGAACTGAATTGAAGAATACGACTGTTGCGGGACGAGTGAAAGACGTGCTGCTGTGCCTCAACAATGTTACACAAACCGCGATGCGACAGAAGAACTCCTTTAGGTGTACCTGTGGAGCCAGAGGTATAGATGACATAGGCAAGATGCTCAGGAGTTAAGGGAACTACCTCACAAGGTTCCAGGTTCAGCGGTAATGGTTGATCTAGACAAAGTATCTTCGCTTGCGATACTGGCAAGGATTCAACTAACCAAGATTGCGTTAGCAGAATTGAAACCTGCGTGTCGGTCAACATGAAGTGCAGTCGATCGCTCGGATAATTGGGGTCGAGTGGCACATAGGCTCCCCCGGCTTTGAGAATTCCCAGAATCCCGATCACTATGTCGGCACGATCGACACACAGCCCCACCAGATCATCGGCTCGGACTCCCATCTGTCTCAATGTTTGCGCCAGACGATCGGCTTGCTGGTTGAGTTCTCTATAGGTGAGCGATCCCTGTTCTGACACAATTGCGATCGCCTCTGGAGTATCATGCACCTGTGCTTCAAAGATTTGGTGGAAACAATGATTGTTCGTGCATTCTGTGTCGATCGGGTTCCATTCGGCAAAAATCTGCTGCTGTTCTGCGGCTGTGAGCAGAGGCAGGTTTGACAGTCGAGTATCGGGATTAGTAACAATGCCTTCTAGTAAGGTCTGGAAATGTCCGACTAGGCGCTTGATTCTGTCGCGATCGAACAAATCTGTACTATAGGAAATAAAGCCACTCAACCCTTCCTGAGATGTCCATAAACTCCGCAGTCCGTGCGCTGGTTCCCACAGGTGAACCTCCAGATCAAACCGAGTGCTGCCTGATTCTAAGGGTGCAGGTTCTAGCATCAATCCCGGCAGTTTTAATGGCTGCATGGGGGCATTTTGTAGGGCAAAGGCAACTTGAAACAGGGGATTACGATTGAGATCCCGCTCTGGGTCTAATTCTTCTACCAACTTCTCAAACGGTAAGTCCTGATGCCTATATGCTTCCAAGGCAACATCTCGAACACGCTCCAGCAATTCGCGAAAGGTAGGATGATCAGAGAGATTCGATCGCATTACCAAACTGTTCACAAAAAAGCCGATCAGCCCTTCCAACTCACTTCGATGACGATTAGCGATGGGAGAACCGATCGCAATATCCTCCTGTCCCGTATAGCGATAAAGCAACGTTTGAAAGGCAGCAATTAGGGTCATAAATAACGATGCTCCTGTTTGCTGGCTCAAGACTTCTAGCGCCTGCGTGAGAGTAGGCGGAATTTGTAGCAGGTAGGTTGCACCCTGATAAGTTTGAACGGCAGGACGGGGACGATCGCTGGGCAGACATAGCACGGACAAATCTCGTAATTGCTCTCGCCAGTAAGCTAGTTGTTCCTCTAAAACTTCTCCCTGTAACCAGTTACGCTGCCAGCAGGAAAAATCAGTGTATTGAATCTGTAATGGTGGCAATATGGGCGTTTGGTTTTCAACAAATGCTGTATAGCAACAAGCCAGTTCCCGGATCAGGACTCCTAATGACCAACCGTCGGCAACGATATGATGCATCGTCAGCAACAAAACCGACTCAGTTGAATCAAATTGCAGCAATGTCACTCGCAACAGCCGATCGGTTGTCAGATTAAACGGGCGTTGTGCTTCAGCGGTGGCTAACTGTTGGCTGAAGCGATCGCGATCGCTCAGTGCAACCGTTTGCAGATTCACAACCGATAATTCAACTTTGACATCGGGTTCAATGACCTGAACAGGTGACCCATCAAGAATCGTAAATGTAGCGCGAAGGGCAGCATGACGACGCACAATTTCATGGAATGATCGCTGCAATGCATTTTGATCCAGTGTTCCTGTTAAGCGAATAGCAGCAGGGACATTATAGAAAGGGTTATCGGGTGTGAGTTGATACAAAAACCACAATCGCTGTTGAGCAAAAGACAGGGGAAATACCCTGCCCGGAACAGTGGGTTGAATCATCGAATTTGGCTGAGTCGAATGCGATCGCAGATCATGCAGGTATGAAACTAGTTCAGCTTTGCGATCGGCTAATTCTTGGCGCAATTCGGTGGTCAGTGTTCCTTCTGGAGCAGTACAGCGCAAACGAATCTCATTTAGGGACGCATCTCGATCGCCTTCAACAAATACTTGCACATCCAGGCTTTTTAGATAGGAAACGAATTCAACGATTGTACTGTTCGTCATAGTTCTACTTCCTCACGTCGTTGCAATCCTGATGCTTTGCCGTTATTAACTGTAATGCTATCTGTCTGAGTTGCCCATCTCAACGCTTCAATCTTTTGTGCTAGTTCTGCGATCGTAGGAGTTTCAAATACGCTTCGGAGTGGCAATTCTATCTGAAACCGATCGCGAATGCGCGAGACAAGCTGAGTTGCCAGCAGGGAATGTCCGCCCAGTTCAAAGAAATTGTCGTGAATGCTCACCTGTTTCCGTCCTAATAGCTGAGTCCAAAGTTCTTCCAGAGACGCTTCCAGAGAGGTTGTGGGTGCAATGGTCGGACTTATCTCCCTCGCAACGGTGAGGTTAGGAGGTGGCAGTGCCTTCTGATCTACCTTGCCATTGACAGTGAGGGGAAGCGTGTCCAACACCACGAATGCAGCAGGCAGCATGTAGGTAGGTAATTTTGTTTTGAGAAACGATCGCAGTTCACGCTCAGTTGGTATCGCTGATTTAGGGACAATATAGGCAACCAACTGACGCTCGCGTAGCGTCTCCGCAGGAGAGTCGCTTTCCATCTCACGCACAACGACTACTGCCGTTTGTACCATCGGATGTTGAGCAAAAATCGCTTCAATCTCGCCTAATTCTACCCGAAACCCTCGAATCTTGATTTGAAAATCTGTTCGTCCCAAAAACTCAAGATTACCATCGGAACGGTAAAGGGCGCGATCGCCTGTTTTATAAAGTACTGCGAACTCAGCACTAATAAACTTTTCCGCTGTCAATTTTGGACAATTCAAATACCCCCGTGCTAGTCCAGCGCCGCCCAAATAAATTTCACCATTAACGCCCGGTGGAACCGGATTCATATTTGCATCCAACAAGTAAACCTGAGTATTGGCGATCGCCTGACCAATGGGAATCGTCGTAGCGTTCTCTGGAACGTCCTGTACTTCATGCCAGGTGGAAAATGTCGTATTTTCGGTGGGCCCATATACATGAATTAGATGCTGGGGTTTGCCCTGTTGCAGCACAGAGCGTACCCGATCGACACTCACCCTCTCACCGCCAAACAGCAGATATTTGAGCGATCGAAAGGCATCGGGAATTTGACTAACTGTTTGGTTGAATAATGCCGTTGTCAAGAACAAGATACTAATTTGCTGCTGCTGCAATTCAGTAACAAAACCAAGGGGCGAAAGCGTTATTTCCCGCTCAACTCCAATGAGTTGAGCACCATTTAGTAATGCGCCCCACACTTCAAAGGTTGCTGCATCAAAGGCGAGGTTTGCCACCTGTGCAACACGATCGCCCGGTTCTATGTGAACATAGTTAGTCTCGCATACTAAGCGATTCACAGCCCGATGCGGCACCGAGACTCCTTTGGGTGTTCCGGTTGAACCAGAGGTATAAATCACATAGGCAAGCTGCTCTGCTGTACAAGGCGTAGACAGATTCTCATCCGACTCCTGGGCGATCTTGTCCCATTCCTGTTCCAGACAAATGACCGTCGTTTTGTTGGTTTGAAGTGAATCTGCCCAGTCTTTCTGGGTCAATACCACCGCGATTTCGGCATCCTTCAACACAAAGTGTAGTCGCTCCATTGGATAACTAGGATCAAGAGGAACGTAAGCGCCACCCGCTTTTAGCACCGCCAGCATTGCCGCGATCGCCTCAACTCCGCGCTCTAGACAAATTCCAACAGGCATTTCAGCCCTAATCCCTAGCCTCTGCAAATACCGCGCCAGTTGATTGCTGCCCTGATTTAACGCCTGATAGGTGAATTGTTGACTACCAAATTTGACCGCGATCGCCGTAGGTCTTTGACTGACCTGCGATTCAAATTGTTGATGAATACAAGTATTTATAGGATAGCTGGATGGGCTTCTATGCCAATGCTGTAACAACTCTCGTTGTTCTTCACTGGTTAATAAGGGTAGTGCAGAGAGATGAGTATCTGGATTCGCAACAATACCCTCTAACAGCGTCTGAAAATGATGTCGCAGAGATGCGATTGTTGCTGAATCAAACAAATCGGTGTTGTAGACTATCACACCGCGTAACCCATCAGATTGCTGCCAACCCTTACCCCACAAGTTCCTGAAGTTATCTGTGCATTTCCAGACATATAGCTCCAGGTCAAAGCGCGCAGTCTTAGTTTCAAACTGCACCGGACTCAGCACTAATCCCGGTAACACCAGTTGCTCCATCGGCGTATTTTGCAACGCAAAAACCACCTGAAATAGCGGATTTTGACCGAGGCTCCGCACAGGCTGCAACTCCTCCACCAGCTTTTCAAACGGCAAATCTTGATGAGCATACGCGGCTAGTGTGACCTCCCGCACCCGCTCTAACAACTCGCGAAAGGTGGGATCACCCGCCAGACTAGTTCGCAACACCAGGCTGTTCACCAAGAATCCAATTAACCCTTCTAGTTCGCTGCGATGACGATTGGCAATGGGAGAACCGATCGCAATATCCTCCTGTCCCGTGTAGCGATGCAGTAACGTTTGAAACGCCGCCAGAAGCGTCATAAACAGCGTCACGCCCGCCTGCTGACTTAATTCTTCTAGGGCATTCAGTAACCACTGCGGCAGTTCCAGTAATTGACTGGCACCCCGATGGCTTTGCCTCAACGAACGAGCAGCAGCACCGGGCAAATCTAGAAGAGGGACATTCTTTAACTGCTGCCTCCAGTAGCGTAACTGAGTGTTCAGCATCTCTCCCTGCAACCACTCTCGCTGCCAGTGGGCAAAATCGGCATATTGAATGGGCAATTCCGGCAATGCAGCAGGTTTATCTTCAACTAACGCCGCATACAGTTCGCCCAACTCTCGGATCAAAACACCGCTTGACCACTCATCAAAAATAATGTGATGCAATGCGAGCAGCAGCAGATGTTCGGTGTCATGCAATCGCCATAGCTGTACTCGCAACAAGGGTTCTTTGACTAGGTGAAAAGGCTGCTGGATTTTCTGCCAGATCTGACTCAGTGCAGCGTCTTCGCGAGTGCTAGTGGGTAATGCCCGTAAATCAGTCAACCTTAGCGGCACTGGGAACTCATGAGCAACCACCTGAACTAATTGCCCATCTACCACATCAAACGTGGTTCGGAGGCTTTCGTGGCGATGAACGATCGCTTGAAGACTCTGATGAAATTTCGATCGCTGTAGCGAACCTGTGAGCTGAAATACAAGTGGAATAACGTATAGAGAGTCTCCAGGAAGCAGTTGTTCGATAAACCACAAGCGCTGTTGAGCAAACGAGGCTGGAAAGATAAAGACATCTTCCTCAACACGCTCCTGATCCAGTTTGTCTGACATCACTCACACCTAATCTATTTAACCTCACTCTGTTGTAAGGGGAAAGCTAGATTAAGGATTATGCTTTAAGATAGATTTTAAACGGAGTATAGGTGCGCTAATGTTTTTATGAGGTGTGAGTATCCCATTATGATGCCCAAGGATGAAAACTGAAGATGACTGGACTCGCGGATTGAGTTAGTCTAATCCAATCCTTAACCTTCTCAAACGCTTGTTGAATCGATGCCACACTACCTGACTCAAAATGTAGGGTTGAAACAACGCGATCGAGGGCTTAAGCAGGTGCAGCACTTCCATAAAAGTACGATAGACCCTGGCTTGATCGACCATTAATTCCATCAGTTGGTCCCAATACCAACTCACAAATCGAGTAGCCGCGCTAATCGGTTTGCCCGGCGTGTTGCGGTAACGGTAATCTACACCCGTTGCAACTAACCAAGCTTCTCGATGTGCTTTCGCCAATTGTTGTCGAAGGTGGCGGGTATGGTGGTTGAGATCGTCGATCGCATGGTGCTGGAAAAATTGATCTAAAGTCATGGCTTCAAGTGCAGCAACCGTCATAGCTTGTCCATAGGTGGGATTCAGCAAGCAAGCCGCATGACCAACCGCAATAAAATGGGCGGGTGAATCCGAGAGTTGGTCATAATGGCGCAAGCGATTTTCGTTGCCGTAATAAGCATAAATCGGCGTGAGCGGGGTAGCTTGTTCAATCACCTCTGCCAAGATTGGGGTAGGTAGACTGCGAGCAAAAGCTAAAAAGCCAGCCTCGTCGGTGGGAGGATAATCGCGATTGCCCCCAACTAAACTCACAATCCAACGAGTGTTACGGGGATCGGAGCATTGCGAAGCAGTTTCCCCTTCGGAGAAATCGCCCTCGATCGGCAAAATTGCCCCACCGCGTTGTCGCTGGGGTGGAGCGGTTGGCACAAACAACAGTTTCCAATCTACCGATAGGTCTGCTGGAGGTTGGTAGATGCGGGCAACATAGCCCACAAACGCATTGACTTCTGTTTCGGGGGGTGGATCATATCCCAATGCGCTCAACCACTGCGGCGCGTGGGACGCTTTTCCACTCGCATCCACAATCAGGTCGGCGTAGAGTTCCTCGGTTGATTGGGGAGTAGAACTCGCACGTCGGTGCAGCGATACCCCAACAATTTTCGTGTGTTCTGCATCCGTTAGCAATCCGGTAACGCTGGCTCCTTGCAGAAATTGCACGTTGGGAAATGTCGCTAATCGATGACGAATCCGCCAATCCAATAAGTCTCGGCTACAGGTAAACAGCCGCAAATCTGAGGAACACCGAGTCGTCCATCCTGCGGAGGTCAAAAATGCCATGTCTTTCATACTGTCTACCTCGATCGCACCCTCTGCAACGAGTTCTGCTCGGAGTCCTGGGAAGAACTGTTCTAAAATTTGTTGTCCCCGCAGCATGAGGCTATGCGGAAAGCGAGAGTGAGGCACACCTTTGCGAGGTGCAGGCTGATCGGGATAAATGTCACGTTCCACAATGGTGACGCGCTCGAAATGGTTTGCCAGGGATCGACCCACTAACAGTCCTGCCAAACTACCGCCAATGACTAACGCATGCTTCTTGTGTTGCATCGGGACATCCGTTTGTAAATTGCTGCGCTCCGATCGAGTAACTGGGCTTCAGATTGCAGGTGAGGACTGAAAAGCAGATTTTTTGTAAGTCTAATGACTTAACCTGACAAAAGTTTGTCAGGTACGAGGATCATCCAACAGTTTGGGACAAGATTTGGTTTCAAACAATGCCTGCGGAGTCATGACCCCATCCAATCTTGGAAACCAGCGATTTACTAAAAGCCGATGGCGAGATTTGAACTCGCGACCGCTCGATTACGAATCGAGTGCTCTACCACTGAGCCACATCGGCAGATGTACGATTAGCAAGTATAACAGGGTTTATGATTGTCGTGGGCTGATTTTTGTCGTGGACTGCTAAATTTTTCTGTCTAACCCGATCGCTGCAAACTCATGTCACGATAATTTTAGACTCAATGCACCTAAATCAATGACCGACTCAAAACCAAAGCGTCTTAGCCTCAAACAAACCGATCCCGAAAAATATGCTCACCTGAGAGCCGAAGCAAGAGCGCCCTATCGAGGGTTGAGGAAATTTGTCTATGGAGCCTTTGGCGCATCAGGGGCGATCGGGGCGGTTGTTTTCTTGGCGCAGATTTTAGCAGGTCGTGAGGTCGAGGCGGCTCTCCCAAACTTGGCGATTCAGATTGGGGTGATTGCTTTGATGATTTGGTTATTTCGCATCGATAAGGCAGGTCAAAAACCTTAAGATGCTAATGGGCACGGCAGTGCCATGCCCCTACGCCGATTTGTGTTATGGCTAAACTTTGAGGGCTGCCATTTTTCTGACCGCTTCGATGATCTGCTGAGGTTGGACGATCGTCAGATTTTCTAGCGCCCCGTTATAAGGGGTCGGAATATCTTGAGACGATAAACGCATCACTGGCGCGTCTAATTCATCAAACAGCCGATCGTTGATCGAGGCGACGATTTCGGCACCGATTCCGCCTGTTCTCATACATTCTTCGACGACCATGACGCGATGGGTTTTGCGGATTGAGGCCCCGATCGTCTCAAAGTCCAAGGGCTTGAGGGATAGCAGATCGATCACTTCTGGATCGTAGCCTTCTTTTTCTAGCGTCTTGACCGCTTGCATGACGTGGTGACGCATTCGAGAGTAGGTCAAAATCGTCACGTCTTCGCCTTTGCGAACCACTTCTGCTTTGTCGAGCGGCAATATATATTCGCCTTCTGGCAAATTTTCTTTGAGGTTATAGAGCAGAACGTGTTCAAAAAACAGCACCGGATTGTCGTCACGAATGGCGGCTTTGAGCAGTCCCTTCGCGTTGTAGGGAGTGGAACAGGCGACAATCTTCAGTCCAGGGACGGCTTGAAAGTAAGCCTCTAGACGCTGCGAGTGTTCTGCACCCAGTTGCCGACCGACTCCACCGGGGCCGCGAATCACCATCGGAATTTTGAAGTTGCCACCAGAGGTATAGCGCAACATACCTGCGTTGTTGGCAATCTGGTTAAACGCGAGTAGCAGAAAGCCCATATTCATGCCCTCAATAATGGGGCGCAAACCAGTCATCGCGGCTCCGACTGCCATACCCGTAAAGCTATTTTCGGCGATCGGAGTGTCTAGCAACCGCAGATCCCCATACTTTTTATAGAGATCTTTGGTGACTTTGTAGGAGCCGCCATAGTGCCCCACATCCTCGCCCATTACCATCACCGTGGAGTCACGCGCCATTTCTTCGTCAATGGCTTCTCGAAGGGCGTTGAAGAATAAGGTTTCAGCCATTGCTTCCTTTAATCGTTGCAGCAGACTCCTTATTTTAGAGGAGGTTGAGCGATCGCGAAAGTCCACAAAATCAGCAAGTGAAAAAAATAGCTACTTTTCAGCGATTTTATGCCAGATGCTTTTGCACGATCGCGACTAAATGCTCTGTCCAATGGTTAACTAGCTCGTCGGTTTCGGCTTCGACCATCACCCGAATCACGGGTTCTGTGCCAGAGGCCCGCACGAGAATGCGCCCACGATCGCCCATTGCTGCTTCTGCCTGCACGATCGCCGTTTGCACTGCATCACACGATTGCCAGTTGAGCCGTCGATCGCGATTCTCAACGCGGACATTCTTTAAAACTTGCGGATAAGTTTGAAAACTCTGATCCATTAAGTCTGAAAGCGTAGCGCCTGATTGTTTCACCAGTGTAGCCAAATGCAAAGCCGTCAACAAGCCGTCGCCGCTCACGCCATAGTGCGGACAGAGAATGTGTCCTGACTGTTCGCCGCCCAGTTTGGCACCGTGCCGAATCATTTCTGCCTGAACATATTGATCGCCAACCGCCGCCCGAATCAGTTGTCCTCCCTGTTTTTTCCAGGCACGCTCGAAGCCGAGATTTGACATCACCGTAGACACGATCGTATTCCCCGGCAGTTGCCCAGACTTGAGAAGATGCTGCCCCCAAAAATAAAGCAGATAATCACCATCGACGGTTCTGCCCTGACTGTCAACGGCAAGGACGCGATCGGCATCGCCATCAAAAGCAAATCCTAAATCGGCGGTGTGTTCTTTGACAGCAGCTTTGAGTAACCCCAGATGAGTTGAGCCGCAGTTAACATTGATGAGATCGCCATCGGGTCGATCGTGCAAACAAATAGTTTCTGCCCCCATCGCCTTGAAGACAGCCTCAGACAGCCGAGTCGCAGATCCCCACGCCAAATCCAACACTACTCGCATTCCTGCCAAAGGCTGATCGGTTTGAGTCGTCAAAGGAGCCTGTAATGCTTTGAGATAGTGACAGATTAGCTCCGATCGCGAGTAGTGCTGCCCCCATTTTGAAGAGGCTGAAACAACCGCTGCCCGACCCCGCAACGCCGCTTCGATTTGCTGCTGTAGCTTGGTTGCGAGTTTCGTCCCGTCGGGGTTAAAAAACTTGATGCCATTATCTTCGGGTGGATTGTGACTGGCAGAAATCATCACACCTCCGATCGCGCCGCAGTGACTCGTCAAAAAAGCCACAACCGGAGTCGGACACAAGCCCAGATCCCACACGTCTACCCCTGCCGCCGTTAACCCCGCCGATAGCGCCATCGCTAACATATTGCTAGAGTTGCGAGAATCTTGACCCAAAATCACAGGCGCGATCTCAGCCGCCGTTGCTTTCAAGACTTGCCCTGCCCAATAGCCAATTTGCATCGCTAAAGGAGCCGTCAATAAATCGCCTGCGTGACCCCGAATTCCATCGGTGCCAAACAGCGCGGTATCAGGAAGCGCGATCGCCCCCCAACTTGAGACACCAGAATCTAACAGACTGGGTGATTGAGTCCTTGTGGGCGATGAAACCATAGCTGAATTTTACTCCTCACGTTCTTATCTGTGGAGAATACCACTTCTCTCATAAAAGTGACTCTACAGCCCCAGCGACGACAACAAAGACTGAAATTCTCCCCAAGCCATTCCTTTTTGAAGGTAGCGGGGATCGTTGGGATTATAAGGGCTTTGTAAGCGATCGATCGACAAGATCTCTGCCCGATCGGGCACTACAGGCACATCGGGGTCAAACGCAGTCGGGTTCATCAACGAGCTAGAAAACCCCTTGAAAACCGCAATCTCATCAGGTTGTCCGTCTACTTCTATTGACACCAGCAAAACTTCGTCAGGACGCTTGAGCGTATATTGCTCTAGCCGTCGCCCTAGAGGAGGTGGGTAATCACTCATGGGTCATGTCAAATTAGTAGTTTCCCATCGCCGATCGCTTGCGCTTGCCGACTTTAAAGAACACAAAATAGCCGAAATAGAGCGTGTAAGCAATCAGTCCGCCGATTCCTAAAAAGCCTAAAAACCAGGGTTGGGTTGAGCCATGAAAATATTCTCGATATAACCAGGCTGGCTCTAACCAAGCGCGGCAAACCGCATCGCTTTGCATCTGAACGCTCGTTTGCAGCGCACAGCCCAAGGTCGGCAATTGTGCCAAAGCGCCTAGCACACAATAGACTGAAACTGCCCAACGCCAAGAAGTCATCGTCAATTTCAGCGGACTTGAGCGCTGTTCACGAATTTCTTCATTCAGATCAGCCCAATACCATAGGGAAATGGGCACTAGAATGCGAGCGAGCCAACCTGTAAAGAAGGCGATCGGCAAGGCTCCAATCAATAGATAGACGGTAATTGCCAGTAGGCTAGCGACGCGCCAGTAAATGGTCAGCAGTCGCTGCATCGCTTCTGCCTTTTGCACAAATGCCCAGATCAAAATTGCCAGGGGCGCGATCACCGTAAAGAGGATCGCTAATCGATAATCTGTCCAGACGAGCGGAGCAAACCAGGGAGCATCTTGCATGATAAAAGTTAGTGCGCGGTTTATTCAAAGCACGTCAGTTCGACAGAAGTGGTTCGCTTCGATTGTGAATTTGGAAAGCCCCCTAAATCCCCCATTCTGGGGGACTTTGAACCGAAATTCTGGCTTTTGCCCCCCAAATTGGGGGATTTAGGGGGCAAAAGTCGCTCTTAACGAAGCGAAAAAACTCCTCGAACTGACGTTAAAAGCGTAGCGCAACACGTCTGAACTGAGATCATAAAAAACAAGCAACCAGATTACCACGCGGGGAATCTAATTGCCTGTTCGATCGTTTCAGAGTTTGGATTAGTCACAAACCCAGATTCTTAAAGTCGCCTTAGGTGTCGTAGACGCGGCACTCTAGGGCATCGGGATTGTCATCACAAAACTGCTCTAAAGAGTTTTTGGGCTTGGTCTGAAGTTGGTGAGCGCGTTCTGCCTGAAGCTCTTCAACGGCATCCCATGCGGCAGCGCACTTAGGATCTTTGCCGTCAATTCCGCAAACTTCGCGGGCGTTGTCGCGTTCTTGTTCAATCTGCTTTTCGATGTCACTCATGGTTATGCTTTCGTCCTTTCGTTGAACGGAGATACTGAAATGGGTCGCTCAAGGAGTTTGAGAGAGTAGGCACAATTCAGGGTTTGAGGTGCCGCTCACTTACTGTCACAGATATAGTGATACAAGCGATCGCAAATGCGTTTCTCAATCGAGGGTAATCTTTTAAGATTTAGGCATCTGCAACCGACGCAACACTTTATTTAGACCTGAAAGTACTCACTATTACGCTTGTATCGATAGTTTAACCTGCTTTGAAACCAGCGTCGCGTTCGGGAAACCCAGCAAATGATTACGGGAAGCGCGATCGCGAAAATTATTGCCCAAATTGCAGGCTGATCGATCAAAATAGTCTGATCACGGGTCTTGAATTGATCGCTCCAGTCTATGCAGGGGTTTAGTAAACTGAGAGTACGATCGTCACAATAATGTCTACCTTGGCAATTAATGGCTCATGGTAACAAGGGGAAATTTTATGACAAAACCGACCACTGACTCAATGAAGTGGGTTTGTGCCCTCTCGACGCGACCTTCTCTAGAAGCGGCTGTGACAGAAGTGGTTGAGCAAGCGCAGGAATCTCTACAGGCTCCTGCTGATTTGGGGTTTGTCTTCATCTCCTCGGCGTTTGCCAGTGAATATTCTCGCCTGCTGCCTCTGCTGAGAGACAAATTGCCCAACGTGCCGATGATCGGCTGTAGTGGGGGTGGCGTAGTGGGCGTGACCCGCCGCGGTAAGGTGCGTGAAGTCGAAGGAGAACCCGCCTTGAGTTTGACGCTAGCATCGCTTCCGGGCGTAAAGATTAAAACCTTTCATCTGACAGGTGATCAGTTGCCTGACTTAGACAGTTCGCCTGATGCTTGGATCGAGTTGGTAGGTGTACCGATCACCGACCAGCCCCATTTCGTCGTCCTGGCAGATCCCTTTTCTGCCAAAGTGAATGATTTGCTTCAAGGGCTAGACTACGCTTATGCAGGCGCGTCTAAAGTGGGCGGTTTAGCGAGTTCTGATCACACAGGGGGCACGATCGGGCTGTTTTGCAACGATCGCTTCTATCGCGATGGATCGGTTGGGGTGGCGCTGAGTGGCAACATCGTGATGGAGACGATCGTCGCTCAAGGGTGCCGTCCGATCGGGCAGCCTTATTGGGTGACTGAAGGTGAACGTAACATCGTCCTAGGCTTGCAAGAACGCGACAGTTTAGAAGAGGGCGCGGCATCTAGCCGCAAGGTTGCCACACAGCGCACTCCGCTAGAGATTTTGCGAGAAGTGATTGACACCCTGAGTGAAGAAGACCGAGATCTAGCCCAGCATTCTCTTTTTGTGGGGGTGGCGCAAAACGAGTTTAAGCAAGGGTTAGAGCAGGGCGACTTTTTGATTCGCAATCTGTTGGGCGTTGACCCGCGGGTGGGCGCGATCGCGATCGGCGATCGCATTCGTCCGGGGCAGCGCATTCAGTTCCATTTGCGAGATGCCCAAACCTCTGCCGAAGATTTAGAAGTCTTGCTGCAACGCTATCAGATAGAAACTAACGCGCAATCCTCGGCGATCGGTGCTTTAATGTTTTCCTGCATGGGGCGAGGCGAAGGGCTATATGGGGAACCGAATTTTGACACCCAGCTTTTTGCCCAATATCTCGATCGCGTTCCAGTGAGTGGCTTTTTCTGCGGTGGTGAGATCGGTCCGGTCGGCAACAGCACGTTTTTGCATGGCTACACGTCAGTATTTGGCATTGTTAAAGGCAAAAATGAGCGTTAAATTATTCTGGAGAGTCACTTTTGGCTATTGTTCGGGTGCGTGAGCACGTCAACCCTTTGAGTCGAAAATATCAGACTCCAGCGCAGTCGCCTGACTGGGAGAAGATTTATGCTGATTTGACTCAGCCCCTGCATCTCGATATTGGGTGCGGACGGGGGCGCTTTTTGCTCAAAATGGCCCAGCTTCAGCCAGAGTGGAATTTTTTAGGGCTAGAAATTCGAGAACCGCTAGTTGAGCAAGCCCTCTCCTTCCGAGACGAGCTAGGTTTGCAAAACTTGCATTATTTGTTCTGCAACGTCAACAATTCGCTGCCTGCCCTATTTACCAATCTCGAACCGGGAACTCTGCAACAGGTGACGATTCAGTTTCCTGACCCGTGGTTTAAGCGCAAACATCAAAAGCGGCGAGTCGTGCAGCCGCAGGTGGTCGAAGAATTAGCGCTTCATTTAAGCGATCGCGGTCAGGTGTTTGTGCAATCTGATGTCGAAGAAGTCGCGATCGAGATGGTCGATCGATTTTCTGCCCATGCCGCGTTTCAACGTCAGGGGCACGATTGGTTGTCCGACAATCCGCTGCCCGTCCCGACGGAGCGAGAATCCTCAACGATAGAGCGGGGAGAAGCCGTTTATCGAGCGCTGTTTAATAAAGTTTAAAACCTTGAGGCTAAGTTTTCATCAAATTTCGTCTGGGTCTACACCTAGTGTTCGTAGACGATCGGCTAACCGTTCTGCCCGTTGTCGCTCGACTTCTGCTTGCTCCGCTCCGGTAGGAATAATTTGCCCATCGCGATCGCACCAGCGCAACCACAGTCGCGTCACCTCTTCTTCAAACTGCCCTTCCCACAGCGTCAAGCCGATTCCTGCTGTGTTTAACCAAATCACTTGCCCAATCTCGTGAATGCCTTCAGGGGGGGTCAGTTCAGGATAGCCATCCGGTGAAATTGACCACACCCGCAGCAGTGCCTCATTCATCTCATCTTGTCCTTGAATCTGCTTCAAGGGGTCAAACACGACGTAGTAACGCACACCAATCTGAGCGTAGATCTCTTTTTTAATCGTGGTCTTGCCTTTCTGCCGCGATTTTTTGCTCAACGTCAATTCATCGCCTTCCTGGTTGGAGACGATTTCGATACAGACTTCTGGCACTTTGCCAAATTCCCACACAAAATAAGAGCGGTTTTGCCGTTGGGAGAAGTCATTCGCTCGCTGCACGCCCAGACTTAGCAGCACGTCGGGCACGATCGGATCACCCTTGAGTTTGTAGAATAACCCTACATTTGCGGCGGCAAGAAATGGCGATGGCAGAGCTTTAGAACTGTAGAGCGGTTCGACCAGCAGCCGTTGCTGCTCCTCAGATTGAAAATTGTCCACAGGAGTATTGTCCTCGATGACCAGATGGCTGATATCAAGCTCAGTGACGATTTCTTCATCGTTGAGAAGCTGTTGAGTCATGGGCAGTAACCAAACTCGATAGCTTATTATCCTTCACAACTCCGCAGCCGAGCCAGTAGGATTACCAAGTCATCAACGGACGATCGCACCTTTGCGGCTCACGCACTCGAATGAGTTCTGATCAGATTTCGTCCGGGTCTACACCTAGTGTTCGTAGACGATCGGCTAACCGTTCTGCCCGTTGTCGCTCGGCTTCTGCCCGCTGTCGCTCAATTTCTGCCCGTTGTCGCTCAATTTCTGCCCGCTCCGCCCCGGTGGGAATGATTTGCCCATCACGTTGCGAAGCAGTTCCCCCTTCGGGGTAAACGCACCAGCGCAACCATGTCCGCGCCACTTCTTCCTCGAACTCTCCTGACCAGAGCGTGAGTCCCAAACCGACTTCTTCTAACCAGATCGACTGCCCCACCTCACTGACTCCTTGCGGCGGGGTTAATTCTAGGTAGCGCCCTACCGAATTTGCCCAGACCCGCAGCAGCGCCCCATTCATCTCAGGTTCACCCTGAATCTGCTTTAGAGGGTCAAACACCACGTAGTAGGGAATGCGAATTTGCGCGTACAAATCTTTCTTGACGATCGTCTTTCCCTTCTGCTGTGACTTCCGACTTAATGTCAGTTCGTCGCCTTCTTGGTTAGAGACGATCTCAACGCAGACCTCTGGCAGCTTGCCAAACTCCCACACAAAATACGATCGATTCTGTTTCTTCGAGAAGTCGTCAGCGCACTGTACTCCTAGACTGAGCATGACATCAGGGACAACCGGATCTCCCTTAAGTTTGTAAAACAGTCCCACGTTGGCAGCCGCGAGAAACGGTGACGGCAGCGCCTTGGAACTGTAGAGGGGTTCCACTAGCAGCCGTTGCTGCTTCTCAGATTGCAGATTGTCCACAGGGGTATCGTCCTCGATGACCAGATGGCTGATGTCAAGCTCAGTGACGATTTCTCCATCGTTGAGAAGCTGTTGAGTCATGGGCAGTAACCAAACCCGATAGCTTATTATCCTCCACAACTTCGCAGTCGAGTCAGTAGGATTACTAAGTCATCGACGGACGATCGTACTGTTCCGGCTGAGGCACCAGAATTGGCAATCACGCTAAACACGAGAGGCGGATAGTTAGGCGGGGTCACATAACCCGAAAGCGCCACCACACCTGTAATCGTTCCTGTTTTTGCAGCCACAATCCCTTGAGCAGGCGTATTGCGAAAGCGATTTTTTAGGGTGCCACTTACGCCCGAAACTGCCAGTGATCGCCGAAACACACTGGCTTCAGGAATTTGGGTCATGGCTTGCAGCGTTTCTACAAACGCCTGTGCACTAGCGCGATTGCGATCGGCGAGTCCCGATCCATCAACCATAGAGTAACGATCGGCTTTGACTCCCAAATCTGACAGGATGGATTTGACGGCGATCGTGCCGCTCTCAGTCGTGTTTTGACTAGCCGGATTTTGCTTCTGTCCCAATGTTTTGAGCAAAACTTCTGCGTAGGTGTTGTTGCTTTCTTGATTGGTTTCAAACAGCAAACTCGACAGCGGCGGAGACTCTACGGCAGCTAACTCGACTTCATCAGCACGAGCGGGCGTGAATTTTACTAACGTCGAGTTGGTGACTCCAATCTTGTTACTGGTCAACATATCACGAAATTTTTTGACCAAATAGTTACCAGGGTTAGGAATGGCAACGCCGATTAGTTCTGATGCAGAGCCAGCCCGGAGTTGCCCCGTAACGCGAATCGTAGAGCCAACGCGATCGGCATCCAAAAATTCGCCGCCACTCGCTGAAACGGTGACTCCCTGGTTATTGAGCCGCCAATCATTGGCATCGGTGGGATCATCCCACTTCACCTGTAGCGATTGTCCGACTTGGCGAGGAACTGCCGTCAGTCCAATGATATTTTGATTGAGAATCAAACCATTAATCGGTGCGGCGTAAGCTTGTCCAGCATCTTCTGCATCCCAAAAAGGATTGGTCAACGCTCCTCGAAAGTAGGTATCGTCGCCGATCAGTTGAGTCACCTGCCGGATGCCCCGTTGACTGAGCTGCTGTGCGATCGCCCCTAACTGCGTCGTCGTCAAACTTGGATCGCCATGACCCACAATTCTCAACGTCGCCAGATTAGGGCTGCTGCCACTGCCGTAAACCGTTGTGCGAATGCGATATTGGGCACCCAATTTCTTTAAAGCGGCGGCAGTGGTAAAAATTTTATTATTAGACGCTGGAATCAGCAGAGTATTTGGGTTTCGAGCGAATAGAGTTTGACGGGCTGCCCCTTGCGTTTGCACTAACACGCTCCAACGACCACCAGAGACGCGATCGAGCGAGCGATTAATAGGTGCCGCCAACTGAGCAGGGCAGAGCGTTCCAGGTGCTTGTGCCACCTTAACAGGCTGTTTCACTGGCGCTTTAGCACTGCCAGACGGGGTTAGAGAAAAAAAGACAGTCGTTGCGGTAAGAAAAACTGCCAGCGCAGTGTGAGAACATCGAGCAGAACGGGCTGATTTCATGGGAGCGGCAATTCTAAAGGGAAGCTCATCCACTTTGACTGAGCGCTCGTCAAAATTGTTGCAGGTTAGCGCCCGATCGTGACCCCATTTGCCGAGTATGTTCAAAATCTTGTATCAGTTAAGCGACTCGCTGCGGTCGAGTCCACCAGGAAATTAATTTCCTGGCTCACAGCACAAGTGCTCTAAAGAGCACTGGAAAAGCGTTTTAGTCCATTTCAATGGACTTCCGCTATCAGCCCGGAACTTAAGTTCCGGGTGGGCTTCCGGGTCAACAAACACGCCTAAACTTACAATTCCGTTGAGCGGATCGCAACCCATTCACACCCTAAAGCGCACTCTCTCCGCAACCTAAGCTACCCCACCTGACAACACCAGACGTTTGTGGAGCTTGTTGACTGCCTCGATCGATCGTTGATAGCGATCTTGATTACCTTGGGCAGAAAATAACCGCGCTGCCTCCTTAAAATCTCGAATTGCTCCTGTTTTATCGCCCAAGGTGCTACGAGCAGTGCCGCGATGAAAATAAGCGATCGCGTCTTGAGCATCGAGATTAATCAGGGCGCTAAAGTCTTCGACTGCTCCCGTTTTGTTGCCTAACTTGAGTCGAGCCAGCCCGCGCTGTAGGTAGGCAATCGTGCAGCCCACCTCAAGCTGAATCGCGTAGGTAAAGTCTTCGATCGCTCCCACTTTGTCCCCCAGTTCTAACCGCACTACACCACGATTGCAGTAAGTCACACAACTTCGAGGATTGAGCAGCAGCGATCGATTAGAGTCAGAAATCGCGCCTTCTTTGTTGCCCAACTCATAGCGCACCAGTGCCCGATTGTTGTAGGCAATCGCATGGGTGGGATCGATTTTTACCACTTCGCTATAGTCAGCGATCGCGCCCGATTTATCGCCCAACGCATGGCGGGTGATGGCACGATTATAGTAAGCTCCCGCATCATGAGTATCCAAAACAGGATTGTCAAAGCGATCGGTCAGTCCTTTAATAACATCTGCATTTGTCGTGCGAAGTCCCACCGCGACTTCAGGAAACACCGCGCTGGTAGTCACGACGGGATGAACGCCCAGAATTCCGTAAGCGCGATCACAGATCAGAAAATTTTCGTCGGTGCCCAACACTTTAAACCGAAACTGATGAGGATATTGGTGTTTGAGTTGCGTTAACTGACTGAGAATCGTATGTAAAAAATGCTTCTCGGCTGACTTTGCAGAAGGTTTATCGTGAATGTAGTGAGGGAGATGGCTGTCGTGCAAGTTGCCCAGATGTCCCCAACCAATATCTAAATGACCGTCACGATCGAGAAACGCCTTAAATTTATCGATCAAAGACGCATCTAAAGTCGCGTGATCTGGGTAAGGAAAGACCACAATCAGCCGCGATTGGGCGTTCTCTAAGGCATCGTCTAAAAGCGTACGACTGCCAGACGACTCGGTTTTATGGTTAAACACCCATTCATATTCAGCGTTTGCTTGAACGGGCGGCTGTTGACCTTCAACCACTGCCTCAACCTGAGTGCGAAGACTGTCTAGCGTGGTTTCGCTCCATTCTAATCGGGTGGTCAAATATTTCATCTGACTCTGTAAGGCACTCGTGTCTAGAATTTGAGGCAACCGATTGATCCAGTCGCCTAAGTTTTTTTGTTGACGATCGAGACTCTGCGTAAACTGCTGCACGGTCGAAAACTGCTGCTGAAGCTTTCCCAAACGGTGATTCACCGTCGTCTGCATTTCAGCGTGCAGTTTAGTTAAATCTTCGCCACTGGGTAAACCATTGAGCCGATGTTCTAGCGTCGCGATCGTGCCTCTTAGCTCCTCCAAAACCGCTCGTTCGGGCGCTCTTAAGTTGGGGAGTGGTTTCCCCTGCTCATTTTTCAAGCTTAACCAGGACGATAGCGTGTCCATCTGCTTTCGCACGATCGCGTTCATCGTTCTCATCGGGACGACGGCTTGCTCTAGCGTCTGGCTTTGCTGACGAATCTTCTCGACTTCTGCCATCAGACGCGCCATCTCTCGACGAGAAACCAGATCGCCCATGACTTTGATCAATCCGTCTACATCTTGTCTCAGACTGGTGGCATCAAAGGGCTGAGGTAACGCACTCAGACGACGATTGAGGTGATTGATTTGGTCTTGCAGCCCTCGTGGAAGGCTCTGTGTCGGCGTTTTGGGCAACTCAGTTAGCTGTGTTTGCAGTTGCGCGATCTCATCTTGCAATTGCGCGATCGCTACTTCAGCACTCTCAACTCGATGGGCGTTGGCGGCTCGGTTGAGATGGTTAGTCACCGATGCCACCGACTCAGTAAGCTGTAACGATTTGCTGCGAAGCTGACTTAGGGCTTGCTGCATCTGACCCAGATCGTGAGCCTCTAACGGGGCAAGGCGTTGAGAGAGGTTTTGCTGAACCTGAGCGATCGCTTTCTCATTGCGCTGCAAAACGGTCTTTTTAAGCCTGGCGAGATCTAAAAAGTTCGGCAGCGTCTGAACTTGTCGATCGAGAGCGGTGAGGTTTTTAGAAAGGCGCTGATCAAGCTGCTCAAGGCTGGCTTTGGCAGCTTGCTGAACTTGTTGATCGAGGCGACGACGATTGACCAAATTCAGCAACAATAGAAAGGAGAGCGGGGCGGCTGTGAAGGCAATCTGCTGGGACGCGATCGAGGCGACTGACCCCACGCCTGAGCCTGCCCAAAGCGCATATTCAGTAATGTCTAGCCATTTTCCATTATTCATCGCTGCCTCGCGCCCCTGATTCCGTAAACTATAGAGTGGTAGTGAGATGCTTGCTGAGTTGCCGTTTACACAGTGATTACTGGAAGGCACCATTCCTTTCTACAGAAGCAGCGTGTCTAAATCAGGAAATTGAGGGCGACGATCGTCCATTCTTTCAACTGTCCTCTTAATTCATTAATTCTTATGGCTCAACTTCGTGCGCTGATCTTTGATGTCGATGGCACCCTCGCCGACACCGAGCGAGACGGACATCGCGTGGCATTTAATCGCGCTTTTGCAGAGGCGGGGCTAGATTGGGAGTGGTCGATCGACCTCTATGGCAAGTTATTAGAAGTGACGGGTGGCAAAGAGCGCATTCTCTTTTACATCGACACTTATCAGCCTCCTTTCGATCCACCTGCGGATCTCAAACCCTGGATTGCGAGTCTCCACGCCGCTAAAACTCGTCACTACAAACAGCTATTGAATGAAGGAATTATTCCTCTGCGTCCCGGTGTAAAGCGGCTGATTGAAGAAGCACGATCGGCGGGGATGCGACTGGCGATCGCCACCACAACGACTCCCGAAAATGTCTCTACTTTGCTCGAAACGGCACTTGCGCCTGATGGTTGCGACTGGTTTGAAGTCATTGCCGCTGGGGATATCGTGCCGCAGAAAAAGCCCGCACCTGACATTTATCTCTATGCTTTAGAAAAGCTGAATTTGAAACCTGAAGAATGTCTTGCGTTTGAAGATTCCCCGCAAGGTTTAAAGTCATCGTTGGGGGCAGGCTTGAAGACTGTGATCACGCTCAACGGCTACACTCGCGATCATGACTTTTCTAACGCCAGCTTGGTAGTGGATCAATTGGGCGAAGCCGATGCTCCTTTTCAGGTGTTGTCGGGCAGTGCAGGAGAAGCTCACTATTTTGATCTAGCGCTTGCCCAAACTCTGCACCGATCGTCTTGAAGTTTCATGTCTAGCTACGATCGCATCTACGCCATTGTGCGCCAGATTCCTTACGGGCAGGTTGCGACTTATGGGCAAGTTGCAGAATTAGCAGATCTCGCAGGTCGAGCGCGTCTAGTGGGCTATGCCCTATTTCGGGTCAGCCCACTTCACGAGGATGTGCCCTGGCATCGCGTGATTAATGCCAGAGGCGAGATTTCTGAATCGCCCTTTCGCAATGGCGACGATTATTTGCAGCGATCGCTCTTAGAAGCTGAAGGCGTGCAATTTAGCCCAAAGGGAAAGATCAATCTAACCGAGTATCGTTGGCAACCGGATGAGACAGCTTGAGGTTAAGGGATCTTGCGATCGCAGCCACTAATAATTTAACGTCAGTTCGACGAGTTTTTTCGCTGCGTTGTTAGCGGCTTCTGCCCCCTAAATCCCCCATTCTGGGGGACTTTAAGCCCAGAATTTAGGTTCAAAGTCCCCCAATTTTGGGGGATTTAGGGGGCAGCCCGGATTTGCAACCGCAGCGAAAAGCTTCATCGAATTCACGTTAATTTACTTCACCTCAATCTTGGCAAGCACCACACCTGTGTAATAGTGACCCATGATTTGCTGATAGGTTAAGCCTTGCTGCGCCATATTATAGGCTCCCCATTGACTCATGCCCAACCCGTGACCGAATCCAAACCCATTGACGACAAAGCCAGGTTCGGGTTGATTAGTGCTTTTAGAAGCCACCTGGTTAGCTTGAGGAGAAATTGAGAAGAAGGTGCTTCTTAAGCCGAGAGCCGACTGTAATTTCTCGCCGCTAATGGTCGCGCTTCCTTTATCACCAATCATCTTCATCGTGACGACCCGCTTACACGAGGGCGTTCCTTGAACGAGCTTCACTTCACGCACTCGACCCACCCCTGGAGCAAGACTGTTTAATGTACTTTGAGTGACTGGTTTGCTCCACTGATAAACCGGAGCGCCTTGATCGTATTTGTCTTTAACCGATCGTAGATACGGTAACGGCTGCGTCCAGACATCTTCGACATTTTCGGTGCAGCCACCCGAAGATGAGTGAAACACGGCTTCGATAATCTGTTGTTTATAGGTGAGTACTTGCCCTGCCGTGGCATTCACCGCCATTTGGGTGCCCCCTGACTCATCTTGCACCCCGCGATAAACTTGCCATTTTGTGGTGTCACCCAGGTCATAGACGGCATTGGCTGAATATTGGCGCTTGTGCAACGCATAAGACCGGGCAACCACTGCCTGAGCTTTGAGCGCTTCTTGGGGCCAGTTGCCATTCATCTCACCGCCAAGAACGCTGTAGAGATATTGCTCTAAGTCAACATAGTTAACTGCTGTGAGTCCTTGTCCGGCAGGGGCGAGATAGGCGCGACCGCGATACCAGCGATCGCCGATCCACACCACGCCGCCGCCCGTTGGCTCGATCCAAAGTCCGCCTGCTTTCCAATTGTTGATAGCTACGCCGCCGCCCGTTGCTTGAGCCGCAAAGCCATTCATGCCCTGAATTTGACCCAAAGAACGCCCAGATGAGTCTTTGACCACAGCATTGGTCGAACTGCCAACATTGACCTGTCCGACTCCTTGTTTGATCAAAACTCTGAGATCAAGGGCCGCAGATGCAGGCGCGATCGTCACCACCCAAATCAGAGCGGTGAGCCACCAGCCCCGTCCTGCTGTGAAGTTCAATTTAGACAACAAGAGTGAGAGCAGCGAGGGGGATAGCATCTTCTGAAAGTTCCTTGTAGGGTCAACCATTACAGATCACAGCACTGACACAGCTAAATCTGGATCAATCTCGATCAATTTGCGATGAGATCAGACTGCTAACGTTGCTTAATATAGGCGAATTCTCTAGGGGTCGCACGATTAAGGTTTCTTAACCAATCCGAGCGCTTTCGCCAAAAATTCCGTAATTAGAGTAGGAAAGTCGGTAGTTTCGGCTACTCCGCGCTACAGATAGCGTCATAATGATTTATAAAGTGGAGTGCTCAAACTAGTAGAAATTGTTAATCATTCTCACCACAGAGGTGATTGACCTGAATTCTAGTTCTAAGTTCCCGTCGCTGCCCCGCAACGATCGAGAGACGAAGTACCATGAGATGAGTAATGCACCGACCAAAATTAGGTTAATTGAGCCTTGCAGATTACGTTTTTAGGCACTAGCTCTGGCGTTCCCACACGATCGCGCAATGTCTCTGGAATTGCCCTCCGCTTACCCCAGCGGGCAGAAGTTTGGCTGTTTGACTGTGGCGAGGGCACCCAACACCAGATACTTCGCAGTGATTTGCGGGTGAGCCAGATTCGCCGCATTTTTGTCACTCACATGCACGGCGACCACACGTTCGGCTTGATGGGGCTGTTGGCAAGCTGCGGCTTAGCCGGAAACCCAGAGCGGATTGATATCTATGGCCCGCCTGATTTGGATGAATATTTAAAGGCGTGCCGACGCTATTCTCAAACTCACTTTTCTTACCCGGTCAAGGTGCATACCGTCAAGCCTGGTGTAGTGTTTGAAGATGAAGAGTTTTCGGTCAGTTGTGCGCCACTCAAGCATCGAGTGCCAGCTTTTGGCTATCGCATTACTGAGAAAGACCGTCCGGGGCATTTTGATGTCGAGAAAGCCAAAGTCTTGGAGATTCCATCGGGCCCACTTTATGGAAAGTTGAAGCGAGGGGAAGTGGTCGTTCTGCCTGACGGACGCAAGATCAACGGCGCAGAATTGTGCGGTCAGACAGAAGTCGGTCGAAAAGTCGTTTACTGCACCGATACGGTCTATTGCGAGAGTGCTGTCGAATTGGCACACGATGCCGATGTGCTGATTCACGAAGCCACCTTTGCTCATCAGGATGCCGAGTTAGCCTATCAGCGACTGCACTCAACTTCGACGATGGCGGCGCAAGTGGCACTGGGAGCGCACGCTAAACAATTGATTATGACGCACTTCAGCCCTCGCTATGCGCCCGGAAACTCGATCGAGCTAAGAGACTTGCTAGAAGAAGCCCGTTCTATCTTCCCAAACACCCAACTCGCATCTGACTTCTGGACTTATGAAGTTCCGCGTCGGATTGCAAAAAGTGTCGTAGCAAAAGTTTAAGGACACTTTTAGCTCTGTTGAGCGATCGTTAGAGGCGTTCCTAGCTGACTCAAATTCAGTACATATCCGCCTGTCACCAGATAAACCGGATCGGCGATCGCCCCGATCTGCCGCACAAGCATTCCTAAACGATCGCGGAAAGTTCGCCCGATCGGATAGGCAGGCACAACGCCCCAACCCGCTTCTTCTGCCACTAAAATCACATCTGACGAAGCTTGTCTAAGGCTGTGCAGCACGGCTTGCAGGGTTTCTTGCCAGGTTGAATCTTCTTGCTCTAATAAATTTGCCAGCCAGGTTCCGAGCGAATCGATCAGCAAACAATCAGCAGCCGTTGCCGCGTCTAAGGTTGCAGAAAGCTTGATCGGAACGTGCAGCGTTGTCCAATCAGACGGGCGGCGTAGAATGTGCTTTTCAATTCGGGCTTGCCACTCTAAATCGTTGGGATTTGTTTGAGCAGTTGCGACATAAATGACTGATTTGCCAGACAGAGCGGCTAAGTGTTCTGCCCATTCGCTTTTGCCCGATCGAGCCGGCCCGGTGACTAAAATAATTTGGCGTGACATGAATCAAGTGAGGGATTATGACTTGAGAGAGGTGCGCGATCGTACTAGGTTGACTAGCTTAGGGTTGAGTCAACATCATGCCCTGGAATGTCTTCACAAAAACTCTGATGCGCTATTTACCTTTATTGCTATTGCCTTTATGGGTCACTCTCGCCGCTTGTGACTCTGCAATTCGTGGACAAACGGCCTCTTCACAATCCGCTTCTCCGCAGCAATCAACGTCTCTCCCCGACCAGGTTATCAAAACCGAAGCACTCTCACCTCAACCGATTCGGATTGCCCTCAATCAACTGCCACAGCCGTACGCCAGTGAGAGCGCTTCTAAATCTCCTAATGTGGTGCCGATTCCTCAAGATCCCGTGCTGCGAGTGCCGTCGGGGTTTGTCGTCAACGTTTTTGCAGAAGGGTTAGATCGCCCTCGCTGGTTGGCTTTGACTCCTGATGGAGATGTGCTTGTGACCGAGACGCGCCAAAATAGAATTCGACGATTGCGCGACACAAACGGCGATGGCGTTGCGGATGTCAAAGAAACCTTCGCCACACCCGATAACGGACTCAATCAGCCGTTCGGCATGGCGTTTGCAGGAAATTCTTTTTTTCTGGGCAATACCGACGCAGTGCTACGTTTCCCTTATCAAAAGGGGCAAGCGCAAATTACAGGCACGGGTCAGCAGATCGCCAAGCTTCCGGCAGAAGGCTACAACAACCACTGGACGCGTAACGTTGTCACCGCACCTGATGGGCAAAAGCTCTATGTCTCGATCGGGTCTGGCACCAACGTCAGCGAAGAACCTGCGCCTCGCGCTTCGGTACAAGTGATGAACTTGGATGGCTCCGATCGTCAAACCTTTGCCTCTGGAGTTCGCAACCCAGTCGGGCTTGACTTTCATCCTCGCACCGGAGAGCTTTACACCACCGTCAACGAGCGAGATGGGTTAGGCGATAATTTAGTGCCAGACTATCTAACGCGGCTCCAAGCAGGCGAGTTTTATGGCTGGCCTTATGCCTATTTGAGTCGCGATCGCCTTGACCCTCGCCTCGTCCAAAATGGCAAAAGTCTGCGCCCCGATCTGGTTGCCAAAACTCGCACCCCAGATGTGTTGTTTGAAGCGCATTCTGCGGCGTTAGGGCTGCGATTTTATAACGGCAACACCTTTCCAGAGAAGTATCGCAACGGCGCTTTTGTCGCTTTTAGAGGCTCCTGGAACCGCAGTCAGGGCACAGGCTACAAGATTGTCTTCGTCCCTTTTGACGCTGAAGGACGATCGCAGGGTTATTACGAAGACTTCCTAACCGGATTTCTTCTCGACCCATCGGTGCCCACCACTTGGGGCAGACCCGTCGGACTGTTGACCCTTCCTGACGGCAGTTTGCTCGTCACCGAAGAAGCCAACAATCGGATTTATCGAGTCCAATATACGGGTGGCTAGGGAGTGTTTTCAACCCTTGAAAGCCCCCTAAATCCCCCATTCTGGGGGACTTCCGACCCTTCAAAGTCCCCCAGAATGGGGGATTTAGGGGACAGAAGCGCTGGGCAACGAAGCGATCAGAAGTTTTAAAACACTGCCTAGAAACCAACGGTTTCGGGCGGTGCGATGCTGACTTTGGCACCCGATGACTCTGAGTGTTGAGACTGCGTTTTGGGTGACGGGTTGACTTGAGAAGAGTCGGGATCGATCGCACCAGGATTTGCAGGCGGGGTCGCTTGCCGAGACAGCCAAAAAAGTCCGCCTGCCATCAATGCGGCGTAGCCTACATATAAATGCACAGGCTGAACGGCTAGTCCTCGAATTCCGGTCGCCTTCGTTGGCGGATGATACCAGGTAGGCAAAATCGCTTTTTCAGGGTCGGGTTTTGGCAGCGATGCTAATAAACTAGGGCTGTCCATTCCTAAAGCGTTGCCGATGCGTTGAATAAATCCGCGTAGGTAAATGTCTTCTGGGAGGTGAGCGCCATGTCCAGCTTCTAAGGCTTGAATTTGATGCATCGGCACCAGAGTTTTGCTGTGCAGCTCTGACAGAGACATCGATCGAGCCAGCCGCGCTTGTCGAATTTGCTCACCCAATCGTTGCAAATGGTCTGCTCGTTCTTGAGCAACTTGTTCTGCTAAATCTGCGACCGAAGCCTTTTTATTTGCCTTCTGAATGGCAGAAGACGGTTGTTTTGCAATCTCGCTAATTTGCGGCTTGTTTAGGGGAACTAGTTTCTGAAAACGGTCTTGAAAAGGCTTAATCACTGATTTTCTCGGAAATGCCACGTTAGACGAGTGAGAACCCAGGGCACGCGAAAAAGCTGCTACCGGAAACTCATCGAGATCTGCCTCTTCGGGTTCTCTGATTCCCTGAGTCTCAATCTCCTCACGCTGCACAAAGTGCCGTAGCGTTAAGCGAATCGCTTCTCTTCCGATCGCTTTCATTAAAAACTGAGCGCTCGTCGTTCCCTCTGCTGAGGGCTGCTGTGAATTGTCGATCGCGCGACGATAGACCTCGCTACGATATAGCTCTGCCTCGATTTGACCAAGCACCGATCGCAGATTTTCTACAGAAACCTCGATCGTAGTTTTGTGACCCGGTAACCCAAAACAAAATCTGGTATCTTGTGCCAACATCTCCCCATCCTCGCCTTTGCATAAAACTAGCGATAACCTTTGAATCACTGACTATTGCAGTTGGATTAACGTGAGTTCGACAGAACTGGTTCACTCCGATGATGAATTCGGGAGAGCTACCTAAATCCCCCGAAAATGGGGGACTTTGAACCGGAAATTTTGGCTTGAAGTCCCCCAAATTGGGGAATTTAGGGGCAGAAGCCGCTGACAACGAAGCGAAAAAACTCGTCGAACTCACGTTAATTAGGCTACTTAGTCCTTTCTTCCTGTAATTGATAGCTATTCAGGAACAAATCAGAAGATCTGGACAATTTGGTATCAATTTTTGCTGAGAGAGCAGATTGGCTCATTACGACTAAAGTTTAAATTTCTACCTTAATCTAAACTTTTCTACGAGATATCACGTAAACATATAGGCTAATCGATCCAACTTATAAAAAGTTTATAACTTGTGTACGAAAATTTTAGAGCTGCTAACTTTGTAAAATATGCTACCAAGGGTGTTGTAAAGCCATGAAAATCGCCTTTGTCAACCAACCGATCGATTACATCTTGCCCCCCATTCAAACCTCGGTCGGAGCCTGTACTTATGGAGTGGTTAACCCACTGGCTCGCTCTTGCGAAGTGATGGTATATGGCAGAAAGCAGACCGTCGATCGCCAAACTCATCCTGAGATTGAAACAGACTATGTTGAAAAGGGCGTTCACTATCGTTTTTTAAGATCGCCAAAGGTAGATCATCTCTTACTCAAAATCTTCTTTAAGCTGATCAAACACACCTCGCTTCTAAAAATTTTGAATCGAGGCATGAAGCCGTCTCCGTCGGTTGCCAGTTGGCATTACCTGCTTTATAGCCGCATTGTGGCAAAAGATTTAGCTCAACAGCACTGTGACATCATTCATATTCAGCACAGTTCTCAGTTTCTTCCCGCGATTCGGGCGCTCAACCCTAAAGCCAAACTGGTTTTGCACCTACATGCCGAGTGGTTTCCTCAAGCAAATTTAGAAATGCTGGCAAAAAGGCTTCAGCACGTTGACCTATTGACGACTGTGAGCGATTACATCACCGAGAAAACGCGCCGAGACTTTCCTCAAATTGCCGATCGCTGCGAAACGATGTACAACGGCATTCACAGTGAAGAATTTAACCGCGAAAAGAACTACCTCGCCGCCCGAAATCGACCCATTAAGCGGATCATGTTTGCGGGCAGAGTGTCTCCTGAAAAGGGCATACACACGCTTCTAGAAGCTTTTGACCGGGTGGTGAAGCACTATCCCTCTGTGAAGCTTGACATCGTGGGGATGCAGTGGTCTTGCAGCATGGAAGAAAGCTTTCCAATGAACGACACTGCGCTGATCAATCATCTCAAGCCTCTCTATGCTGAAGATTATATGGCGCAACTGAGACGCAAGCTCACGCCTGCCACGATCGACAAAGTGTCCTTTCCGGGAGCCGTGCCGCGGGTTGAACTCGTCGATCGCTTTTACAATGCCGATATTTTTGTGTTTCCCTCGATTTGGGATGAAGGATATGGCATTCCTCCCGTCGAAGCGATGGCGGCAGGCGTTCCAGTCGTCGCAACGCGATCGGGTGCCGTTGTCGAAACGGTTCAAGATGGCAAAACTGGATTTTTGGTCGAAAAAGAAGACGTGCAGGCGATCGCTGATGCCATTGTCCGCCTACTCGAAGATGATGATCTGCGAGAAACAATGGGCAAAGCTGGACGGCAACGAGCAATGGAATTTTTTACTTGGGAGCGAGTGGCTGAAAAAATGCTCGATCGCTACAAACTGCTGGCAAATAGTCACCGAACCCTGGCATCGTGAAAAGAGACTCTATCTACTATCAGGTTTTCAAGCGGTTTCCTAGCCTGCTGTTTGAGCTAGTCAACAATCCGCCGCCGCAAGCTCGAACCTACCGTTTTGACTCTGTGGAGGTTAAAGAAACTTCATTTCGGATCGATGGCGTTTTCCTACCGCCCCCAGGAGCCATTCCCAAAACGGTCTTTTTTGCAGAAGTTCAGTTTCAAAAAGATGAGTCTCTCTACCATCGGTTCTTTACCGAATCGTTGGCATATCTCTATCGAAATCAATCCCTCTATGATGACTGGCGCGGAGTCGTGATTTTCCCATCCCGCAATTTGGAGCCATCAAAAACCACGATTCACCGATCGCTCCTCAACAGTGATCAGGTACAGCGAATTTATCTCAATGAGTTAGAAGATTCTCAGCAGTCTTTAGGAATTAGCTTGATGCAGTTGCCGCTTGCTTCTGAGACGCGTATGGCAGATCAAGCTAGACAGCTAATTGTGCGGGTTCAGCAAGAACAAACTGCTTCTCTTGCCAAAAGCGAGATAATAGACGTGATTACTACAATCGCTGTTTACAAATTCTCAAGATTAACCCGTGCTGAGGTAGAAGCAATGCTAGGACTAAGGTTAGAAGAGACTAGAGTTTACCAAGACGCGAAAGCTGAAGGAGAACAAATCGGAGAACAACGCGGAGAACAACGCGGAGAGCGCAACGTCAAGCTAAAGATGATTCCTCGATTAGTTGCCAAGGGTTTGAGTCTAGAAGAAGTGGCTGAACTATTAGAAATGCCTGTTGAAGACGTGAGGCAAGCAGCCCAACCACAGTCGTGACTAAGCTAACTCGTTCGCTTTGCGTGCCCACTCGATATCTTTAAGCGTGATGCCGCCAGAATCGTGAGTCGTCAGGTCGATCGTCACTCGGTTATAGACATTAAACCATTCGGGGTGGTGCCCGATCGCTTCCGACACCAGAGCCAGACTCGACATAAATCCAAATGCTTCTACAAACGACGGGAACTTAAACTGTTTGTGCAGTTTGTCGGCTTCGATCGTCCAGCCGTCGAGATCAACGAGTTGGGCTTCAAGATCTTGGGATGACAGTTTAGGTTCAGACATAGTTTATTTAAGGAACGATCGCCGCAGGTCGTAGAGAAATTTCAACTCGATCGCCGGGTCTAGGTTCTAACACTTTAGTATCGAGATTGTTTTCAGCTAACTTGGCGCGAAACTCATCGGGACTTCCGATCGCTTTCAGCACTGAGAGCAACAAACCCTCAAACATAATATCGCCCCCCGCCGCCGTCGGAAGCATTACCTGGGGCTGAACGTCTTTTGCCAGTTCTAACGCGCTTTCGGTGCCTTTGATGATCGAACCAACTAGGGGAAGTGCCAGATCGATCAACGGAGTGATCACGACCTCGATCGGAGCATTTTCTTTAAGAGTCGAAGCGTGAAACCCGTGCGGCTCATAATAGAGCTTGACTCCGCTTGCCAAATCTTTGAGCAGATAGCCATTTTCTTGCACCATCGGGCCTAATGGAGAACCCGGAGTTGCTTGAATGGTCAGGTGATCTAACGTGAATGTCTCACCGTGCTTAAGGGCAGTCACTTGAGAAAACCCCAACTGTTGCGCGACCTTTGCGGCACTTGGCGAACCCACGATCGGAATCGCTTTACCCAATCGCTTCAACGTCTCTGGGTGAGCGTGGTCTTCTAACCCTTGGGATAGCAAAATCAAGTCTAGAGACTCAGGAAATGCCCGCTCTTGATGACGATAGCCTTTGAATAACCAAGTGAGATTTCCAAAGGTCAAATTTCCGACCAGCCAAGGGTCAAGCAAAATGCGCTTTCCAGCAAGTTCAATTAGCCAAGAATTGCTGTCTAACCAGGTTAAATACATTGTCAGAATCAAGAACGGCAATATCTTCTAATCTTAGGGGATTACTATAAGCTGTGCCTGATTGTGGTTTAGCGGTTCACACATCGACTTTGAGCATTTCGCCCATCGTGACGACGCGATCGCCTTTAATCAGTTTCCGTCCCCGTCTCGTCTCGATCTGCCCATTCACTTTGACTTCTCCTGCTTGAATGAGCATTTTTGCTTGCCCCCCGCTTTCCACAATTCCTTTCATTTTAAGGAATTGGTCAAGCTTAATCGGTTCGTCACTTGCCATGATCACTGCTCAATAATTAAAGATTTGGAGTTGGCCCAAATCTACTTTTACTCTAGTCTGATTCTCTTTCAACTGACAGAGTTTGTAGCCGCCCTCAACAATCTGCCATTTGCTTCGTTAGGATCAATAAAAAGGCCCTTTGACTGAATCCTCTAGCCAGAGATTGTGTCAAACTTTTTACTGACGGCACGTTCTACAGTCCTTAAGGTGATCTCCATGAGGTGCATCTGATGCTTAACGCTTTATCTGATGGCGGCAATGTGGCACCGATCGTCGAATTAGCGGATGGCTCCTCTAGGGTGGGTCAAACACAGGTTTTAGAAGATCATCAAACGATTTCTGCCTATCGGAGTCAGCTTCGGGTTGAAGAAGTGCTAATCAACCCTTGGCGACATGCTAAAACAGTGACTCGCGCTAGGACTACTCCTGCCTATAGTGATCACGCAGCTCCATTGTCTCCCTTGCGCGATCGCGATCTGGTTGCGCTTGATGAGTTCTTCGATCGAGACGATCTGCTGGACTTAGAGCAAGACGTGAATCGCCATTTATTACGTCTGTTTCCCGAACCCTGCTGGGAAGACGCGCTCAGTTTTCTAAAAGACTATCTTTGATAAGTTTTGAGTTTTGAGTTTTGAGTTTTAAGTTTTTGAGTGTGACTATTAGGGAAAGCTCTCGCGCTTCAGTGACCTTTCCCAAGTCAAAATTCTTATGTCTGCATTGCCCGAACTCATCGATGGCTTACCAAATATTTGCGGTCACGAGACAGAAGTAAAAGCTGCGCTCCAGCCCGATCGACCTGTGTTTTTGCCCAAAACCAACCTGCGATTAGAGTCCCTTTCGGCGACCTTCTCGATCGCGCTGCACATGCACCAGCCAACCATCCCGGCGGGGGCAGATGGGTCGCTGATTAGCAATTTGCAACAGATGTTTGAGCATCCCTACGACGGAGACAATCACAACGCGGCTCCGTTTGCCTGGTGTTACTCGCGCATGGGTGAGTTTATTCCTGAGTTGGTGTCTCAAGGCTGCAATCCACGCGTCATGCTCGACTATTCGGGCAATCTGCTTTGGG
Organism: Phormidesmis priestleyi ULC007; assembly: GCF_001895925.1. GTDB lineage: Bacteria > Cyanobacteriota > Cyanobacteriia > Leptolyngbyales > Leptolyngbyaceae > Phormidesmis_A > Phormidesmis_A priestleyi_A. The sequence goes on along the minus strand of NZ_MPPI01000012.1, from coordinate 73,890 downwards.
GACTGCGGCAAATGGGGCGCGGCGATGTCTTGGATAACTTGAAGCGCGTCACCTGCGATGACACCTACCAGCCTTACGTCGAGTGGCTAGGGACGATGTGGAGTCATGCTGTTGTGCCTTCGACCCCGATCGCTGATCTCAAACTGCACATTCAGGCGTGGCAGCACCATTTCGCCGCAATCTTTGGCTGGGAGGCCCTAGCACGAGTGAAAGGATTCTCACCGCCAGAGATGCATTTACCCAATCATCCCGATACGCTTTACACCTTCATTCATGCGCTTAAAGAGTGTGGCTATCGCTGGTTGCTCGTGCAAGAACACTCCGTTGAGGCCCTAACAGGACAGTCTTTAGAGTTTAAGCATTTACCTCATCGGTTAGTGTCTCACAACTCCCACGGTGAGACGGTGAGTATCACAGTTTTGATTAAAACTCAGGGTTCAGATACAAAACTGGTGGCTCAGATGCAGCCTTACTATGAAGCTAAAACGCTTTCAAAACAAACGATATCGGGGGTAAGCATTCCGGCGATCGTGACTCAAATCGGCGATGGCGAAAACGGCGGCGTAATGATGAATGAGTTTCCAGGCGCGTTTAAACGGGCTTGGCATGAAGTTGCAAACGATCCCACAGTAGCCGGGGTAAACGGCACAGAATACCTAGAACTGATCGCGGCTGCTGGGTGTCGAGAAGACGATTTTCCTACCTGTCAGGCGATCGGACAGCACTTAATTTGGCAAGAAGTCGATCCTCAGCAGGCAACGCCCGAAAAAGTGGCGGCGGCGATCGCCCATCTGACTCAAACGCAGCCCAACTTTCACATGGATGGCGCATCTTGGACGAATCATCTCAGTTGGGTGGCAGGCTATGAAGCGGTCTTAACGCCGATGAATGAACTCAGCGCCTTATTTCACAAAACGTTTGATCAGTCTGAAGTCACCCACTCTGATCATTATCGTCAGGCACTGCTCTATAACTTGCTGCTGCAAACGAGTTGTTTTCGCTATTGGGGGCAAGGCACCTGGACAGATTACGCCCAAGAAATTTATCGTCGCGGCAAAACGTTGCTAAAAGACTAGAGGCGACTCAGCATCCTGCCTGAGAGGTACGTTTTAACCATCCTTTTCAGGGTGGGATCAACCTTGCGGAGTTAAAGAATTTTTTATGACAGAACTGTTGTGGTTTGCTGTAATTTGGGAGGAGATTACTCAGTTTGGCGTAACCTACGCTTATACATTGTCGGTAATAATGTTGATATGTTCGATTTCACAACCCTGTTTGAATTCTCTCGGAATCACTGCATTGAAATTTGCGCCTTTTTGGTGCCTGCGAATCTGTTAGCAACGCTGCGAACCCTGATTTTGACTGGGCAACGCAAACCCACTGCTCGAATTTGGTTTGCCACCTCGATCGCCGCTTTTTTTGCAGGATTAATGGTGCTGCACGTGACTACCTGGTTCCTGGTTGGCGTGGTGATGGCTCCGACGTTTATTTTGCTGACGCTGGGTAGTGTCTGTCTGTCCATTAATCTATGGGCAATTTTTGGGCGTGAAAGCTTGGCGCGGCTGCTCGTCTCAGTCTATAAGTTTTGCACTAGAGTAGATTTGCCCGCTTTGCTAAATTTGCATGAGTGATCCTCAAAGTGACAAAGCCTCCAAATTAAATCCACCGCCTCAATCTGGCTCAGAAACTTCTCAGGCAGATGAAAATTGGACCGAAGATGTCGTACCCGACACTCAAAAATCTGATGATCGCCGCCCTTATGTCAGAAATGTTGACCCAGCCAGTCCGATCGTGCTCGTCGAAACCGCATTTCTGGCCAGCGCTGCGAGTTTAATCTGGCTCGTCAACTCCTACTTTCCGATGGGGCCGATTTTGCAGGTTTTCTTTCCGGTGCCGATCGCCCTCGTCTATCTGCGCTGGGGCAATCGAGCCGCTTGGATGGCAGCTTTAGTTTCGGGCTTACTGCTGTCGGTGCTGATTGGGCCAGTTCGCAGCATTCAGTTTGTGATGCCCTTTGGGGTGATGGGCGTGTTGTTAGGAACGCTGTGGTATCGTCGCGCAAATTGGGCCACCTCGATCGCGATCGCAACCCTCTTGGGCGTATTTGGCACTTTCTTTCGCATTGGGCTGCTGTCTGTTTTGTCAGGCGACGATCTCTGGCTCTATGGCACCAACCAGATCACAAACTTCTTAGAGTGGCTGTTTCTCAAGCTAGGACTGTTGATGCAGCCCTCATTGCCCCTGGTGCAAGCCGTTGTAATCGGAATGATTTTTGTTCAAAACGCTGTGTATTTATTTGTGGTACACATCGTCTCGTGGTTTTTGTGCGATCGCCTCAACACCCCAATCCCCCGTCCGCCTAATTGGGTACAGGTGTTACTAGACTCTGAATGATTTCTATTTATACGCAACACCGACAAGCCGAAGAATGGCTTCAGCGCTATCGGGGACGATCGCCGCTCTTTGCTTGCGTGTTGGGGTTCACCGAAACTGGACTGATTCCTGGAATTTCTGCGGCTGGGGCAACTCCTGCCGATCGGCAGTATACGGCGATCGCGGATGCTGAGTTTTTGATCAATGGCGTGCAAACTAGTCCTCGTTACCCACTGCCTTCCCTTCATGTGGGTGCCTCTCCAGTCTTAATTTCTCGCGCGATCGTCGAAGCGCAAGCCATCCCCGTTCAGCTATTTAATGCGGGATTGCCCCACACCCCGGCTGTTGCAGCAATTGACTTAGGAGGACACCCATCTCGCTGTTTGAGTACGGGGCAAGCCATGAATTGGACGATCGTTCACCATCTTTTTGAGCAAGGACTTCTTTGGGGAGACAAACTAGCCGATCGCGCTACTGATAGTTATTTGATTTTGGGTGAGTGTGTGGTTGGCGGAACCACCACTGCCTTAGCACTGCTCACAGGCTTAGGAATCAATGCAGCAGGCAAAGTTAACAGCAGTCATCCGGTCTGCAACCATACCCAAAAGTGGGATCTCGTCAAACAAGGACTCGCGACCCTTCCTTCCACTAGCGATCCCCTCGCGCTGGTTGCCGCTGTGGGCGACCCGATGCAAATCGTGGTTGCTGGAATGACGATCGCTGCGAGTCGCAAATGTGGCGTTCTGCTAGCAGGTGGAACACAAATGTTAGCCGTGTATGCACTAGCAAAGGCACTAGCTCAAAGTCATTCCCTTCTCTGGAATCTAGAACATGTCATCGTCGGCACGACTCGCTGGGTTGCCGAAGATCCGACGGGTGATACAGTTGGATTAGCGCAAGAACTTTCCTCAGTGCCCCTGATCGCCACTCAACTCAGTTTTGCCACCTCTCGCCATTCGCAGTTGCAGTCTTATGAGCAGGGATATGTGAAAGAAGGTGTGGGTGCAGGAGGCTGCGCGATCGCCGCCCATCTTTCCCAACACTGGACGCAGGCAGACCTGTTAGCCACGATCGAAGCATTAGTCGATCGCTATCAAACGGCAAATGACAACCTAAAAAAAGGGAGATAGGGACACGAATCTTTCGGTTTCACCCTTCACCCTTTTTTTAGTGAACTCGTTGTGCTAAAAGTTGTTCTTCCAGCGCCGCAATGCGATTGTAAGCAGCCGTTAGTTGCGCGGTCAGTCGCTGAATCTGAACCTCTGGAGAAAGCGCTTTTTCGCCGCCCTGCATAGAAGACTCAGAGGCGTGGCTATCGGCTAAAACATCTTTGTGTTCCATCAATGGGTCAGTGCTGCGAGGGCTTTGATAATAGCGCCCCGAACTGCCTCCAAACGATGAAAAGCTACTGCCATTGCCCGAAGATGACTTGATCTCGGTGACAACCTGGGAGAGATTGCCCGTTAACTGTTCAAGGACTTGGTGCAGCCCGTCAATCTTGCCATTCATTGAATTAATTTGCTTCTGTAGCGTGTCCATCTTTTGCCCCAATTACCCCTACTTTTAATACCGCTCATTTTAGGCGAACGAAATTCGTTTAGGCTAGATAGTCCTGAATCATTTAACTTTTGATGGGGAGACAAAATGTCACTAGAGAAACAATCAAGTCGTGGCTTTAAGGGAGAGGCTACAAACCAAGCTATAAAGACAAAAATTAAACTAAGTTTACCTTTAAATTCAAGAGAGATATTTTGATTACTGATGACGATTAAGGCTTAGTTTTATTCAAAGCTAAAAAATAAAAAAGTAGGCGATTTGAAATAGAAACTTCAGGGTTTTTATCAGTCTCAAAAAAAATGATTGAGTTTTGCGAAACTAGGCTTTCAGATCAGATGTTATGCTTCTAAGAGTGATTACCCTAAAACGCTCTCCAGGACAGCTATTTTTGCTAGATGTGGAGAACACTGACTGATCGATAAATTTGAATAAAGCGAATGCTAACCCTTCAAGAGTTTTTTTCAGTCTGCGCTGGGTTTTGGACTACAGAAAGAACCTATCATTTTGTTCAAACTGGCGAGATTGAGCGGTCTTACACCGAGTTTCAAGTGAATGCGCTGACTGAGGAAGAAAAACAGCGCATTCTAAATTCTGTGAGTCAATCTTCAGATTCTTTGCAGGTTGATTTTTCTCGATCAGCAGAAGCAGAGGAACCATTTTCTGGATTCGCGATCGCCTTCAACACAGTGTCTGACAAGGACGAACGGGTGGCGATGAATCTCAACGCTTTGTTTGTGCCTGATCGCTCTGTTGCTTCGATCAAGTCAACCCCAAACCTGCCCCTTCCTCTGGCGGCTGAGGTAACTGACGGTGAAGTGATTCAAGGCTTTTATTTGCGAGATGAAGGCTACTCAGAATCTGGGTCGATCGCAGGTCGCTTTACCTATCAACCCACGCGCCAGACGCTAGAAATGACGACTCACTACAAGCGATCGGTGGCGGTTGATCAGATGCGACTACTCTCTCCCAATTTGCGACTGCGGACGATCGTCACCTATCAACGAGACGAAGGCAAGGTTCCTTCGGTGATTACGCTGGTCGGGTTTGGGGTCGAGAAGAAAAAGTAGGGGAAATTGAAATTGATGGAGCGACGATCGTTTTTGACCGGGGCAGGAGCGCTGGCGCTAGGAACACTATTGACTGGGTGTAATCGTCAAGATCAGGCAGCGCTGACGATCAGACTGCTGAAAAACTCGGTGCCCGCGCAGCTAGTCGGTGCGTTTCGTAAAAGCTTGCCAGGACAGTCGGTCAACCTAGATTTCAAACCAGAATCTCAACTGCAAGCGCTGTTTACGCTCCTGCAAACTTGGAAGCAACCTAGAAATCAGCCACCGCCTCAGCGATCGCCGATCGAGATTCCTTTTTTGAGCCAACCCTCAGCAGAGAACCCCGCCGATCTGGTCACTTTAGGCGATTTTTGGTTGGCAACCGCAATTCAGCAAAAGCTAATTCAGCCCCTTGACCCAAGTTTGTGGCAGCAGTGGCAACAGATGCCCGCTAAGTGGCGAACGATCGTGACTCGCAATCAGCAAGGTTTGCCTGACCCTAAGGGTGCGGTTTGGGCGGCTCCCTACCGTTGGGGCAGCACCGTCATTCTCTATCGCACCGATCTCTTTCGCGAAAAAAATCTTCAGCCCCCGACTGATTGGAGTGATCTGTGGCGAGACGATCTGCGAGGACACATTTCTTTGCTCGACCAGCCACGAGAAGTCATCGGTCTGACCCTAAAGCGGTTAGGCAAGTCTTACAACACGATCGACCTTAAAACCGTTCCTTCGTTAGAAACTGAACTGCGATCGCTGCATCAGCAAGTCAAGTTCTACAGTTCTGATAATTATCTGCAACCGTTGCTGTTAGGAGATACCTGGGTGGCAGTGGGGTGGTCTACTGACGCATTGCCGTTAATGCAGCGAAATCAACCGATCGGAGCGGTCTTTCCCAAATCGGGGACGGCACTGTGGTCAGATTTATGGGTTCATCCAGTTGCCAGTCAGTCAGCACCAGCGACACAAACGCTGCTCTCACAGTGGATCAACTTCTGCTGGACTTCCGAAATTGCGCCTCAGCTTTCTTTACTGAGTGATGCGGCATCTCCGATGCTTAATGCTCTCGATGTAGCGACGTTTCCCGAAGAGTTACAAAAAAATTCTTTATTACTGCCGTCGCAGGTGTTGCTCGATCGCAGTGAGTTTCTACGACCCCTGCCTAGATCTACGGTTGAATCGTACCAGAACCTCTGGGAGAAAGTCCGTCAAGCGGGCTAGGGCGACCTCGAAGCCCCGCTCTGCCACCAGAGTCGAGAGCCAGATTGCAAACGATCGCAGAAGCCAAAGGTGAAGGATTGGATAAGTCGGCTGAAGCGACTTTCACCCCACGCTGTCTATCAGTGAGTTCCCTTGTCGCAACCCCGTTATTGGATGCAAAATTGCAGGTGTAGGCGGCTAACAGCCCTCCTTGGCGGTTAAAGATGCGCGTATTGTAGCTAAAGCCCCTAGCAACTTTGCCAAGCTGCTGAACAACCCCATAGCGGTCTAAATAATCTAATAGACTCCACACTTGTTGATTGACGATAAAATCAACTCTGCTGGCACCATCAGTTTGACCAGGGCAGGCGAGCCAGCTATCTAGCAATTTGCTGCCAAATTGAGGTTGAGCCGAGATTTGATCTCGCGTCCACCAAAAGCTAGGAACTGTGAGATTGTATTGAGAAATCGATTGATCTGTCACACCCAAAGTAGATGATGCGCCACACCTACCCTGCTGGGCTTGACTGAGATTAAGGGGTTCTAAAGAGGGCTGTAGGGCAGCTTGAGTAGATAAATGTGCGGTGACACTAGGAGGAACTTCTGCGGAAATTGCTTTCTCACTTGCCCCGATCGTGACCCAGAGCAAACTGACTCCGATCAGCGTTTGTGACCAGGCTATTGGTGTTTGGAACGGTTGTTGCATTGCCTCACCTTGATTCATGCGCTCAAAACTCGTGTAGAACTGTAGCGGACAAGGATCTCGCGATTGCCCTCCCCATCATAGTCAGGAGATCGATGGGTGCCTATCTTTAGTTTAAGACTGATTTTAGAATGTCACCCTATTTCTGTTCTAAATCGCTGGTATAAAAAGTGCATGAGCTAATCGTCAACTTCTTTAATCAATTGCCATGAATGACCCTCTCCGCCGCTTAAAATTTCTTCCGTGGATCTCCTTACTCCAGATTTCCTTAATTACGGTTTTGATTGCGATCGCCTTTGATGTTCTCCTTACGCAGACGGCTGCCTCAGTGCCTGTGATCTCGAATCTTTTGACTAAGATGCTGAGTTCCCCGATCGGGGTGCTGATCGAACTCGCCGTTCCCCTTGGGATTGGAGCACTCGCTGTCGCGGTTTTAGAACGCTGGTTTCGCCAGGTGATGATCACAAATTCGACGTTATGGGCCCTCATTCCCTGTGTGGCGTTATGGCTGCTTCTTAAATCGTTTGTGCCGTTTCCCACTGCAATGGTTCCTGAGGTCAATGTGGTCTCGCTAATCGGAGTTGTCGTCGGAGTCTTTTGGAAAGGACGACCCTATTGGCGGTAGGTCAGTCTTGCCACAACCGCCGTCCTGGTTTGCCATTTAATCGCTGATGAGCATCTCTTAAAAGCGTCGGAATATCCAAATTTTCTGGACAGCGCGGCAGACAGTCGCCACAGTCATTACACCGATTTGCTTTGTTACCCGGAAACCAGTGCCCTGCATTTTCAAACATCCGGTAGCGATATTCACCAAAGCGAGTCATGTCGTAGGCGATCGTCAAGTTTCGCAATCGCAAAACTTCTGGTATATGAATCCCTTCTGGGCAAGGCAAACAGGCATAACACTGGCTGCACAAATCAGTTTTGAGGGTCTGGGCTTGCTGGGTTTGCAGACGGGCTAGTGCGCTAGCTGCTTCAGCCTCTAGAAACTGAGTTGCCTTCATCAGTGGTAGATCGAGTTCTGTTGGGTTAGCGGCTCCGACGCTAAGAGTCGTGATCGCCGGATTGCTGAGAAGAAATCGATAGTTCAACTCCAACGGGGAAAAGGGCGCACAAAGGTCAATCAGCGTTTGCGGAGGAGTGTAAAGTAACCCGGCTTTATCGGCAGGAGAGATGATAAACACGCCCATGTCTTTCTGAGCGGCAAGCTCGATCGCTGCCTGATTACGTTGAAAAAACAACGAGTAGTGCAGGTTGACAAACTCGAAAAAATTGGTGGCGATCGCGGCCAAAATCACATCTAAAAATCCGTGAGTTGAAAACCCGACATGACGAACCCGTCCGTCTGCCATCGCTTGCCGCACTGCTTGCATACAGCCATTTTCAGCTTCTACCCAGGCCAGATGCTCCCAGGTGTTTAAGCCGTGAATGGCGAGGGTGTCTAGATAATCAACCTTTAATCGCTGTAACGACTCGTCGATCGCACGCTCCATCGTCTCTGCATCGGGAGTTGGAGCAATTTTTGTGGTGATGTAAAGCTGCGATCGAGTCAGCCCATTTTGCAATGCCGCCCCTAAAAACTGCTCACTTTTGCCATAGCCTCTAGCGGTTTCTAAGTGATTAATTCCTAGCGCGATCGCGCGTCTAACCGTTTGTTCGGCAACGTCTTCAGATGCCAAACAGCGCATCATTCCCAGTGAGAAGACCGACAGAGAAAGATTGGTTTGACCAAAGCGACGATAACTCACAGGACTTACGCAAACCTCGGAGGTTTTAACCAAGAATCAAGCATCGTGACCGACAGAGTGGCTTAAACCTCGGAGGTTTTGGTCTACTGCGCCTCGCCACTGCTAAATCGTCCCCGTTGGCTAAAGTCTTCGGGGCTAAGTTGGTCGAGAAACTCGCGGAAAGCTCTGCGCTCGGCTTCATCGGCATCGCGATCGACTGGAATTGAAGCGTCAGCAATGACTTCTTCCATGACCCAAATGGGGCTATTGGTGCGAATGGCGATCGCGATCGCATCGCTAGGACGAGCATCAATTTCTCGCTTCGCTTCCCCTTGGTTCACAATCAGCACCGCATAAAACGTATTATCTTGTAAAGAGTGAATAACGATTCGCTCTAGGGTCATCTCCCACGACTCCATCAAGTTGACAAATAGATCATGGGTGAGAGGACGCGGCGGTGTCTGGTTTTCTAGAGCGCTGATGATGGCTTTTGCCTGGTCTTGCCCGATATAGATCGGCAGCGCTCGGCGGTCAGTCCCATCTTTGAGGAGTACGATCGGGCTGCGGGTTGCCGCGTCTAATGCGATTCCAGCGACCTTCATTTCAATCATCGGTATAGCCTCTAGAACACTTGAAGCGAGAGAAACGTTAGATTCGTGAATAATACAAAGTCAGCCAACTATCTAGCACACCCGCTTTGGGAACACTCAAACAGGGATGCAATACTAAGTATGCCCTGATCTCTGCCCTGATCCTAAATGATCCGCCTCAGAATTTGACAAAATAAAGCAGACTTCTTCATTTCATCAAGTTTCTAAAAAAGATTAATTCTAATCTAAATTCTGAATCCTTGACTCTAGCCTTTCGCCGCTAAAGCTCCATCGTAGATTATTGCTAAAATCCTGATCCTTTACACCCCTTTAAGAATCGTGTTTACAGGACTAATTCAAACCGTTGGCACCCTTCAAACTTTAGGATCTGAACATCTTCAGATTGCTTGCTCAAACTCCACGGCCCCCCTAGTTTTGAAAGACTTAGCGATCGGCGATAGTGTTGCCGTTGACGGGGTTTGCCTCACCGTGACTGCGATTTTGGGATCGGGGTTTGTGGCAGTTGTCTCTCCTGAAACGACGGAGCGCACCACGTTGTCTCAGAACACTGGCAATAAGCGTGTCAACCTCGAAACCTCTTTGCGTGTTGGCAGCAAGTTGGGCGGTCACTTTGTCACAGGGCACATTGACGGTACAGGAATGCTCAAATCGGCAGTGCAGACCGCAAGCTCTTGGGAAATGACGTTTACGACCGCGAGTCAGCGAGTTGCCCGCTACATTCTCCCCAAAGGAAGTGTGGCGATTAACGGCATTAGTTTGACCGTTGCTAACTGTGATCCGGCTGGATCTTGGTTCACGGTCGCAGTGATCCCGCACACCTATGAGGAAACCAACCTTTGTCACCTCAGCCCAGGCAGTTGGGTGAATTTAGAGGGCGATATTTTGGGTAAGTATGTTGAGAAGTTTCTACGATCGGGTTCTGCCAGTCATGGGGAAATCGCGATCGGTTCTCCTGCTGTCCTCAGTCCCGATTTTTTAGCGGAACATGGCTATCTGTAAATTCATTAAAAATGCTGCATTGAAGGTTCTTGAGAGTTGCGCCTGGGTATGCCATAGAGATAATGATCATGCTCGATCGCCCAATCTTCCGGCAGATCCTTCACGGTTCCTGCATATTTCTTGAGAACATTCCAAGCATTACTCCTTTCTTTTGAGGATTCAGTTTGAGACATCGGCACTTCGTCAATCACAAGGACAATTTTGTGATCGCCTGGGGGAATGTCAGCAGGTAGCTGGAGCGTCAGCTTTCCATCTGGAGCAACATGCGCGATCGTTTCGATAGTTTTCATTTCAGGATAGAAAGTTGTTTGGTGAATGCGCGATCGCCAAGTCTGCTCTAAGATTTGCCGTTGCTTGGTTGAACGGGTGCCTTTTGAGCCGTTTGGAGCGACTTCACCAACTGAGCCAGCGCAGACTCTAGCTGCACCCCTGGATCTTGAGCGACCCAGCCTTCGGTCGTCAGTTGTCTAAACTCAAAGTGCAGGTGAGGCCCCGTAGAGTTGCCAGTGCTGCCGCTCCGTGCGATCACGGTGCCTTGTTTGACGGCTTCGCCCGGTTTGACAAAGATCTCTGAGAGGTGCCCATAAAGCGTTTGCTGCTTGCCGTTGTCGTGTTCGAGGGCGATCGCTAACCCATAGCCGCCAAAAAAGTCTGCTAAAACCACTCGACCTGCCAGCGCTGCTAAAACGGGAGTCCCCATCGGCGCGCCCAAATCTGTGCCAGCGTGAAAGCGAGCATCGCCACTGATTGGGTGAATTCGCCAGCCAAAAATTGACGTGATCTCAACCGGGATCGAGAGCGGGAACATCAGCCGTAGATTTCCATTCCCTGGGCGACCTAAGGGGCGAATTGTGCGGTTATAGTAGTCTTTCACAAAGCTGTAGGCAGGTGCGGCGGCAGTCGTTACACTCGCCTCTGGGCTGCTAGAGAAACTTCTAATAGTTGGAGTCGCGCTCACTTGCACAGACTCGACCTCGCCCCCGATCGCTCCGATGTTCCTCCGAACCGATGCGCTTGCAACTGGGCGTTGACTGCCACATGATCCATCTGCGATCGCCTGTCCTTGATTGAGCGTGATCTCACAGCCCGACGAGCGATTTGTAATCACGATCGTGCTAGGTGCCTCATACGATTCTGAAGGCGGGGTCACAGCAGGAGAAGTTTGGGTAGGCTGCACGTCGATTTGCACTTGATCGGCAGGGGCTGAACGTTCGGGCAGGGCTAGGGCAGCAGCACCGAGGGTCGTAGATGACAATCTCTCGTTTGATAGGGCACTTGCTGGCGACGCAGACTGAGAGCTTGACGGAGCCGAAATGATCACCGGGGGCACATTAGACGGAGCTTGAGCGATCGCTGCCCCACTGCCCAAAATGCCAACTCCGCTCAAGTAACTCAACCGCCTGATTAAAAAACGTTGCCCCCAAAAAGTTTTCTGGCGGGTCACGTTGGGTTGCTGAGTCATGATCAATCTCCTCACGAATTGCTTGCTGCGCTGGTGTAATGTGACACTTGTCGAGAATGCTCGTTGCCAGGTTCCAGTTTACCTGCCCTGCGAGAACGATCGCTTAGATCATAATATTTCAACCATTACCTTTGTCGAAACTTAACACGCAGTCTACTCCAGAGATATTCTTCAAGGTTCTTCTGAGCGCACCCGGACTTTCTCGCAAAGCGGCAAATACTACGTGGAGCGAAGCTAACGCGCTTCTAGAAGGCTAAAAACAACGATCGATTGCTAAAGTGAACGTGACCCTATCACCCCGCAGTCTCGATTAGTCATGCACACTTGGCACTGGCAAACTTGGAATCATCTACCCTATTTAACGTCTAGTCTGCTAGCGCCCTGGAAACACGGCTTTTTTACGCAACAGTTTGCACCGCGATCGCCCTTTGAGATCACGGAGGCGTTGTATCCATTTGCTCAGGCATATCGCGCTAAACAAGTGCATGGCAACGTCGTGTTGGCACCGTCAGAAATGCCAACTCCGTTAACGAATGAGAATCTACCCGATGCCGATGGAGTAATTTCGGAGCAAGCCAGTCAAGCGATGTGGGTTTGCAGCGCTGACTGTACCCCAGTGCTGATTGCGGATGTCAAGACAGGTCAAGTGGCTGCTGTCCATGCGGGATGGCGGGGAACGGCTCAAAAGATTGTGCCCGGCACGATCGCGCGTCTCTGCCAGCAAGGGAGCCAAATTCAAGATTTGCGGGTAGCGATGGGCCCAGCGATCGCAGGGGAAGTCTATCAGGTTTCTACTCATGTGGCAGTCGAGGTCGGAGCGACTGTCATCAACCTCGATTTAGAAAGTTCTTTAGACGCGAACGTAGAACGATTACTAGAAATGCCCAATTCTCCAGTGCTGTCTGACTCGACATCGGGGCGAGTGCGATTAGATGTGCGACGAGTTAATGCTCTGCAACTAGAGCGATTGGGACTTGGCGAAGAACAGATCGCGATCGCGCCTCACTGCACCTATCAAGACTCTCTGAATTTCTTTTCATACCGACGTGAAAAATTAAAGAAAGCTCAGTGGTCAGGCATCGTCAGCACCTAATCACCGCCTTCTAGTTTTTGCCATAATATTTTTCTAGCAGCGATCGCAGCATATCAACCATCGGAATGCCTTCTTCGACCGCTTTAGCTTTGATAGCTTTGTGCAACGGCTTAGAGATATCTAAAGTCAGCCGTTTCATTTTCACTGATTTCTCAGAAGACTGATCTTTAGTATCTTTAGCGGACTTTTTGGAGGTGATTTCGACTGCTTTTTCGTCAGGCACCCCTTCGATCGGTGCGACAGCTTTTGTTTTTGTGATCTTTTTAGCAACGTGAGCTGCTTTTTCGGCAACAGGTTTTACTGCTGCTGCAACAGTTTCTGCGACAGACACCGAGGCCTCAGGAGCAGGGCTTTCTTCAGCACTTTTTCCACCAGCCCACTCATTCAGATTGGTGGGTGCTGACGTTCCATTAGATTTTGAGACAGTTTTAGTTTTCTTATTAACCATGTTCTGTATTTACGATTTAGTGCTTTTACAGAATATCGTATTTACAGAAACAAGGATCAATTAGTTACAGGAATTACCTGATCACTAAGTGAACTGCTGACTCAAGGTGACTGGGTTATGCACCGTGATTTTTTTCTTGTGAATTGAGATCATTTTGTCTTGACGTAAATCGCCTAACAGCCGAGTCACTGTGACGCGAGTTGAGCCGATCGCTTCAGCAATGGCCTGGTGTGAGAGCTTCAGATCGATCGTGATCCCATCTTGACCAGGAACCCCAAAATCGCGGCAGAGAATCAGCAAGAAGCTAACTAGGCGAGAACCCATATCTCGATGGGCCAGAGTTTCGATCATCATCTCAGTTTGCAGAATTCGAGACGACAAACCCCGCAGCATCAGCATTGACAATTCGGGGTTGTCTTTGAGCGCTTTTTCGACTTGCTCGATCGGCACCGACAACAACTCAGCCGGGGTAAACGCAACCGCGTGATAGAAGCGATCGGAACGCTGCCCCGTAATCAGCGATAACACGCCAAAGACACTATTCTCGCGCAGTAGGGCAACGGTGATTTCTTCACCTGCTTCATAAACTCTAGAGAGCTTCACTGCCCCTTTTAATAAGAAATAAACCCGCTCTGCCGGGTCGCCTGGAAAGAAAATCGTCTTGCCGCGCTCAAACGTCTCTACGACTGGCGGGAAGGCTCCTCCACCAATCTGACGAAACATCGTTGCTAAGGGTCGCTCTTTGGTCACTACCATTTCCTTTGTCGTAACTCCTACTCCAATTTTCTCCCTGTCATCGACGGAGCCTTAATCTAAGACTTTTCTGTGAGAGATTGATGACTTTAGAACACTTAAACTCACTCTCGCGGTACTTTTTGTGCCTAATACTACCTTATTTCTTCTAGCAGCCGGAAGTTTTCTGAAAACCGGGTAGGGACTCTGTTATTACTTCAAGTTTTTCAATAACTCAATTAAGATTTGCCCACATCCTAGCGCTAAGTAAAGCGATTTGCACTTCAACCGTTACCCGTCGCACTGTAGTCTTGTAGATGCTATTGAAATGAATGTCTATGTTGAACCTGACTGGAAAAAACGCTCTGGTGACTGGAATTGCCAATAACAAGTCGATCGCGTGGGGCATTGCTCAACAACTCCACAAAGCGGGCGCAAATCTTGGCATCACCTACCTGCCCGATGAACGGGGAAGGATGGAGAAAAAGGTTGCCGAACTCGTAGAGCCATTGCAGCCCAGCTTATTTTTGCCGTTAAATGTTCAGGACGATGACCAGATTCAGGCGACGTTTGACACGGTGCGCGACCAATGGAATCAGCTAGATATTCTCATTCACTGTCTAGCCTTTGCCAGTAAAGACGATCTGTCTGGCGACTTTAGCAAAACGAGTCGCGCTGGGTTCACCACGGCTCTTGACATCAGTGCTTATTCGTTAATCAAGCTGGCTGGCGTTGCAAAACCTTTGATGACCAACGGCGGCAGCATTGTCACGATGACCTATTTTGGCGGTGTGAAAGTGATCCCCAATTACAATGTCATGGGGATTGCAAAAGCGGCATTAGAAATGAATGTGCGATATCTCGCCTCTGAGATGGGGGCACAAAATATTCGAGTTAACGCGATCTCAGCCGGCCCGATTCGGACGTTGGCTTCGTCGGCGGTGGGCGGAATTTTAGATATGATTCACCACGTTGAAGCGGTGGCTCCTCTGGGTCGGACGGTGACTCAAACAGAAGTCGGCAATACGGCAGCGTTTTTGTGTAGTGATTTGTCTAGCGGCATTACGGGACAAACGATCTACGTTGATGCTGGATACGAAATCATGGGGATGACGGGATCAAAAAGCGCGGCAGAGTAGGGACGCGATCGCCCCACCAGCAAATCCAGCAGTGTTGACTAAAATAAAATGCTGCTGGATTTTTTGGATTGCAGAGATAATGGAAAATAATCTTCAAAATGACTCCTATGCAGACCAGCGATCGTCTTCAAGTTGCGCCTTCCTACATTCCTGAAGGGAATCGGACTGCCTCGGTCAGCCGCAAAACAGGTGAAACCGATGTGCATATCAGCCTCAACTTAGATGGCACAGGTCAGTGCGTTGCCAAAACGGGAATTCCTTTTCTCGATCATATGCTGCACCAGATTTCATCACACGGGCTGATTGATTTAGAGGTGCAAGCAATAGGCGATATCGAGATTGATGATCACCACACCAACGAAGATGTCGGAATTACGCTGGGAATGGCGTTTGCCAAAGCACTGGGCGATCGCAAAGGCATCGTGCGGTTTGGTCATTTTGTTGCGCCGCTCGATGAAGCCCTCGTTCAAATTGCGCTTGATTTTTCGGGTCGCCCCCACTTGAGTTATGGGTTAGAGATTCCGACTCAGCGAGTGGGAACGTATGATACGCAACTGGTGCGAGAATTTTTTGTGGCGATCGTCAATCACTCTCAGATGACGCTGCACATTCGTCAGCTAGACGGCATTAACTCCCATCACATTATCGAGGCGACGTTTAAAGCGTTTGCGCGATCGCTCCGCATGGCAGCCGAGATCGATCCGCGTCGTGCCCATACGATTCCTAGCTCTAAAGGCGTACTATAAGCTTGACAATCTATCTCAAAGGTGATGAAAAAGACTAGTCACTCTGTAAACCTCTCAGAAAAGGGTTTAGTGGCTATACTCTGCTTTAAGCCTGACCCTCAGCAGGTGACTTTTTTTACTAGTTTTCCAAGCTCATGACTAGCGAACCTGAAAAACCTGTTGGCGATATCCTACTCGTAGATGACATAGACAATTTGCGATCGCTGTCAGGGTTGTTGACGCAACAGGGGCACAAAGTTCGCAAAGTGACTGATGGAATGTTGGCACTGCAAGCGGCAATTTTGAATCCTCCCGATCTGATTTTGCTTGACATTGTGATGCCATCGTTGAGTGGCTATCAGGCGTGCAGCTTTCTTAAATCTAGCGATCGCACTCGCGATATCCCGATTATTTTTCTCAGCGCCAATGATGAAGCGCTCGATAAAGTGATGGCGTTTCGCTTTGGGGGATCTGACTACATCACCAAGCCTTTTGAACCTGCCGAAGTGTTAGTACGAATCGAGACTCAGTTGAAACTCAGTCAGTTGCAACAGCAGCTTCAAGCGCAAAACGTGCAGCTTCAGCAAGAACTCACCGATCGTCGCGCTGCCGAAACGGTTCTAAAAAGGTTGAACCGAGAGCTAGAAATCAAAGTGCAGACACGCACATCAGAACTCATCGATCGCAACGAACAACTTCTCAATCTGCAAACTCACCTACAAACTGCTCTGGCTCAAGCGCAACACCCAAATGATCTCCAATCAGAGCTAATGAGTCGGATTTCTCGTGAATTCTACGCGCCTTTGTCTGTGATTACCCTCTCAGCAGAATTGTTGGCACGATCGCCCCATAAAGAAGGTGGCTCTCCAGAAAATTTGCTGAACAATCGTCACTTTCAGCGCATTACTGAGAGTGTCAGCCGCCTTCAGCAAATGCTAGAGAATACGCTTTTCTTGGCGCAAGCAGAAGCTCGCTCTTTGCCATTTAATCCTCAACCTCTGAAGCTGACCGAGTTTTGTCAAACACTAGTAGCGGAATGGCATCTTTCGCCCGATAGCCTTCATCGTCTGGTGTTTACAAAGCACAAGGAGCAATCGATCGTCATTTATGCCGATACGGCGTTGCTCAAACAGATGGTGACGCAACTGATCGCCAATGCCTTGCGATATTCGCCCGATGGGGGAACGGTGCAGATAGAGTTGTGCGATCAGCAAAATGGAATTGTGTTTTGCGTTCAAGATCAAGGAATTGGCATTCCTGTGGCGGATCGTGAGAGAGTGTTTGAGCGATTTTATCGTGCCAGCAATGCGAGTTCGATTCCGGGTAACCCTGGTGCGGGGTTGGGGTTAGCGGTTGTGAAATGGATTGCAGAATTACACGGCGGAGCGGTAAAAATTGCCAACGCGGCAGGTCAGGGCACCCTGATCACGGTTTCTTTGCCGATCGCTAACAAAACGACTGCCTTGGCGATCGATGAGTAGACGGGCATCTCACCACAAAACCTCTTTTTTTCAGTCATTTAGCTGACTTAAGTCTGACAGCACCTCACACTACATCCTATTAACTCTATTTTTTCAGCAATTTGGCTCAGGGCAAATCTAGACTCAGGGGCGTAAGCCTTGCCTAAGCTCAGGATGATGGCTGATGTAGAATTAACTTCCTCTACTTAAAATCTAGTACGTAATCACGACACTATCCCTTTTTACATCCAACCGTAGGAAAACTCTAATTTTCTTCTGTTGGCCTGAATTAAAAGAGGGTATCTAGATTCCTGTTCTGCATATAGAAACATCCGCCTAGTTTAAAGACATTTGCTTCTGCAATTTTTGCCCGTTGGCAGATTTTGACGATCGCTTCAAACAATTTATAACGCGATTTATAAAGCGATCGTTTGATGTTTCTTTTAACAAGGCAAATCGCACACTTGAAATCACGGAGTGGATAAAAAAATGTCACTGATGACACGCTGCATTGCAGAGTTTTTCGGCACATTCTGGCTCGTTTTTGGCGGATGTGGTAGCGCTGTTTTAGCGGCTGCTTACACTGCTGATGCCGCAAAGATTGGTGAAACAACACTCTTTCCGCTAGGAATTGGGCTTGGGCACATTTCTGGCGCTCACCTTAACCCTGCTGTCTCATTTGGTCTGTTTGTCGCCAAGCGATTTCGAGGTGGCGCAGACTTGCTGGGCTATATCGTGGCGCAAGTGCTAGGAGGAATTGCTGCCGCGGGTCTGCTTTATCTGATCGCCAGCGGTAAACCAGGCTTCACGCTATCTGGCTCAAACCCACTAGCGACCAACGGGTTTGGGGCGCACTCTCCCGGTGGTTACTCCTTACTGGCTTGTCTGGTGATTGAAGTCGTGCTGACGTTCTTCTTCTTGATGATTATTTTGGGTGCGACTGATGTTCGTGCCCCTCAAGGCATTGCTCCGATCGGCATTGGTTTCGCTTTAACGCTGATTCACCTGATCAGCATTCCGGTCACCAACACCTCAGTCAACCCGGCTCGGAGTCTCGGCCCTGCGCTGATTGTGGGCGGCGAACTGCTCGGACAGGTTTGGCTATTCTGGGTTGCACCGATTTTGGGTGCTGTGATTGCAGGAGTTGTTTATTCTGCTCTGTTTAGCGAAACAACGGTGGCAGAAGAGCGGGCGAGAGAAATTATTTAGATTTTCTACGATCGTGCCCCCTTCTCACGGGGGCAAATTCCCAAATTCTAAAGAGATTCCCTAAGATCACGGAAATGTGATGTAATTTTTGTGAGTGTTTTGCAGCGATCAAGCTCCTGTCCTGTGGAATCTCGATAAATTTACTAACTTAACTAAAGAAAAATCTATGATACGGAACATTTGCAGCAACGCGCTGTTGACGATCGGACTATTGGTCAGCGCGAGTGTTGCGGCTCCAGTCTGGACGACAGCCCAAACCGCTAGCCCGTTTCGCGCCGATTGGCAGCCTCTGGGTCATGTAAATCCTAAAAAGCCAGTGCGGGTGCAGTTTGTTAATGAATCGAGCCAAGTCGTTGAATATACGCTAGTCGGACACACAAAGGGCAGAAAAATTGCGGCTGGCAAGACCGATGAAGTCAGCAATGTGCCGCTTCCCGTCTATCTAGCAATCAATCCGGTGCGCGATCGCGTCTATGTGCGATATGACATTGCGGTTGACGCAAAAGAAAACCGGGTGAAAATTCGGATTCAACCAGCAACCACTCAGGGCGATCGGGCTTTTGAAATTGATAAGAAAGGCGCAATCTTCGCTTACTGACACTCAAAGTTACACCCACAATAGATCATGCGTACCTTGCATCTCTCTGGCGCTATCTTTTTGACAACCCTGGCGCTGCAAGCCTGTAGTGGACGCTATCAAACCCCGATCGCATTTCCCGGTTCGTCTAGTCGACCTGCTCCAACGGTGCAGAAATCGCCGATCGTCACGCCTCAAAAACCTGTTCGCCCTGCGGTTACAACTTCACCCACTGCAACCGAAGCAGATTTAAGAGTCTGCACTACGCTGAGTCCAGAAAACCGCCGCCTGGTCGCCTTCGAGACCGCAAACTACTTAGTCAACGTCTGTCAAAAGGGCACTCAGGGACGAATCTTCTATCTAGGGCGGCAAAAAGGCAAGCCAAATAGCAGGGTGCAGGTAACGGCTACTTCGACCCAGCGGGGCTATCGTGCGATCGACGGCAACACTACTTATGTGGTAGAAACTCAGTCAGGCGGAAAACTGATCGTGCTGCAAAACGGGCAGAAATTATTTCAAGAACCCGCGATCGGAACCGTGATCACTGCCAGCAAACCTGAACCGTCTAAAGAAAACCGTCCAGGAGCTGGCTTTCGGCTAACCTGTAGGGGCGACATCAACGATCGCAATCTGTATTTCACCGTCATTTACACCCAAGAGAGCGGCTTCACAACTTTTGAGCTGCGGCAAAAGGGCAGCGATCGTTTAATCTCTCAAGGCAGGGTTGCGTTTAGTGGCAGGAACAACCAGGGACAAACGATTTATCGAGGGGCAGCAAAAAATGCCGATGTGGTCGTTGTCGGATTTGCGCCTCACTATCAAAAGCCTTTCAGTGAAATGTCGTTCAGCATTGATGGACAATGGGGTCGGGGCACCTGTCGGCAATTGGGTTAGCGATGCGATCGAGTTCAACATCGGTTGTAGTTTATCGAGCGTCTGAACTATGAGACACTCGTCTCTACTATTTATTGAAATGTTATGGCAATTCAAGTGTATGGAATCCCGACCTGTGGCACCTGCAAAAAAGCGTTTCAATGGCTTAAAGCTAACGGCATTGACTACGAATTCATCAACACCAAAGACCATCCACCGACTCAATCAATGATTGATGCCTGGGTAAGCACACTCGGAAGTAAGCCGATGCGAAACACCTCTGGGCACTCTTACCGCTCTTTGGGAGATGAGAAGAAAACCTGGACAGATGCTCAGTGGGTTGAGGCGTTTACTCAGGATGCCATGCTGCTTAAGCGCCCTCTTTTTGTCTGCGATGATGTGGCGATCGCGGTCGGGTTCACTCCATCAGAAGACCTGCTCACAGCTTTAGCCTAAGCTAAATGGCGGATATAACAGGCTCACTCACTGAGTCCTTTCTCTGACTGCGTGAAATTGCTGATTTTACTTTACTGTCAGAAGGAAAAGCGCGAATATACTAAGTGTAAGCATATGAGAAATTACTGAAACCCTCAGTGCGTCCCTCTCTCACTGCTGGCTCACCTTGATTTACATCAAGAGTTTTACAGTTCAAAATTCTTATCGATACTCCGCACTCCTTAGCAAATCTACACTACTTACAGGGAGAACCTAATGGAAAATTTAGCTTATCTTCATTTAGCGGTTGACTTTGAAAACCCTAATCCAGAACTAAAACTTCGATCGCTCAAAGAACTCGGCTTGAGCATTCCTAATTCTGCTTGGATCGGCGTTGCTAGTCTGGCGATCGCGGTTTCAATCTTGGCAGGTGCTCACAATGCGATGGCAGCAGTCGGAACTGGCAGCACAGGTTCGGCGGTGACTGCCGTTCAGAGCGCCCTTCGCAATCGTGGTTATGACATCGCAGTCGATGGAGTTTATGGGCAAAGAACCGCCTATATTGTCTCTCTGCTCCAAGGCTATGAAAAAATTTCTGTAGACGGCGTGGTTGGGCCGCAGACCGCTTCTGTGTTAGGGCTATCGGGTTCTGCTTATAGCGGCGGTGGTGGCGGCGGCAACAATGGTGGCGGTTCCTCTACTGGAGCTGTGACGATTACGGCTGCAAGTGGAGTCAATATCCGCAGTGGTCCGAGCACGGGCTATAGCATTGTTGGGGGTTTAGGCTATGGCACACGCGTCAACACCTATGGCTCTTCGGGTGGCTGGTATCGCGTCAACGGCGGTTGGATCGCGTCGTCTCTCACGAGCGCGGGTGGTAGTGGCGGCAGTGGTGGCAGTAATCCTGGTGGCGGTTCCTCTACTGGAGCTGTGACGATTACGGCTTCAAGTGGAGTCAATATCCGCAGTGGTCCGAGCACGGGCTATGGCATTGTTGGGGGTTTAGGCTATGGCACACGCGTCAACACCTATGGCTCTTCGGGGGGCTGGTATCGCGTCAACGGCGGTTGGATCGCGTCATCCTTCACGAGCGCAGGTGGCAGTGGTGGCAGTGGTGGCGGCAACAGTGGAAGTGGTTATGGCACAGTCACTGCGGGTAGTGGCTTGTTTATTCGCAGTGGCCCGGGCACTGGCTATGGCGTTGTGGGCAGCGTTGGCTATGGCGCAAGCGTTCCTATCTATAGCTCCTCAAACGGCTGGTATCGAACAAACGGTGGTTGGGTTTCGTCTAGTTTTATTCGTTAAATCGCCGATCGCTTAGACTGACAAAACCAAAAAAGGGACGTACTTCAAATACGTCCCTTTTTGCATAAAATCTACAAATCCACGTACGGGCATGGCACTGCCGTGCCCATTAGCTCTATAAGTAACAGACACGATTCAATTCACGATCCTAAGTGACTGACGATCGAAGTGCAGCGCTCACAGAGTAGCGGATGCTCCTTAAATTCGCCAACGTGAATTGAGTAATTCCAACAGCGATCGCACTTCTTGCCGTCAGCATGGGTGACTCCGACACTCAGCATTTCTGATGAACTGGTGTAGTTGAGTCCTGATAGGCGATCGAGTGAGTCTAACAACTCAACTTGCGACGTTAAAAATAGATAGCGCAACTCATCCACCCCATCGCCACTCAAACCGTCAGCAGGATTGAGAGCCATCAGAGTTTGTCGCAATTGAGCATCCGGCACATACAGCAAAACTTTGGCTTCTAGCGAAGAGCCGATTTCCTTTTCGGCACGGGCTTTTTCTAGAACTTTATTCACCTCTGCTCTCACCTGGCGCAAAATCTCCCATTTCTCTGCCAGTTCGGGTGCGTTCCACTCAGGTTCTAGCTTCACCCAACCCGCTTGAAACACTGATTTATAAGGCGTTGGGTAAGGGATGGCTTGCCAGATGTCTTCTGCCATGTGACATAAAACAGGTGCGATCGCCCGTGCCAAATTTTCAACGGCGATCGCCAACACGGTTTGACAACTCCGACGACGCAGATCATCGGTGCCACTGATATACAGCCGATCTTTCGCAACATCCAGATAGAAGTTAGACAAATCAACCGCACAGAAGTTTTGCACGGTTTGGAAGAAGCGGAAAAACTGAAAACTCTCAAACGCATCTTGAACGTCGTTGAAGACTTCAGTCATTCGATGCAGCATATAGCGATCGAGTTCTGGCAATTGCTCATAAGCAACCGCATTTTTAGCCGGATCAAAGTCGTGCAGGTTACCTAACAAAAACCGGGCGGTGTTGCGAATCTTGCGATACACATCGGACATTTGCTTGAGGATGGTTTTTCCGATCGGCACATCGTTTGTGTAATCCACCGACGAAACCCACAGCCGCAGAATATCGGCTCCGTAAGGCGGCTCTTCTTTCTGGTTTTTGCCACCTTCGATCACGACCATCGGATCGACGACATTTCCAAGCGATTTACTTTGCTTACGTCCCTGCTCATCCAGCGTAAAACCATGCGTCAAAACAGTTTTGTAAGGCGCATGACCATTCACCGCCACACTCGTCAACAAACTGGACTGGAACCAGCCACGATGTTGATCCGATCCTTCTAGATACAGATCGGCAGGATATCGGAGATCCTCTCGCTGCTTGAGAACGGCTGCCCACGAAGAACCAGAGTCAAACCAAACATCCATCGTGTCGGTGCCCTTGCGATAGGTGCGCCCATGATAGTGTTCTGGCAGAAGTTCTTCTACAGACATTTCCCACCAGGCATCAGAGCCTTTTTCTGCCACGATCGCTTGCACATAAGCGATCGTCTCTTCATTTAGCAACGGTTCGCCCGTTTCTTCGTCATAAAACACCGGGATCGGTACGCCCCAACTGCGCTGACGAGAAATGCACCAGTCCGATCGCTCTGTTACCATCGACGTGATCCGGTTTTCGCCCTGTGCAGGAATCCAGGTGACTTGGGCGATCGCCGCTAGTGCCTCGTCTCGAAACCCTTCAACCGACGCAAACCACTGCTCAGTCGCTCTAAAGATCGTCGGCTTTTTGGTTCGCCAATCGTAAGGATATTTGTGAACATAAGGTTCTTCTTTGAGCAATGATCCAGCGTCGGCTAATGCTTGAATTACAGCACCGTTGCCATCTCCTAACACGTTTAGCCCCGCAAACTGTCCGGCTTCTTCGGTAAAGTTGCCGTTATCATCCACGGGTGAAAGCAGCGGTAGCCCATAGCGCAGTCCGACCTGATAGTCTTCTTGACCGTGACCCGGAGCCGTGTGGACTAACCCCGTACCTGAATCAGTAGTGACGTAATCACCGCCGATCACAATTTCGCTTTGACGATCGCACAACGGATGCCGATAAGTGCAGTGTTCCAGCAACCGACCCATCATCGTGGCTTTCTCGGTCAGAGTTGTTCCCAAAGTCTCGGAGAGGCGATCGATCAAGTCTTTCGCGACAATCAGATACTTAAACTTAGAAGGAAAATCTGCCCCGACTTCTACCACAGAGTAAACCAAGTCTGGATTGACGCTCACCGCCAAATTTGCCGGGATCGTCCAAGGAGTTGTTGTCCAGATGGCAACGCCCAACTCGCCTAAAAATGGGTCGAGGGGCATCTGCAACTCTTTTGACAAATTCCTGACTTCAAAAGCAGCATAAACACTCCGCGAGGTGTGACCTTCGGGATATTCCAACTCGGCTTCTGCGAGTGCCGTTTTAGAACTCGGACTCCAGTGAACAGGCTTTAAACCCCGATAGATATAGCCTTTTAACACCATTTGCCCAAACACACCGATTTGAGCCGCTTCATAGTCTGGCGTTAACGTCAGATAAGGATGCTTCCAATCGCCCCAAACCCCGTAGCGCTTAAAGCTTTGAAGTTGCTCTTCTACGGCTTTGAGAGCATAGTCTTTGGCTTTGTGCCGCAGCGATAAGGGTGTCAACTGCCTGCGTTCTTCGGGTTTGAGGGTTTGCAAGACTTTAAGCTCGATCGGCAACCCATGACAATCCCAACCTGCCACAAAGCGCACCTTTCGCCCTTGCAACAGTTGATATTTATTGATCGTGTCTTTGAGAATTTTGTTGAGCGCATGACCAATGTGCAATGCGCCGTTTGCATAAGGAGGCCCGTCATGCAAAATGAACAGATCACCAGGGTTGTTCTGTGACAGTTGCTCGTAAATTTGCTGTTCTGCCCAAAATTTCTGCAATTCGGGTTCCCGCTTGACTGCGTTTGCCCGCATATCAAAATCGGTTTTAGGCAAATGAACGGTGTCTTTATAAGCTCCGGGATCTGTTAGCGCCATGATACACAAGTGTCAGAATATAGAAAATTAGCAAAGAGGCAACATCGCCCACTCTGCATTGAGTCATTATCAGTGAGAACTTCACTAGCTTCAAGTCTAGCGTGGAGAATAAATTGCTGACCGATCGCTCGATCACCCCTTTTCAAAATCCCAGGTCTTTCTCAAGCTAGTTCAAAAAGCGCTGCAATTTTATGACTATACGGATGGGTATGCCTTGAATGAGTCAGCGCTTTTACACAAGGGGATTATTTTTGAGCACTGTTCCAGAACGATTGCCCAGTACCTTCATCAATAGGCAGCCAATTTTGGAACATTTTCCAGCGATGAGGTCAGTGATTAAGTCGTGTATATACTTGACCTGCCCTGATGAAAAGACTCTTTTAGAGTTTTTTATACGCAGGTCTTTTCGCCAAGTTTAGCCAGAGGTCGATCGCATGAGGTTACGGGTAAATTCTTGGTAAGAATTTATACAGCTTGCTCTCTCAATGGCAACATGGCAGTGAAACACAAGCTTAGAGAAGCTAGTCTATGTTGACCTCAATGAAATGTTTACTTGCCGGAGCCATCGCGTCAGTCGGCATCGCCACTCTTTCGGTTAGTCAAGCCTCTGCGGCTGCCCTTTCGTCTGCTGCTGATCTTTCGGTCAAAGCCACCCTCACTGCCGATAATCACTACGGTTTGTTTCACGGAGACAAAAATGGTAGCGTTTTGAACTTTGTGGGTAGAAACGAAAAAGGCCCAAACGGTAGCACAGGTGGATACAACTGGTCTCATGCAGAATCTTGGGACTTTAAGATGAGCAAGCAAGAGTATCTCTATGTGGTCGTATGGGACGATCAGAGTGTAGATGAATCTTGGGTTGGTCAATTCAATCTTGGGGGTGGAGACAAAGGCTATGAGCTGCTGTCAAAACCTGACGCTTGGGAGTATGTGATCACTCAAAAAGCAGCCAATCCAGGGGACTTTGGAAATACTCCCTCCAACTCTGAACTGAACTGGGAAATTCAAAACGCAAATTGGCTATCTTCTAAGAGCCGAGGTCTCAATGACGGCACCACAGCGCCGTGGGGACAAATTTCAGAAGTGACAAAGACTGCTGAGTTTCTAAACACTACGACCAATGGCACTGGCAGAAAGGCAGATAACAGTTTGTATACCATTTTCCGAACCAAAGGGTCAGTTGCAGACACCATTGGCATCAAGTCTGTACCAGAGCCTGCATCAATGTTGGGTCTGCTGGCAGTCGGCACGCTAGGAGCAGCGTCGCTTCGCAAGCGCAAAAGTCGGCTCAATAAGGTCAGTTAAACTCGCTTAACAATCAATGAGAGAGGATGAGGCTTGGAATTTTCCAAGCCTTTTTTATTGCCTTCTTTTTAAGTCTACTCGTCAGATTGAGCGGTTTCAGGCGGGTCGGCAGGGAGGTGCTTTTCTTCGGCATCGGCGATCGCCGCTTCGACTAAATCAGGCGTGGGCGGTTTAGGAGGAATCGGCTGAAGCCCTTCTGCTTCTGACTGCGCGGTTTCTGCTGCTCGCTTCGCTTCAAACTCCATCTCTTCTAACATGATCTCATCAGAAGGAATGGTCGAATCAGAAGTGGCATTTTCATCACTCAAAACAGGAGGCTGGGGAGGCGCTTCAGATGTAGCGGTCTGGTCGTCTTCCTCAAAATCATCGGCATCTTCTTGCACAGAAGGCGTTGCGTCACGAAAATCCTTTCTCACGTAGGTCGCCGTATTTTTCTTGGGCTTGTTAAAGCTGGCAAGCACCGATTTAGCAGCCTCAGTGAGAGCAGCTAATGGGTTTTGTTGGGGCGAGGATGCAGGTTGAGGTGCCACAGGTGTGGAAGACGGAACCTGTGGAGCGGGTGTTGCAGAGGATGTCGTCGCGTCTACGGTTGTCGGGGGAGTGCCAAAATCTTCTGGCTTCAGAGGCTCATAGACTTGAGGGGTTTGAGTCTCGGCAGAATTCTGCGGTTGAGGGGTTTTGTTGATCAGCGACTGTGCCCGATCGCGCAAATTTGTAAATTGCTGCTTAACCTTAGCGGTGTTTTCAGGCGAAAGCACTCGGTTTAGCCCGGCTTGCAGATCGGTGGATAGATCTCCAGTCGTCGATCGCTGCTCTGCGGGAGTTTGCGCCGATCGAGCCACCAGAGTTTGCCAACCGAGCCAGCCAATCAGCGAGACACTCGCCATTTGCCCCAGCAAAACGCCACCCGTAATTCGTTCTGCACAAACCCACAGCACAAGGGCGTAAAATAAGCCCACTCCACTCCACACCAGATCTCCTTTACGATGAAGTTCTGGATAAAAGAACGCAGCTAGGTAAAGGGCAAAACTGCCTAAGCCGACCCCTAAAGCAAGAATAAATGTCAGCATATTTGCTGCTCCCAAACTATCAGCGATTTATATTAACTTTACCGCTCATGGGGAGCGATCAAAGATAGGAAATTACACAGGGTTAACCCGCATTAGAGGTTGCCCATATTCTACAGGCTGCAAGTTTTGCACCAGAATCTCAACGATTTCTCCAGAGACTTCAGCATCTATCTCATTCAACAGCTTCATTGCTTCGATAATGCACACCGTTTGCCCAGAGCGAATGCGATCGCCGACATTGACGAACGGTGCCTCGTCGGGTGCTGGAGAGCGGTAGAATGTGCCCACCATCGGGGAAAGAATTTCGACTAAGCGATCGTTACTAGGGGGTGGAGCCGATTGGCTAGAAGGAGCGCCATTGGGAGTGTCAGCCGTGCCTCTCGACAGATCTGGTGTGGGGAGAGGCGTGACGATCGGGGTGACGGTCAGCGTCTCTCTCGACCCGATCAGATCGGCTTGTCCTGAACCCGATCGCGACCCTCGACGAACGGTCAACTCAAAATCTTCACTTTTTAAGATCAACTCCGCAATATCAGTTTGATTGAGAGCCGTGAGCAGTTCGCGAAGTTCGCTTAAGTCCAGTGGCACAGTGTGATTGCTCCATTTATGTAGGCATGGGTGATGAGTGAGTAGTCGGCAGTTAGTAGTCTTCAGTCTCCGCGACTAACCAAGCGCCACAAGCCACCTGTTAATTTTCTCGACCCAGGTAAGAATCATCGCGGGTATCGACTTTAATCTTTTCTCCGACCGTGATGAAGAGAGGCACCATGACTTGAGCGCCCGTTTCGACGATCGCGGGTTTAGTGCTGCCTGTTGCCGTATCGCCTTTAACGCCCGGATCGGCTTGCGTAACTTCGAGCACGACCGTGTTAGGCAGTTCAACCTCTAAGACTTGTTCGCCCCATTTGATCACGTTGACTTCCATGCCTTCTTTGAGATATTTGACGCGCTCACCGATTTGAGACACGCTGAGTTGCCCTTCTTCAAAGGTTTCCATATCCATAAAGACATATTGATCGCCGTCTTTATAGGTATGCTGCATCGTGCTTTTTTCAAGATTGGCTTGCGGCACCGACTCCCCTGCACGAAAGGTTCGTTCTAATGTTTTCCCGGTGCGGACATTCTTTAGCTCAGTTCTGACGAATGCCGATCCTTTGCCTGGCTTTACGTGCAAAAAGCTGATCACTCGCCAGACGGCTCCGTCTAACTCAATACTTACGCCAGGTCGAAAATCATTACTAGAAATCATGAGTGATGACAGTGGGGGAGAATGTTCGGCACTTTATTTTACCGCCCAGCGATCGTTTTTAATCGCTTTTGATTGGGGTTGTTCGTCACGATTCACCACAAAGCACCGACCCCTAACATGGCACAATCGAAAAGGGGTTTTAAAGCACGCGGGGAAAGAGATTATGTCTTTTTGGAATCGTTTGACACTCACTCAAGGTCTGGGTTGGCTGAAAGGTGGCTTGCTCAAAGGGATGGCGATCGCGATGGTTTGTCTAAGCCTGTGGGGATGGAGTCTCCCGGCTCAGGCATTGCCGCCTGGAAATCCGATCGTCAACCCAGAAGCGCTGCTTCGCTACTCATTGCCGATCGATAATTCTGAGGTTCGCAAGCTGCAATCTAGCCTAGAAGATATCACCACCCAACTGCGGGCCAATCGTCGTTGGGGATCTGTGGTTAGCGATATCAAACAGGCGTATAGCATTTTGAACGATCGTCCCGCTCAACTATTGGCATCCATTCCTGATGACAAAAAACCTCAAGCAGAGGCAATTATTGAAAAATTAAAGACGGGCGTTGAGCAACTTCAAACCAGTGCAGAAGCGAAAGATAAAGAGCAGACACGATCGCAGCGTTCGGATTTGCTAACTCTAGTTTCACGTCTCGAAGAATTGATGGTGCAAAAGTTTCCTTATGAGGTGCCCGAAGCATATAGCAATCTGCCTCAACTTAAGGGACGTGCTACCGTTGTCGCCAAAACAGATCACGGTGATTTGACGATCGTTCTCGATGGCTATAGCGCCCCAGTCACGGCTGGAAATTTTGTGGATCTCGTGCAGCGTGGCTTTTACGATGGCTTGAAATTTACGAGAGCCGAAGATTCTTATGTGCTGCAAATCGGCGACCCGCCAGGATCTGAGGTTGGCTTTATCGATCCCGCAACTAAAAAATATCGTTCTGTTCCCCTAGAGATTTTGGTGAAAGGCGACAAGGAGCCACTTTATGGCATCACCTTAGAAGATGCAGGACGCTATTTAGATCAGCCTGTTCTACCCTTCTCAGCGTATGGCGCTTTGGCGATGGCTCGTCCGGGTGAAGACCCCAACGGCGGTTCTTCTCAGTTTTTCTTCTTCTTATTTGAGCCAGAACTTACCCCCGCAGGCTTAAACTTACTCGACGGTCGCTATGCGATCTTTGGATTTGTGACAGAAGGGCGAGAAGTGCTGGAAAAATTGAAAGCCGGAGACACGATCGAGTCCATGAAAGTTGTAGATGGCTTAGACAACCTAGTTGAACCCAAAGCCGCTTAGATGAGCGATTCTCTGACGGTTCAAAACCTTGGAGAACAGGGACTGCTAAAGCGAGTGCAGTCCTTTTGTCCGTCAACTGTAGTAGGTGACGATGCGGCTGTGTTGCCTACCGAATCCGGAATGCTGCTCGTTGTCACCTCCGATGTGTTGGTCGATCGCGTTCACTTCAGCAATCAGACTACCCCACCTGAATCAGTTGGGTGGCGATCGGCGGCGGCAAATCTCTCCGATCTCGCCGCAATGGGGGCTTCACCGTTAGGAATCACTGTTGGGTTGGGACTGCCAGGTGAAGTTTTAGTGAGTTGGGTGGAAGATTTGTATCGCGGCATTACGGGCTGTTTGCAGAAGTATGGAACCGTAATTGTGGGAGGTGATCTTTGTCGATCGCCCGTAATCACCGTTGCCATCACCGCCTTTGGACAAGTCGATCCTACGAGAGTGATTCGCCGTGCCACCGCCCAACCCGGAGACGCAATCTTAGTCACGGGTTTTCACGGTTCTTCCCGCGCAGGATTAGAACTCTTGCTGCATCCTGAATTGGGTCAGGAATTGAGTCAGGACGATCGCATCTCATTAATCCAGGCGCATCAATATCCTAACCCTCGATTAGATATCCTTCCGAGTCTTCCTGAAACACGGATTTCTGGAATGGATAGCAGCGATGGACTGGCAGACGCGATCGTGCAAATTTGTCGAGCGAGTGGAGTTGGGGCGCGGCTCGATCGTCAAAAAATCCCGATTCATCCCGCTTTGAAACGATGGGCTTCTTCAGAAAAGGCGATGAAGTGGGCGCTTTACGGTGGAGAAGATTTTGAGTTAGTTCTGTGTTTGCAGAGGTCAGCGGCTCAAAAGTTAGTGGAGCGATTGGGAGGAGCAGCGGCGATCGTCGGCACCATTACGTCTGATTCCGATATTCGCGTCATCGATTTCACTCAAGAAACACCCGATGAGATTTTGACCCTAGAGCAAGGCTTCCAGCACTTTAGTAGCGACTAGCTCATCTTCGTTTGTTCTACTTTTTGTTCAACTAGCTTTGCGATCGCCTCAACATCTGCCTGAGATGCGATCGGGGTGGACATTGCCGGAGATGCATCGGATGTGAAGCGATCAACAAACGCATAAAAGGCTGCCTGATCATTAGGATGTGCAACAACGTAAGCCCGTAGCTCAACTTTCGTCATCTTGGTGAAGTCAAATTTCATCTTTAAAGAAGCTTTTAAGCTGGATTGTTTCGTCTTTCAGAACTCTTACGAATATGCTCTGTGAACTCAGGATAATTCTCTAGATCTTGCTCTGACTGAAGGGCAGGCATCTCAACCCAATTACCCTCAGCATGAAGCCTGTCTACATAAGCGTAGAATGCATCTTGATCGTCTCGATGAGCGAGAACATAATCACGTAAATCTTTCTGACTCATCGCTTGAAAGTTTGGCTGGCTCATCTGATGTACCTCCATTTGCCGTTGGGGTAGATTTCGATATCGTTCTCTTCACCGGCTAGAAAGAATATGTTCCCTGTACGTTCATCAAATCGGACTATATTCACAGGCAGGTAGAATTTGGTGAATCGGCAGCACAACAAGTAGCACTGCGTTTTCTGCTCTGATGTAGGAATACTAATCAACCCCTCAACCTTGCTTCTCGAAGCTAACATAATTCAACCTACAAAAAAGCCCTCAACTCCGATCGAGTTAGGCACTTTTAAGATTTTTGAAATACCAGTAGAGATTAGCAACGGTTAAATCTGAAGCCTCTTGCCAGTTCGACGGCACAAGTGCCGGGTAACCCGCTTTAGGAGCTAGATGACCGATCTCCACCTCATATTCTTGCCGTGACTCAGGCTTGATCATGAAGCGTAATTGATCCCGCAATCCCCGAAAATCAGTTTGAGATCGCAGCGTTTCATACAGTGCCACTTCTGGAGGGATTTGTAAAATCTCAGGCTCGATCGCGTCAAACTCTTCAAGGCTCAGATCAGGAAGCTGCTGTAATTCGCTAGGTGAAAGGGCTTGGATTACATCAATTTGAGTTTGCCACACTTCTAAAACCTGCAAATCTTGGTGATGAATGCGAGTGATTTCGGGAAAGATGAAGTCCAATTCGGCTTGAGATTGGCAAGTAGCGACAACCGAGAGAGTATTCTGTTTAATTTTGGTTTGCAAATCAGAGATACACTTGCTGGCAGCGATCGGCTCATTGTGTAATTGAAAGACTAGCGCGATCGTTTGCTCTTCTACCGCAGCGAAGCTTGAGTGCAATTTCTAACGCATTTAGATTCTATGGAACGATCTCTTTCAAATCGATACGGCAGTAGTTCGTTTGATCGGCTTAGAAACAGATAATTTATTGATTCAACTTCATTGGCTTTGGGAATCCTGGTGTCATACCCTGTTGACAGTATATTTGAGTGGTAACAGGCTTTGAAATAGGCAGTGTCTCATGGTTTCTAAAAAACGGGCGATTGATTTTGCGGTGAAGCTTGGCTGGACACGGGAAGATGCTAAACGAGCTTATGAATCGATTGGAGTCAACCTCGATTTAGTCGCGGATGACGACGAATTTACCCTAGCTTTGACTTTAGCTGACTATGCAGGTGAAGTACTATCTGAGCGACAACGTAAGCAAGCTGCTCAGAAAGCTCAAGTTACTAAAAAGACGAATGAAATCGAAAAAATAAAAATTACCCACGCTAAAAAAGTTGAACAATATGAGGAAGATCTGAATCTCCAACGTAGTCAGTTTGTTGGAATTATCAGTCGTGTTTACAAAATCGCTCAAAAAATTGGATTGAGAGATGCTTGGATTGAGGCTTTGTTAACTTCATACAACGAATATTTGCAAGACGAAGACGATTCATCAAAAACCATGTAAATCTATTTGCCTGTTAAACTCACGATGCCAAAACCTTCTTCAGAACTCAAGACCGTAACGCGAAAACAGCTTCGCGGACTTGGGTTATCGCTCTACCATGCAGCTGCCATCACGAAGGTATTGAAACCTTCTACGCAGCAAGGCTCTACCTACTTATATTCTGCTGCTGAAGTTATAGGTTCGCTGCGGCAGTATATGCAGCGATCGAGAATCAAGGCTACAACTCGCGAGACTCTCAAGACAGCTTTAGATATCTTGCTAGATTTGATCGGAAATGTTGTTCCTGTTGCTTTTGGTACTTCGACTGATCCCGAACTCAGTCGAATGACGCGAGAACTGATGACCACAATTTCAAAAACGAATTCCTCGTTAGCTGCTCTGAAGATAGATGCCGAAATCAAAGTAAAATCTCATACCAAACCTGAGACAACATGAGTACACCTCCTCATTCATTCCCCGACTTCTCAGACTTAGCACGTAGCTTAATATTGCTCAAAAATAAGCTAGATCAACGAACCAAAGATTTTGAGAAAGATGTACAAGAAATCAGGCAGTACTATTCACCTCGCGCAAAGTTTGAGCGTTGGAAAGCAACAGAAGACGGAAAAATGTGGAAAGAGAAGCAACACAAGCGTCAACGCGGCTGCTGTGCTAGTTGTAGCTTTGTGATTCAAGTTAAAGGCTCTCACATTGATCACGTTCAGCCCCTCTCTAAGTTTCCAGAATTAGCGACCTGTGTGAAGAATCTGCGCTTACTCTGCCCCGATTGCAATACCAGGAAGGGTTCCAATGATTGCAAAAGAACCGCCTGAGGCAATTTCTCGTCTGCTAACTCAACGATATAGAAAACCCCCAACTCCAACGGAAATTGAGGGCGTTCAAGCTAATGTCTAACCGATCTTAAGCAACCCATTTTTGAGCCACAATTTCAGCCAAGTCAACTACCCGTTGGCTATAGCCCCACTCGTTGTCATACCAGGCGATCACCTTCACCATGTCACCGCCCATCACCATCGTGAGCGCTGCGTCAATGATCGAAGACTCATCTGTCCCGGCATGGTCACTCGACACTAACGGCAGATCGCAATACTTGAGAATTCCTTTCATTGGGCCTTCTGCGGCGGCTCTCAGCACTTCATTGACCTGCTCGGCGATCGTCGCTTTCTCAACCTGAACGACCAAATCAACCACCGACACATTCGGAGTTGGAACCCGCATTGCAATGCCGTTCAGCTTGCCTGCCAATTCAGGTAGCACCAGAGCCACAGCTTTTGCCGCGCCCGTAGACGTGGGAACAATGTTCATTGCGGCAGCCCGTGCCCGACGCGGATCGCGGTGACTCGCATCTAGCAAGCGTTGGTCGCCTGTGTAGCTGTGAGTCGTGGTCATTGTGCCTTTGATGATGCCAAAATTTTCGTGAATGACTTTGGCAACGGGGGCAAGACAGTTAGTGGTGCAGCTTGCATTACTAATAATGTTGTGCTTGTGATGGTCATAATCTTGATGGTTTACGCCGACCACAAAAGTGCCATCGTCGCCTTTACCAGGAGCGGTGATCAAAACTTTTTTCGCGCCAGCATTGATGTGCTTAGATGCACCTTCTTTGCTGATGAACACGCCAGTAGATTCGATGATTAAATCGATTCCCCAATCTTTCCAAGGCAAGTTTTCTGGGTTGCGATCGCTCGTACACTTAATCACATGACCGTTGACGGTGATGGTGTTTTCATCGGCGCTGACATCGGCATTGAACTTGCCCAACATCGTGTCATAAGTCAGCAAATGAGCGTTTGTTTTGGGGTCAGAGGTATCGTTAATGGCGACTACTTCTATCTGACTGTTCTCCCTGCCCGCCCAGCAACGCATGAAGTTTCGCCCGATGCGTCCAAAGCCGTTAATCGCTACTCTCATGACTGCGGTTGCCCTCTGTAGATAAATACCTATTGATGAGACACATCATATCGTAAAAGGTAAAGAAATTATTAGAGGAAAACAAGGGCTGGAAAAGAGGGATCAGGAGTCGGGGATCATAGGGTCAGAAATTGAGAAAATGCTTGACTATTCGTAGAAACGGTGAGACGAGATGTATGCTCTCACCCCTTTGGAAACCAGATTAGGAGTATCCTGAGCGGCTCGATTCAATATCTGTGACAGAAAAAGCGAGATGACCAACGATCGCCAGCCAGGTCATCTGCGATCGCTTCTGACCAGATCACTCGATCAAGCGTCGGTTGGCTTAGGGTGTCCTCCGCAATCAGCAAGACTACAGCATTATTTTTTTTATAAGTGTGCTGATTTGAATAATTTAGGCTATTTTGAATGACGACTCATTTCAACTCTAAAAACCTCTTAGAACCTGATGAATTTTTATCAGGAATTCACTGACTTCGGGGTGTAGTTATCGGGTCAATGTCGCTGCTGATGTTTATCAGCTAAAGGAGTTGGGAAAATTGAATTTCTGGTTCAGTTAATCAAAAAGGCAATTTCGCGGTTTTGAATTCAAAGAGAAAGAAATTCTCATTTAGCTATACCGTGAAAAAGCAATCCTTGATATGATAGCGCGTGTTATTGGTGTGGTGTGTAAGGAGCTAAGATGCTGAATTCCGTTGATTTCAGCGGCAGACCATTTCATTTTATTGGAATTGGTGGGATTGGAATGTCAGCCCTCGCTTATGTTTTAACCAAGCGTAAGCTGCCTGTTTCCGGTTCTGATGTTCGCTTAAGCCATATTACGGAGCGCCTCGAAGAATTAGGTGCCCATATTTTTGATCGTCAAGATGCGTCTAATCTTGAGTTCTTTAAGTCTCAAGTTGATTTGACTCCTGCGGGTGCCATCAGTTTTGCTTCTGTGAAGGGTGCGACTCCTGCGCCATCTGTAAAAAGTCGATTATCAGACTGCAAATCGACTCTGGTTTTGCCGCAGGTTGTCTGCTCTACCGCAATTAACGCCGCCAACCCTGAATATCGAGCGGCGATCGAGCTAGGGTGTCCAATCTTTCACCGCTCAGATATTTTGGCAGCCCTGATTGCCGATTATCAGAGCATCGCCGTTGCCGGAACTCATGGCAAAACTACGACGAGCAGCTTAATCAGCTATATGCTGTTGATGGCAGGGCTTGACCCCACCATTATTGTCGGTGGTGAAGTTCACGCCTGGAAAGGCAACGCCCGGCAAGGGCAAGGTCGCTATCTCGTTGCAGAAGCCGATGAGTCAGACGGCTCGCTGGTTAAGTTTTCTCCCCACATTGGCATCATCACCAATATTGAACTCGATCACACCGACCACTACAGCAGCTTAGAGCAAGTGGTCGAGACGTTTCAAACGTTTTCGAGTCATTGTCACACGGTGATCGGCAGCATTGACTGCGAGACGGTGCGCGATCGCCTCAAGCCCAGCATTAGCTATAGCCTTCGCGCTGAATCTGAAGCTGACTATACTGCCGTTCAGATTCTCTATCATGCAGAGGGCACGACTGCCCAAATCTACGAGCGCGGGCAGCCGTTAGGACAGTTAAAGATTAAACTTCTGGGTGAGCATAATCTCAGTAACGCTTTGGCAGCCGTCGCGGTCGGTCGGCTCTTGGGGTTAGAGTTTTCGGTGATTGCCGCCGCGATCGTCAATTTTGAAGGTGCTCGTCGGCGGTTTGAGCATCGGGGTGCTGTCAACGACATTCTGTTTGTGGATGACTATGCCCACCATCCCAGTGAGATTCGAGCCACCCTTTCATCTGCCCAAATTCACGCCAGGTTAACTGCGTCTAAACGTCGAGTTGTGGCGGTTTTCCAGCCGCATCGCTACAGTCGTGTCCTCACGTTTTTGACAGAGTTTGCCGGATCGTTTGCCGAAGCAGATGTCGTCATTGTCAGCGATATCTATAGTGCTGGAGAACCCGATTTAGGGCAGATTAATGGTCAGCAGATGGCAGATCTGATTGCCAAGCATCACCCCAACGTTCACTATCAGCCTTCGCTGCGATCGATCAGCCATTTTTTAGGGGAAACGCTGGCTCCTGGAGACTTGACTCTTTTCTTGGGTGCAGGAAATTTGAATCAAATCATCCCAGAAGTGATGTCATATCAGCAGGGTGTCGAACAAGACTCGTCTTTGGAACGGTGCCACCGCTCTTAAGGTTATGGCACAACCTTCTTATCTTTAGATCCTAGGCACGAGATCCATCGGGGTCTCCAGTTGGAGCATTCACACACCTAAAATTACTATGACTCTTTCAAGCGATCCCCGAACTTCTCGCGCTGCTCACCAATCAGACTTCTCAACTCGCAGCACCCTCTCTAGAGCACTCGCGAAAACCAGCGACATTCAGACCATTCCCCTTCCTGGCACTGACAGCTTGCTAAAAGCAAATGTTCCTTTAGCGACGCTTACGTCCTTCCGGGTCGGTGGCCCGGCAGAGTGGTACATTGCGCCGCGTCATCTTGAAGAACTGCAAGCCAGCCTTGAGTGGGCAGAGCTTCAGGGGTTGGCAACCACGATGCTGGGCGCAGGGTCAAACTTGTTGATTAGCGATCGTGGGCTTCCCGGTCTCGTGATCTCAACTCGTCATCTACGCCACAGCCACTTTGATCAAGCTACCGGACAGGTAACAGTCGGAGCGGGTAAGCCATTGCCTCGTCTGGCATGGCAGCTAGCTGATCTCGGCTGGCAAGGCTTTGAGTGGGCGGTGGGCATTCCGGGCACGGTCGGCGGAGCTGTCGTCATGAACGCAGGTGCTCATGGAGACTCGATCGCAGATATTTTGGTCGAAGCGCAGATCTTGCTTCCCAATGGACAGTTTGAGATTCTCACCCCTCAAGCGCTAAATTATCGCTATCGCACGTCTGCCTTGCAAGGCGGATACTCTGAAGAGAAAACTGCTTTGCGACGGCTCGTGACTCAGGCAACGTTTCAACTCAGACCTGGTGCTAACCCTGCTGAGGTTTTAGGCGTGACGAGTCACCACAAGCACCAAAGACTAACAACTCAGCCTTATAACATGCCCAGTTGTGGCAGCGTGTTTCGCAACCCTGGCGCTTATAAAGCGGGTTGGCTAATTGAGCAGACAGGGTTAAAGGGGCATCAAATTGGGGGCGCTCAGGTCGCACAGCGTCATGCAAATTTTATTCTCAACTGCGGGGGTGCGACGGCGAGTGACATTTTTCAACTGATTCGGTTTGTGCAGCAGCAGGTGCATCAGCGCTGGTCGCTTTTGCTAGAGACAGAAGTGAAAATGATGGGCGAGTTTCAGTCTGCCTGACTATATTTAAGATCGTAATTTAAGATCGTAAATTAAGTAATGTCGGTTATTTTCAATGTCGAATGGGCGCTGCCGTGCCATGCCCGTATGTAAATCTGCGTCCTAATTTAATTCACAGCTTTTAAGTATAAAGGTGGGAACTTTACAGCAACTCTATGAGTCAAAATAGCTTAACGAACTTGACGTAAAGCTAGGGCAGATGTTCTCAGTAGTACTGACTAGAGCGATCGTCCGTCTACAACGTGAGCAAAATCACTTCAACTATTCTCTGATAGAGGCTATGTTGATGTCACTACAAGCAAGATTTCTCTTTGGGTAAAGATGAGAGATAGAAACGAACCAGTGAAGCGTCTTGGCTGCTATCTGATTGAGGCAGGGCTAATCACTCAGGCCCAGATCGATGTCGCGCTGAATGATCAAAAGATCATGGATGATATGCGCTTTGGTGAAGTGCTTGTGGCACGAGGCTGGATTAAGCAACAGACTTTAGATTATTTAATCAAAAAAATTGTTGACCCCGAACAGCGCGCTGCAAGAGCATCTCAGCAAAAGTCTCTCAGCCCTGATCTGGTGAGCGCCGCGATCGTCAAGCCGACTCCTCCCAGCATCGCCGCAAAATCGTCTTCTGTGCTTCCAAACGAGCGCAAGCCTCTGCCGTCATTGCCTGCGGATGATGGGGTGAGCTGGGCAGGTTAAAGGCTAAACAGCCAGAGCCAAACCGGGAGTATGAGGAGTAGTCCGATCGAGCCAACCGCGAGAGACGTGACCGCGAGATTTTTGTCTAACCCATAGGTTTCTGCTAGAACCAATGTTGCAAAGGCGGGAGGCATGGCCATTTGCAGCACGATCGTGTGCTTTTCTGCTTCGCTAATCGGCAAAAAAGGTAAGCTCAAACTCACGGTCAGAGGCACCACGATCATTTTGATCCCTAAACTGACACTGGCAGAATTGAGCCGAGATAGCGACGGCAACTGACTGAGGCGCATACCAATTAAAATCAGGGCAAGCACGATCGCGCTCCAGCCAGCCTGATGCAAACCAGTTTCTAGAACGCTAGGGAGGGGAACGTCTCGTGCGGCAAGCCCCAGTGCAAAGCCCCAAAGGGCTGGATTTTTGAGAAGTGCGAGGGTCAACTGCGATCGGCTCTGGGTGCCCAGTCCTAATCGACTGGCTAAAACGACTCCTAAGCCATAAGCGCCCCAAGTGGTGCCCAGCATGTCATAAAAAAGTGCCCAGGCAAAAAGCTGTTGTCCGCCCAACGCCAATGCGACCGGGAAGCCCAAATAGCCTGTGTTGCCCACCATTGAAGCCAGTAAAAAGCTTCCTTGAGTAGGTCTGTCCCAAGTGGGTTGATAGAGGCTCCACAGCCAAGCCAATCCTGCGCCTAATAAAATTGCTACCCAAGCGACGATCGGAGCGATCCAAACCTGTCCTGATAGGTCAGCCCCCCGCAAAAACGCCAAAATGCTAACCGGGACTCCGACCCAAAATAAGAAATGACCTAAATAAGTGGGGGCAGTTTTGGGTAAATAGTGCCCAAACAGCCAACCCAAAAGCGTCCACCACACCAGTGGCAAGTAGAGATTAAACAGTTGAGTAACAAGATTGGGCATAAATTTGGAATGAATTTGCATTCCTGGACAGAGAATCGGTATCTTTAGGGGTAGCCTAGATAAAGCTTTGACTTCAGATGACCGTTGAGCTTTAACGATCGGCGTTGTCTAGCCGCCACTCCTCTGCCAGGGTAGCGTTTCTCGACGCTCTAAGCTGGTTGCAACCTAAAACGTGCAGGAAGAAACATCCCCTTGAATAATGGTCTACCTGGGAAACCTCCAAATCATCAGGCTGCCTCTACAGACGACATCCCCGAAGCTTTGCGGGAGACAGTAGAACCCAAGCCGCAGCCCCGTTTTAATCAAGTTGGGCTAATGGTGGGTTTGGCAGCGATCGTCGCGCTCGGTGCGGGCGGTTGGTTTGCCTACAACGCTCGGCAGTCGAGTGTAATCACGGCTGCGAGTCCTTCTCTGCCGACTGGCTCGATCGCGGCATCTCCAAGTGCAAGTCCTTCTCCTGACACGTTACTAAGACATTTTGCCTACGCAGAAGCGCCACAAGCCGAACTGCAACCGATCAATGGGGATGGGGGCATCAAACTTCGCAAATCTGCCGCAGAAGCTTTTAGACAAATGTCAGGCGCGGCACAAGCTGAAGGAATTATTCTGGCTCCACTTTCGGCGTTTCGATCGCTCAGTGATCAGCAGCATGTGTTTTTTGAAGTCAAAGCCGAGCGATCGCAAACGCCTAATCAGCGGGCTGAGGTCAGCGCTCCTCCCGGCTATAGTGAGCATCACACGGGCTACGCGATCGATGTTGGAGATGGCAACGTGCCTGCAACCAATCTCAGCCCTTCCTTTGATCAAACGGCTGCGTTTAAATGGCTTAAACAAAATGCGGTGCGCTTTAATTTTGAACTGTCGTTTCCCAAAAATAATCCCCAAGGCGTGACCTATGAGCCGTGGCACTGGCGATTTGTGGGCGATCGCCAAAGTTTAGAGACGTTTTATAAGGCGAGAAAGCCATGAACCCGAGCGCGCTCAATCTCATCGCCCTCTCGATCTTTGCGATGACGGTGACGACCATTCTGGGCCCCTTAATTCATCTGTCCCCGGCAGTTCCGGCGATCGCGACCTTCACGATTTTGGGCATCGTGACGCTAGATTCGTTTACCTGGCAGGGAAGAGGCGGCACGATCGCGCTCGATTGGTTGGCGAGCTTTTCTCCGGCTCACCGGGCGCGGGTGGCAAGACACGAGGCGGGTCACTTTCTCGTCGCGCAGCAGTTAGGCATTCCGGTGACTGGCTACACCCTCAGCGCTTGGGAAGCGTTTCGACAAGGGCAGCCAGGGCTAGGAGGGGTACAGTTTGACACCCAGGAATTAGACACTCAGTTGCAGGCAGGCAAACTCTCGGTGCAGTTGGTCGATCGCTACTGCACAGTTTGGATGGCGGGCGGCGTTGCTGAAACGCTGGCATACGATTCGGTCGAAGGGGGCGGAGATGATTTGCAAAAACTTCGCATGACTTTAGCACAACTGCGTTTACCCAATTCTGAGATTCAGCAAAAAGAGCGGTGGGCATCGCTTCAGGCAAAGAATTTGCTGCAACAAAATCAGGATGCCTATGATGCGCTCGTTACGGCAATGGAGGCGCGTAAACCGATCGCAGAATGTCGTCAACTCCTTCAAGAACACCTGACTGTGAACTGACTTCTCAAGGTTCTCTTACTTATGGGCAGTTCGCTTCCGCCTCAGCCGCTAACGGCCCATGCAGTTCTCAACGATGGCTTATTGGATGTGTGCGTGATCAAGGGCGACAATATGTTGATGGCACCGCTGCGGCTGTTGTCGATTTTTTTGCGGCACTACGATCGCGATCCCGAAGTGAACTATTATCGGGCGCGACAGGTGCAAATTTTGGGACGAAAGGTTTTGCCTGTGCAGGTCGATGGCGATTATCTGGGCGTGAGTCCCATGAATTTTCAGGTAGTGCCGAAAAGCTTATGGGTGTTAGTGCCGCCAAACGCCGATCGTTCTCTTTGGCAGCCTGATAATAAAGATAGGCATTAGGAGACAGACACATGGTACAAACTCCTCAAAAAACCATCACGCTGGAAGAATTTCTGAAACTGCCAGAAACCAAACCTGCTGGCGAATACATTGACGGTCAAATCATCCAAAAACCTATGCCCCAAGGAAAACACAGCAAACTTCAAGGGAAATTCGTCACTAAAATCAACGACTTAGTTGAAGAACGGCGAATTGCACTGGCTTTTCCAGAATTGCGTTGCACCTTTGGAGGACGATCGATTGTTCCCGACATCACAGTTTTTGCCTGGGATCGGATTCCAGTCGATGCAAATGGAGAAATTGCCAACGTTTTTAATGCTGCACCTGATTGGACGATCGAGATTCTTTCACCCGATCAGAATCAAACCAAAGTGACGAAGAACATTTTGCACTGTCTTGATCACGGCTGTTTAATGGGTTGGCTGCTCGATCCTGATGAGAAAGTGGTGATTGTATATCCTTCTGATGGGCGATCGCAGGCTTTTGACGAACCTGAACAAGTGCTTTCGGTTCCAGAGATCGCGAGTGGACTGAAGCTTACAGTAGAAAATTTATTCAGTTGGCTACAGTTAGAGAACCGTTAATTAATACTACGGAACCTACGAGGTGAATCATGGTACAAGCTCCTCAAAAAACCATCACGCTAGAAGAATTTTTAAACCTACCAGAAACTAAGCCAGCCAGCGAATACATTGACGGTCAAATCATCCAAAAACCCATGCCAAAAGGAGAACACAGCACCCTTCAGAGAGACCTGACCAACGCAATTGATGGAGTTGTCAAGCTTCAAAAAGTTGCTCGTGCTTTTCCTGAACTCAGATGCAGTTTCGGTGGAAGAGCGATCGTTCCTGATATTGCTGTGTTTACTTATGACAGAATTCCGCGTAAGGAAAATGGAGGCGTTGCCAACGCTTTTAATGCTGCACCTGATTGGACAATCGAGATTCTTTCACCCGATCAACGGCAAACTAAGGTGACTAACAACATTCTGCATTGCCTCGATCACGGCTGTCAGATGGGTTGGTTGGTTGATCCAGATGAGCAGTCGGTGATTGGGTATCCCTTTAATCAGCGATCGCAAATTTTCAATCAATTCGAGCAAGTGCTGCCTGTGCCAGAATTTGCCAAAGATTTTCGGTTAACTGTAGGCGAACTGTTCGGCTGGTTGCTGGAATAGAATAGACCTACAGGTTCGTTAACACTACAGATTCCCATGTCTACTCCCCCTAACGGCGCTCAGATTCGGCAACAGTTTCTCGATTTTTATGCAGAAAGAGGGCACAAAATTTTGCCCAGTGCCTCTTTGGTGCCCGAAGATCCGACCGTTTTGCTGACGATCGCCGGAATGCTGCCATTTAAGCCGATCTTTTTGGGGCAG
This sequence comes from Phormidesmis priestleyi ULC007, assembly GCF_001895925.1. Lineage (GTDB taxonomy): Bacteria > Cyanobacteriota > Cyanobacteriia > Leptolyngbyales > Leptolyngbyaceae > Phormidesmis_A > Phormidesmis_A priestleyi_A. Next base: position 31,156 of record NZ_MPPI01000012.1, on the reverse strand, counting down.
CGTCAGGCGGAGTTTGCGCGTGCCACCACCTCTCAGAAGTGCATTCGCACCAACGATATCGAGAATGTGGGACGCACGGCACGACATCACACATTTTTTGAGATGCTGGGCAACTTCAGCTTTGGCGATTATTTCAAATCTCAAGCGATCGCGTGGGCATGGGAACTTTCGACCAAAATCTATAATTTGCCGCCAGAACGGTTAGTCGTCAGCGTCTTTGAGGAAGACGACGAAGCGTTTGCGATGTGGCGCGACGAAATCGGCATTCCTGCTCATCGAATTCAGCGTATGGGTGAGAAAGATAACTTTTGGGTTTCGGGACCGACGGGGCCGTGTGGGCCGTGTTCTGAGATCTATTACGACTTCCATCCTGAAAAAGGCGACGACATCGATTTAGAAGATGACACCCGGTTTATCGAGTTTTATAACCTGGTGTTCATGCAATATAACCGCGATGTTGATGGCAATCTCACCCCATTGCAAAACCAGAATATCGACACGGGCTTAGGCTTAGAGCGGATGGCACAAATTCTGCAAAAAGTGCCCAATAACTACGAGACAGATTTGATTTTCCCGATCGTCCAAACGGCTGCCGCGATCGCCAGGATTGATTACGCCATACAGGACGATGCGACCAAAACTTCGCTTAAAGTCATTGGCGATCACGTTCGGGCAGTCGTGCATATGATTGCAGACGGCATTACTGCCAATAACGAAGGTCGAGGCTATGTGCTGCGTCGTCTAATTCGTCGTGTTGTGCGTCATGGTCGATTGATGGGCATTAACCAAGACTTTACGACTCAGGTTGCGGAAACGGCGATCGGGCTGTCTGAATCGGCTTATCCTAAAGTGCGGCAAAAAGCAGACACGATCAAAAACGAACTGCAAAAAGAAGAATCTCGATTCCGTGAGACGTTGGAGCGAGGCGAAAAACTGCTGAATGAAGTTTTGCAAAATAAAGAACGTCAGGTTACGAAAGTTGTAAGAGCAATGGAGCGCTGGGAAAAAGCTTCAGAAGAACCTCAACGTGAGTTAGTACTTCGTGAGCTAGAGGGCTTAGTAGAAATACCTCAACAAATCCTGAAGGAATCGCTTGCCGATCTAAAGCAGAAACAGCAACTGTTCCTTCAGCAATCTGGGCACAATCAAAATCTTTCTGAACAAGCAACTTCATTAGAGAAAAAAGTATGGGCTAAGCGGGAAGTACTTCTGGATAAAAACCGTTATGGGGTAGCACGAGCTTTATTACCACTCTCTGGTCGAGATGCTTTTGTTCTGTACGACACATATGGTTTTCCATTGGAACTCACGCAAGAGATTGCTGACGACTACGTGTACTTTGACAGCAGTATTTTTTCGCCAGATCAGATGAAAAAGCTCGTCGGGTGCTATGAGTCTTTTGACACTCATGGCTTTCCGATGGAACTCAGACAAGAGTTGGCAGAGAAAGGGTTTAACGTGGATACAGAAGGCTTTGAAACCGAGATGAAAGCCCAGCGCGATCGCGCAAAAGCGGCTCACAAAACGATCGATCTCACCGTTCAAGGCACGTTGGATGAGTTAGCAGAACGCATTCACGCAACCGAATTTTTGGGCTACACGCAGCCATCGAGTCAGGCAACCGTTGAAGTCTTGCTCGTCGAGGGTGAATCTGTCGAATCGGCAGACGCTGGAACTCAAGTTCAAGTCATTCTCAATCAGACTCCTTTTTATGCAGAGTCGGGCGGACAGGTGGGCGATCGGGGCTATCTCTCCGGTGATTCCATCCTGGTGCGAATTGAAGACGTGAAAAAAGAATCTGCGTTCTCGGTGCATTTTGGGCGCATTGAGCGGGGCACTCTGCACGTCGGAGACACGGTAACGGCTCAGATCGATCTGGCGTATCGTCGTCGAGTTCAGGCACATCACACCGCGACTCATTTACTGCAAGCGGCTCTAAAGAAGATTGTCGATGACAGCATTTCTCAAGCCGGATCGCTCGTGGCATTCGATCGGCTCCGCTTCGATTTCAACTGTCCTCGCACCATCACGGCTGCCGAAGTTCAACAAATCGAGGAACAGGTCAACACCTGGATTGCAGAAGCTCATATCGCTAATACTCACGTCATGGGTCTGACCGAAGCAAAGGAAAGAGGCGCGATCGCGATGTTTGGCGAAAAATACTCTGAGACTGTGAGAGTTTTGGATGTTCCCGGTGTCTCAATGGAGCTTTGTGGCGGAACTCACGTCAGCAACACCACAGAAATCGGTATCTTCAAAATCGTCTCCGAGTCAGGTGTTGCAGCAGGCATTCGTCGCATTGAAGCGATCGCCGGAACTGCTGTTCTAGAGTACCTGAATGTTCGAGATACTGTTGTGCGCGAGTTGAGCGATCGCTTCAAAGTCAAGCCTGAAGAGATTCCCGATCGCATCGCCTCATTGCAAGCCGAACTCAAAACAACTCAAAAGCAACTCGACGCGCTCAAAGGGCAACTCGCCTTTGCAAAAGCCGATCAACTGCTGACCCAAGCCGAATCGATCGGCAACTTCAAAATCTTGGTCGCCTCACTCGCATCCGTCGATCCCGAATCGCTCAAAACAGTGACAGAACAACTGCTGCAAAAGCTGGGTGAAGGAGCGGTGGTGTTAGGCTCTGTGCCTGAAGAAGGCAAAGTTAGTTTGGCGGCGGCGTTTAGCCCTGCGGTTGTGAAAAGAGGATTGCAGGCTGGGAAAGTTGTGGGGGCGATCGCTAAACTCTGTGGTGGTGGCGGTGGTGGTCGTCCCAACCTCGCTCAAGCAGGCGGACGCGATGCGAGTAAGCTACCCGATGCCCTAGCAGAAGCTCGTAATCAGCTACTAACTGGTTTGAGCTAAGAGACTTGTGGCGTTCATCATTTCCCCTTCTCGTTCTTATTGACCTGACGATGCAGTTGAGCAGTGGCACGAAGGTTTAGACGATAGACGAAAAGACTTCCGACCGTCCGCTCCAATGACATTAGATGGTGACTACTACATTGCTAATATCAGACAAGGCACTCTGCTAATTGCTCAGGGGAAGGAATATCGATAGGTAAAAATGTCTTCAGATCTTCCTTAGAGGGCTTGGCTGTTGTTGCTAGGCGATTGCATTGGTTGGCAATACAACGATCAAAAATATTCCTAACAAATCTACCATTTCCCAGTTCTCCGATTCGATCCTCAAATTTGTTGACCAGTTGACGTACTGCTTTCAGCGTCTTGTCTGAGAATAAATAACCGTGCCTTTCACACGTAACCTTAAAGATTTCAGCTAACTCAGCAGAAGAATAATCTTCAAAATGAATTGACCTTGCAAATCTAGATTTTAGACCAGGATTAGAGTTAATGAACCGCACCATCTCTTCTTTGTACCCGGCGGCAATAACCACTAAATCCTCTCGGTGGTCTTCCATCATTTTCAAGAGCGTATTGATTGCTTCTTGCCCAAATATATCACCGCGTCCCTCTGGAACCAGGGAGTAAGCTTCATCAATGAAAAGCACCCCCCCTAGAGCAGATTCAACGACTTGTGCTGTTTTGGGTGCTGTTTGACCCAAATATTCTGCAACGAGATCCGTTCGATCAACCTCAATGAAATGTCCTTTCGACAGAACACCGAGGTTATTGTAGATCTCACCCACAATCCGAGCTACTGTGGTTTTGCCTGTGCCAGGATTGCCCGTAAATACCACATGCCTTGTGATCGAGGGAGCCTTTAACCCTGCCTGAGCTTGCATCTGCGCTACTTTTGCCATGTTCACTAACTCCTGAACAGTTGACTTTACTGTGCTTAAGCCAATTAGTGATTGAAGTAGGTCAGAAGGATCGAGTTGCTCTGAGTGTGCAGAAGAGTTGCCGCTACTCGTATTATTTTTAACGATGTCGTTGTATAGCTTGCCATATAACGCCTTAGCGACTTCTTCTGCCAACTCATTACTGACCTGTTTTGCAAAAGAACCTAAAATTTTATGAGCATTCTGAATTGCAACATCCCTTGATGGAGCTTCAGCATAAAAGAAACAATCCAATACAGCTATCTTTTCAGATTTCTCAAGGAAAGCATTAGCGTCTTGAGGAGTGTTCCATGCAGCCCACAGATAGGAATTACCTAATTCACAAACACTAAACACGGGAGTAATCAATGACATGGTTACACAGTAATCCGTAGAAATGAGGTGCTATTCAGTCCAATATAACTCGCATAAGTTATTCAGGACACGCATCTCATTGTTCCCTTTAGGCGTAACGCGATCACCTTCTCTGATCGATGTTGACCATTTTACAGGTAGGCATCAAACAATGCTCTAACAGGTAGCCTAAGCCACCTGACAATCTAATTAAACCGAGTTTATCCTGTGACCTATTGCACGATCCCAGAAAACTAAGCTGACACACTCACACTCTAAAACCCCGTTTGGAGGATTAAGCTGACAGATTTGCACTACAACGGCGCAAAACTGCCATTTGATCGCACCCCCTCAAAAATTCAGCATTCCAAAAACCAAAAAACTCTTGTAGAATACATCGCAGTGATGGAGTCGTGCCCCGAAGTCTGATCTCGCAAATCAGACTCCGAGGACTTCCATCCCTAGTTAGCGTAATTAACTCAGGAGGCGTTCATGATTGTACACCGTCAGCTTTGCTATGGGATCTTGAAAGGATGGAATCAAGATCCAGCAGGTGTTTTATATCCATGCAGAATGCTTGAGACATCAGCATTCTCATCCTCTTTGACTTAACAGAGAGGATATAACAACATGGGAGTCAGGAATATCTTTCCTGGCTCGATTTCGTTCACCGTTGAGTTAGATCTCTCGACGATGAAACGTTATCGAGTCACAGTTACTTTAGATTTGCAAGAGCGTTTAATCTTTCTGTCGTCTGGCATTCTTCCTGATGTGAGCGATTCTATTGAGGACTTCGTTTCACAACTGAGTGCGATCGCATCCAATCAACTAGCATCGTTCAAGTGGGATGGCACCAGTGACTTGACGACAGAATATCAAATCGCGCGAGTGTTGCCGGGATATCAAGTGGAACGTTCCCTCGTGAAATTCAACATTGTTCTAGGCAACAGTTCACTGATCTACCTGGAGGAATTGCACAACAAAGTCACGATTCAACTGTAGGGAGTTGGGAGTCGTCAATTGTGTGATCAAAGTTCTTGGCTGCACCTTTAGGCGGCTCTCTAATTTCCTCGGTTTACTTAAACGAGAAGAGGAACGGAAAAGCAAATAGCACGATCGCGGCCCAAATTCCGTAGAAAGGCAAATAGCCTGTAACCCAGTTTTTGATGAGAGCGATCGCTTACAACTACAACAAGGATCAAGGTGACTTTTCAATCTTGATTCATCCTGCTTTTCTACCTGCATGGCTTTAAGCTTTTATTTAGAATGCGCTCTAAGCGTTTCATTTCATCAAAGTCGGGGCGATCGACAAACGAGCCAACAACTTTTTCCCACCAAGGCGATTCAGTCTGCTTTTCATGCGAAAGAAGTTGCTTGATCTGCACGATCTCTGCTTCTAGGGCAATAACTCTCGCTTCGAGTTGTTGAGAACGTTCTTCTAGTTGCTGGGAAGTCATAGAAGCCTCCGGCATGGTGAGAATGCTAGGAAATACTATAGCGCGATCGCCAAGATTACGCTTCTGTCTGGGCTTCGCAGGTTTCGACCCATTGCATAAAGCATCAATGTCATTTGGGCGAAATGTTCGTGGCTCATGCGGTAGATGAAGATGTACCTGTGTTATCTAACTCAAATGAAGAAATTTATTCTACTCGGTTTAGCAATCCTGTTTTTGAGCGGTCTTTTTCCCACTCCTGCCCTTGCGGGACGTTACGTTCTTAACCAAACTCCAGCCACGATCCAACGACACTTTGGTCGTCCATGGACGATCGAAACTCTGAAAGACAAACCCAACACTAAACTCTATACCTACTCCCCATCTGGGGTGCGACGGGTGTTTCCGACTTTTCCTAAGCAAGGCAAGTTTGGTATGACCTTTGTTGACAACCGAGTGCAAACTATTTGGTTAATCCCAAATACGGCGAACAATGGCTACTTTAACTACAACACCAAGCAATTCTTCAACTATATTTTTGGTTATGAACCTCCGATTTGGAAAGATCTCCAATATCCTGGCGGGCACGAAGGATTTGCAGATTATCGCGGCTGCCTCGGTGATGGTGTTGTTGCCACCTACATAGATTATCTGTTGGGTTCAGACAACATCACCCTGGCTTACAACTCGATCTGTGAACCCCCTTACGATCGCATTCCAAAACCCTCCGTTTAGATAGATTGTAAGCGGAGTGTTTCTAACCTATGTTCTAATTCGTAGGGATGAAATCGTCTTGCAATCATTCGCCAAACCAGGAAAAACCAATGAAACAGCGCAAACTAGGTAATCAAGGATTAGTCGTCTCAGAGCTAGGATTAGGCTGTATGGGCATGTCTGAGTTCTATGGCACTGCTGATGAATCAGAAGCGATCGCCACCATTCATCGAGCCTTAGAGCTAGGAGTCACTTTGCTAGATACTGCCGATATGTATGGCGTGGGTCACAACGAAGAGTTAGTGGGTAAAGCCATCAAAGACCATCGCGATCGGGTGGTGATCGCGACTAAATTTGGCAATGTGCGCGGCAGCGACGGCAGCTTTTTGGGGATAAGTGGCAAGCCCGATTATGTCCGCTCTGCCTGTGATGCCAGCCTCAAGCGCTTGGGCGTGGACGTGATTGATTTGTATTATCAGCATCGAGTTGATCCCAACACTCCGATCGAGGAAACTGTCGGCGCGATGGCGGAGTTGGTGCAAGCCGGAAAGGTGCGCTATCTGGGTCTTTCAGAAGCCGCGATCGCCACGATTCGTCGTGCTCAAGCCGTGCATCCTATTTCTGCACTTCAGACAGAATATTCACTCTGGAGTCGAGAGCCAGAAGCCGAGATTTTGCCTACCTGCCGCGAGTTAGGCATTGGTTTTGTCCCCTACAGCCCTCTGGGTCGGGGGTTTCTCACGGGCAAGATCAAGAGCCTAGATGATTTATCTGAGGGCGATTTTCGGGCTGAACGCTATCCCCGCTTTCAAGCTGAGAATATGCAGCACAATCTAGAGTTGGTGCAGCAAGTTGAACAAATGGCAGCCGATAAAGGTGTCAAAGCTGGACAGTTGGCTCTGGCGTGGGTTTTGGCGCAGGGAGAAGACATTGTGCCCATTCCTGGCACTAAACGCCGCACTTATTTAGAGGAGAATATTGCAGCCACCACAGTGACTTTAACTCAAGCCGAGCTAGACCAAATTGGAAAAGCGCTACCGCTAGGAATTGCGGTGGGCGATCGCTACACAGACATGAGCAGCGTCAATCGTTAGGATCGAAGAAGCTTTTGTAAGCTAAACATTACTGTGACTTGGGAGCGTGACCCTTTTTAAAATTGCCCGATCGTTCGCGATCGGATTAGTTGGAAACAAGTCTGTGCCGATCCTTCACGATCGGATTAGTTGGAAACTTGAAGTTGGCAGTCCGAGCTTCTTCAAGCACTCCAGTTGTACTGATTCTTCACGGTCGAATTAGTTAGAAACGTAAGCCGCTCCTCATCAGAGCGGCTTTTTTATACGTTGAGCCGATTGTTCGCGATCGATACAATAGCCAAAAAGCTATAATCCCATCAAGCTGCAATCAGGCAATTACAGGTTTTACTTGGCCGAACTAAAATGACTACAACGCTTGGCAAGCCATCGTCGCTGCTGCATGAAATTCGCATTGAGAAAGTCGATCGCTGGAATTTGTTCAAGTTCAGCGAATTTCTACAACTTCGCATGGAAAACCTTCTCGACAAAAAGAAAGCCGACCAACTCACCCCCGAAGAAATTGCAGAACTCGACGCGATTGCAGAACTCGATCGTATCTTCACCCATGTCAACGCAATAATCGCTGCTCACTAGATTTGATAAAGCGCCAGCTTTCAACCGTCTGATCGCCCATTCTCCCAGCACTTCCTTTATCCTAAAAGATGCGATTTAACGACTGAGGACTTTGAATTCATGGCACGTCTAGCACTGCTGAGTGTATCTGACAAAACAGGACTGATTGATTTAGCGCGAAGCCTGGTCGAAGAATTCGGGTTCGACATCATCAGTAGTGGTGGCACTGCAAACGCATTAAAACAAGCTGGATTGCCTGTCACAAAAGTTTCTGATTACACCGGAGCGCCCGAAATCTTAGGCGGACGAGTGAAAACACTGCACCCACGCATTCACGGCGGAATCTTGGCGCGGCGCGATCTGCCCGAACATTTGGCAGACTTAGAGGCGCAGCAAATTCGCCCGATCGACCTCGTTGTCGTCAATCTCTACCCCTTTGAGCAAACGATCGCTAAATCCGATGTGACTTTAGCAGACGCGATCGAGAACATCGATATCGGCGGCCCCGCAATGCTCAGGGCATCGGCTAAGAATTTTGCCCATCTAACGGTGCTGTGCAATCCGACTCAATATGACGCTTATCTTCAAGAATTGAGACACAACGGAGACGCTTCGCTCTCGTTTCGTCAGAGTTGCGCGTTGCAGGCGTTTCAGCACACTGCTAGTTACGATCGTGCCATTTCAACCTATTTAGAGGCACAGCAACCTTCAGAAAGTGCTGGACTTCCCACTAACTTGACTTTAACAGGGCACCAAATTCAAGCCTTGCGCTATGGAGAAAATCCGCATCAACCTGCTGCCTGGTATCAAACCGGAGCCACTCCCACAGGTTGGGCATCTGCACCCAAACTTCAGGGCAAAGAACTGAGCTACAACAACTTAGTTGACCTAGAAGCCGCCCGACAGATCATCGCTGAATTCGCTACTTTAGACAATGATCCAGCCGCAACGATCGTTAAACATACAAACCCATGTGGATCGGCGATGGGATCATCGTTGTCAGAAGCATATGAGAAAGCGTTTAACGCAGACTCTACTTCAGCATTTGGGGGAATTGTGGCACTCAATCGGGCGATCGATGTCCCAACCGCCACCGCAATGACCAAGACCTTTCTAGAGTGCGTTGTCGCTCCAGGATGTGACGCTGAAGCCCAACAAATTCTGCAAGCTAAATCTAAACTGCGGGTGTTGTTGCTGCCGGATTTGCAAAGTGGAGCCAAAGGAACCGTGAAACCGATCGCCGGAGGATTTCTAGCTCAAGCCTCTGACGATATTATGGCTGACCCGACTCAGTGGCAGATGCCAACCGAGAAAAAACCGACTCCAGCCCAGCTTGCCGAGTTGTTGTTTGCCTGGAAGATCTGTAAGCACGTCAAATCCAACGCGATCGTCATCACCCAAAATCGCACCACGATCGGAGTCGGCGCAGGTCAGATGAATCGAGTCGGATCGGTCAAAATCGCCTTAGAGCAAGCAGGTGAAAAATCAACCGGAGCCGTTCTTGCCAGCGATGGATTTTTCCCGTTTGATGACTCAGTGCGAACGGCGGCAGCAGCCGGAATTGCGGCGATCGTGCAGCCCGGAGGAAGTCTGCGAGATCAAGACTCGATCGACGCAGCCAATGAGCTAGGCATCGTCATGGTGTTCACCGGAATTCGGCACTTTTTGCATTAAACCAATTATGCTAAGTTTTACAACATTCCTCGCACACGGAGAACTCTCGATGCCCTTGGACAAGATTCCAGAGTCGGTTAAAGTCTACAGTCAGTTTTTGCACCCTGTTTTGATGTGGGTGCTGTTTGCGTTGACCCTTTACGCCTTATATCTAGGCGTTCAAATTCGTCGGACTCGCGCCGCAGAAGGCGATCTCAAAAAAGAGCTGATCAAAGGAAAGTTCAATGTAAAGCACTATCAGATCGGGTCGGTAGTGTTGGCGCTGATGGTGGTAGGTTCGATCGCTGGAATGGTCATCACTTACATCAACAATGGCAAGCTGTTTGTTGGGTCGCACTTGTTGGCAGGGTTGAGTATGACGGCGTTGATCGCGGTGTCGGCTTCTCTATCGCCGTTTATGCAAAAAGGGCAAGACTGGGCACGCTATACGCACATTACTTTGAATGTGGTGATTGTGGGTCTGTTTAGCTGGCAAGCGCTGACGGGTGTACAAATCGTGCAGCGAATTATTAGCAAACTGTAGGACGCGATCGGAGTTCTAATTCCGCAATGTTCAACCCCTGAGCTATTGATCATTCAGGGGTTCTTTTGATCAGTATCGATGAGAGCAGGATTCCAAGACTCAGAGTAAAGTTTGTGCAGATTATTCCAGACGATGCGATCGTGGTTCGAGGCGGGCGCAATCGTCCAGAAGATATTCAACGGGCAACTGGAACTCATCCCAGTGGTGTGACTGGGATTTCAGTCGAATGTGAAGTTAGGATCGTCACTAGCAGAATTAGCAGCGACCATTCCACACGGGCAGGTAGGTGTTAAAAGGGTTAGTGAAGTTCGCAAACTAGGTGGAGATGTCATCCGAACCTCTGGAAGAAGCCCAAATCATGCCACTTTGACAGGCTTAACTCCAAAGGAAATTAGCAACCTCTTAATCCCAACAGTTCCGAGTCCATCACAGCAGGTTTAATTTGGAGCAGCTTTATGAACCGTCCCAGAATTTTTGCAGACTTCCATAATGCGGATGCCCAAGGGCGATTACGTCTAAATTGTATTGGCACGATCGAAGATCTATCCCGTCATCGAATCGAGTTACAGAATGGTCGGTTATTGACGCTTTATAGTGAAGAGTTAGAAGTTGACGGAGCAGTGCAGTACTCTGAAGTAGAAAAAATATGGGTTGCGACCATTGATTGGCATCAAATCAGACCCGTCGAAGAGTGCGTCGCCCAAGCGAAATTGTAAGGGTTACTTTGTCTTCCGGTCAGGACTGTACTTGAAGTGGGTTTGTTAAAATTGCCAAGTTCGTATCATTAAGCTTTTTCATGAAACCCAGTCTACGCAGTGGAAAACTTACGCAATGGAAAGACGATCGTGGATTTGGTTTCATCCAGCCCGCTGATGGAAGCAAGGACGTTTTTCTACATATGTCTGAGCTTCAAGATGCGACCCGTCGCCCGCAGGAAAACGACACGATTTACTACTACCCCATAGTTGACTCAGATGGCAAAATTCGGGCTTGCAACGCTTTTATTCTGGGAGCGAGAAACAAATCAACTTCTCCCTGGGGGTTTTTGATTGGCAACGCTAAACTCAGTGCTGTACCCAGATCGAACTTTCCCATATATGAGGTATTGTTGCTGTCGATTTTGCCTTTGTCTGGAGCTACTCATTTTACTCTAACAACGCGCAATCCCCTTCCGCTGATTCTCTATTCTGTCATGAGTTTAGTGACTTATGCTCTATACGCTAAAGATAAATCTCGTGCCCAACGAAGGCAGTGGCGAACTCCTGAACAAACGCTGCATCTGTGTGAACTGGCAGGCGGATGGTTAGGCGGGTTTATAGCCCAGCGAATGTTGCGCCACAAAAGTCAGAAAGCGTCTTATCAAACTAAGTTTTGGACGATCGTCGCAGTTCATCACATCGCTTGGCTGGTTTGGCTGGTTTGGGGCAAAACGAGATGGGTCTAGTAATCCATCCCAAACTAAACAGTGAGAACGAGCGATCGTGAAGACGAAAGACAGTGACTTGAAATTGGCTGGTTAAAACTGCACAGTGTGTAGCAGTAAAACCCGGTCTATGCAGTGGAAAACCTTATTTCACGATGCAAAATGACTTTTTAACAGATTCAGCCGAGGTGTGAACCTTATAATTCCAAGTGACTTTATACGAATTGCTGAACTGAATGCTTAATATGCTGACTTACCTGGTGATTTTGCAGATTTGTTTTTAATTGTGATTTCTGAACGTTTGAATGTTGCTGCTATTGCAACGCTAGACAAAGATTTTGATATTTATCGTCGCGATCGCAGCCAGCCTGTCGATCGTATCTTTCGCCCCTAATTCACTGTGAGGAAGACTGCATGAGTTACCGCATGAATCGCCGCGCCTACGCTGAAACATTTGGCCCAACAGTGGGAGATCGGGTGCGTCTCGCTGACACCGAACTGATCATCGAAGTCGAACAAGACTACACTACCTACGGCGAAGAAGTTAAGTTTGGTGGCGGTAAGGTGATTCGGGATGGCATGGGACAATCACCGATTACGAATGAAGATGGCGCAGTTGATGCGGTGATTACGAATGCGTTAATTCTAGACTGGTGGGGCATTGTCAAAGCCGATGTTGGCATTAAAGACGGTAAGATTGCAGCGATCGGAAAAGCCGGAAATCCCTACATTCAAGACAACGTAACGATCATTATTGGCCCCGGCACCGAAGCGATCGCGGGAGAGGGCATGATCCTCACGGCTGGCGGCATTGATACACACATTCACTTTATTTGTCCGCAACAAATCGAGGTCGCGATCGCTTCTGGCATCACCACAATGATCGGTGGAGGCACCGGGCCTGCCGCCGGAACCAATGCCACCACTTGCACACCCGGGCCCTGGAATATCTATCGAATGCTGCAAGCCGCCGACGCGTTCCCGATGAATATTGGATTCCTCGGCAAAGGCAACAGTTCGCAGCCTGCCGCCCTCGAAGAACAGGTGAAAGCGGGTGTGATCGGGCTAAAACTGCACGAAGATTGGGGAACAACTCCCGCCGCGATCAATAACTGTCTCAACGTGGCTGACGAATACGACGTGCAGGTTGCCATTCACAGCGACACCTTGAATGAAGCCGGGTTTGTTGAAGATACGATCGCGGCCTTTAAAAATCGCGTCATTCACACCTATCACACTGAAGGTGCAGGCGGCGGACATGCCCCTGACATCATCAAAGTTTGCGGCGAAGCGAACGTGTTGCCGTCCTCCACCAATCCGACTCGCCCCTACACGCTAAATACGCTAGACGAGCATTTGGATATGCTGATGGTCTGTCATCACCTCGATCCCAGCATTCCTGAAGATGTGGCGTTTGCCGAATCGCGAATTCGCCGAGAAACGATCGCCGCCGAAGATATTCTGCATGATCTGGGTGCGTTTAGTATGTTGTCATCTGACTCGCAAGCCATGGGTCGGATTGGTGAAGTGATCATTCGCACTTGGCAAACCGGACACAAAATGAAAGTTCAGCGCGGTGCATTAGCAGAAGATTCGTCACGCAATGACAATCACAGAGCCAAACGCTACATCGCAAAATATACGATCAATCCTGCGATCACTCACGGCATCGCTAACCACGTCGGATCGATCGAAGTCGGTAAACTGGCAGACTTATGTCTATGGCGACCTGCGATGTTTGGCGTTAAGCCTGAAATGGTGATCAAAGGCGGCATGATTGCCTGGTCACAAATGGGCGATGCTAACGCCAGCATTCCCACGCCGCAGCCTGTGCATATGCGGCCGATGTTTGGCAGTTTTGGAGGTGCGATCGCGGCGACTTCGCTCACCTTTCTCTCTCACACGGCCCTCAAAAAGGGCATTCCCGACCAGCTAAATTTACAAAAAACCGCTGTTGCTGTCTCAGGCATTCGCAATCTCACCAAACGCGATATGAAGCTCAATGATGCGTTACCACATATCGAGGTAGACTCCGAGACCTATGAAGTTCGTGCTGATGGACAGTTGTTGACCTGTGAACCTGCAACGGTCTTGCCAATGGCGCAACGCTATTTCTTGTTCTAATCTGGCGATTACTTCCTATCTGCTTCACGTTTCTTAAATGTTCTCCTCCGAAATTTTCGAGCGCACGGATGAAGCCTTGAGAAATGAATCAAAGCATTCAGCCTTCTTAATCGTCACCTATGTACGAGCAGCTAAAAAACTCTCAACTCGCCCGTCTTTTTTTAATCACGTTTCTGATTCTCGTTCTGCAAATTCCGACTGCGATGCTGCAAGGGTTGGTGAGCGATCGCCAAAACTTGCGTCAAGAAGCAATCAGCAGCATTACCTCTAATTGGGGACGTGAGCAGACTATCCTTGGGCCGCGGCTTTATGTGCCTTATATTCGGCGATCGCAGGTCGGCAAAGATGAAAAATCTGAAGTCAAATACGGCACCTTTTTGCCCGATGATTTGCAGGTGAGCGGCAAGCTCAAAACAGAAGTGCGCTATCGAGGCATTTTTGAAGTGCCAATCTATCAAACAAAACTAGATATTCGCGGTCGGTTTGTCCGTCCCGATGTCGTAAGTTGGGGAGTGCGTCCCGAAGATGTTTTGTGGGATCGCGCTGAACTGAGTTTGCAAATCTCGGATGCTCACGCCATTCAAACCCAAGCGACCCTGGACTGGAATCAAAAATCAATTCCGTTTACAGCCGGACAAGGCAAATATGGCGGCCCCGAACAAGGCATTCACGCCAATCTAAAAGACCAGATCAAGGGCGAAAGCTTTGATTTTGCAATTCCTCTCACGGTTAACGGCAGCGAGAAAATCGCCTTTGCGCCCTTTGGCAAAGTTACCAAAGTCAGCCTCAACTCTGACTGGACAAATCCCAGCTTTCAGGGCGTATGGTTACCCGACCAGCGATCGGTGACTTCCAAAGGCTTTGATGCCACATGGGATATTCCATCTCTCGGTCGCAACTATCCTCAACAGTGGAACAATGAATCACCCGTTAACCCCGAACTGATTCAAGCATCTCTGTTTGGAGTCGATCTGATTTCGCCCGTCGATAACTATCGCATGAGCGATCGCAGCATCAAATACAATTATTTGTTCTTGATTTTGACGTTTGCGGTGTTTTGGCTGTTTGAAACCGCAACTCGTCTGCGCGTTCATCCCTTGCAATATCTGCTGGTTGGGGTGGCGATGTCGATGTTTTATCTCTTACAACTGGCAATTTCTGAACACCTGGGGTTCAAAATCGGCTATCTAACCGCTACGGGTGCAGTAGTTATCTTGCTTACCGCCTATTCGACATCAGTGCTGCGAGCTAAAAAACGGGGCGCGATCGTCGGAGTCATGCAGGCAGCACTCTACAGCTATCTCTATGTGGTGCTGGCAAACCAAGACTATTCGCTATTAATGGGTTCGATCGGACTATTTGTCTTCCTGGCGATCATCATGTATTTCACCCGCCGCATGGAGTCGCTAGAGCCGCCTCTCAGCCCCAAGCGTGTAGAACCGCAACCTGAGCCACCTTCTCCAGAAACACTTTGATTGAGAACTCAGTTCAGTCAAGTTAAGCTCAAGGGTAGGGAAAGATTTCCCTACCTTTTTTGATCAGTCAATCTATAAAATCTTCTAATCAATGACCTCGCAAACCGATTTAACGAAATGTGTTGAATCTTTAGGACTCGCTCAAATCCAACGTCACGTCTTGATCTGTGCCGACCAAACAAAACCCTTATGCTGTTCTAAAGAAGCAGGGTTGGTTGCTTGGAACCATCTAAAAAACCGTTTAAAGGAACTCAAACTCGACACCCCGACGATCGAGCGTCCTGACTGCATCTTTCGCACTAAAGCTAACTGTTTGCGCGTTTGCGATCAGGGCCCGATTATGGTGGTCTACCCTGACGGAGTTTGGTATCGAGCCGCTAGCCCAGAAATTATCGATCGCATCATCCAAGAACACTTAATTGAGAACAAAATTGTGCAGGAATACGCATTCCTAACCCATCCGCTGCCAACTCCCGTCAAGTCTGATGCAACTTAAGACCCACGCAAACCTCGGAGGTTTAACCAAGAATCAAGCATCGTGACCGACAGTGGCTTAAACCTCCGAGGTTTTGGTAAAGTCAAATCTGCTGTGTTTAGTCGCGTAGCGACGAGTTCTCTAAACCCCTTTCGGTTTATTAGACCTCCTGCATGAATAAAATTCTCGACGTAAATCACCCTGCGATCTCGCCCCCTAACCCCCAATTCGGGAGGAACTGGAGTTCAAAGTCTCCCAGAATTGGAGGATTTAGGGGGCGTTTCCAGATTTGTGCAGGTTTATTGCTGCACCGATCTTAAGGCGGCAAAAAAACATCTGTCTCCTAAATTGCGATCGGCTCATTAGCCAGAGAGTGTTAAATTTTCCGAGCAGTCGTATATAATGACACGAGAAACAAAGGGTAATTAATTTACGCTTTAGTCAACGACCAGAAATAAACAACTTTTCGCTGGCTGCTTCAAAGCTTCTCACAAGAAAAACAGGGCTTAACAAAGTTTCCGTTAACTTAGACGGCTAGTTTTGTAAAATATGTCAGTTAATAGAACTCAGTTTCTAACCGTTAATCCCGATTCAGGCAGAGCGAGTGTCACAGCATGAAGGAAACCAGCGCCGGAAATCACAAACGATTGCTGTTGATTGATGATGACCCTAACTTGATTTTGCTAGTCAAAGATTACCTTGAGTTTCGCGGCTATAAAGTCATCACTGCCGAAAACGGTCGTGAGGCTCTAGAAGTTTTAGAGCAAGAAACGCCAGATTATGATTATCTGCGATGTCATGATGCCAGAGATGGACGGCTACTCGCTGGTGAGCGCCATCCGCCAAGACCCCAAAACCAGTTGGATTCCGGTGCTATTTCTCTCGGCAAAAGGGCAGAGTCAAGACCGCGTGAAAGGACTCAACATTGGCGCAGACGTGTATATGGTTAAGCCGTTTGAGCCAGAAGAATTAGTCGCTCAAGTTGAGTCTTCTCTCAAGCAAGCTTCGCGACTGATTCAGCACAAAGACTCTAGAGGGGGAGACAACACGCCCAAGATTCAGGTGCCGTTTGACGTTGAGTTAACGCCGACTGAGCTGCGGGTAGTGCAATTTGTGGCGCGGGGCATGGCAAACCGAGAGATTGCTGAAGAGTTAAATGTCAGTCAACGCACGATCGAGAGTCACGTCAGCAACATGCTGGGCAAAACTGGGCTACACAATCGCACTGAGTTGGCACGGTGGGCGATCGAAAACAGCATGGCGTAGGTCACTCTTTTCATTTTTAAATAGTCACCCATGGATAAGCCCATCGGTGACTATTTGTTTGTCCAGACTAGAACGTGAACGTTGCACGAACGGTGCCAATCACCACATCATTATTGCGGTTGTCATGATTGGGAGCCGTCAGCCAAACAATGCCAGGAGTGAGGGCAATGTTGTCAGTCAACTGATATTGATAGAAGCCTTCGACGTGCAGAGAAGTGTCACGATCGCGCCCAAAAGCTTGCCCTAACGCACCACGACTGCCTGTGACTTTAGGTTCTTGACCGACGATAATGCCTGCCAGGTTGCCTTTTTTGCCCAGGTCGGGAAACGCCAAACCGACTTGCCAGTTCCAGATATCAAAACTGCCTCTGCCACCTGTTACAGCCTGAGCGTTGGTATAGCCAACAGAGCCGTTGATATTAATCTTAGGACTTAGCTGAAAGGACGCTTCAATGCCGTAGGCATCGGTAGAGAAGGCTTCCCCTGTGCTTTCGCGAAAGTTGGCAAGGTCACTGCCGACGCTGCCGTTTGCAGTAAAGTCGTTGTTGTAGGCATGAATGTAGGTTAACCCTAATGCTAGGGCTTCGCTGGGCTTAAAGGTCAACTGGGCGATCGCGCCATACGACCCGTTAAACAACCCCGCTCCATTAGCTGGGTTAGCCGGATCGTTGGCCAGATAGCCTAAGCTGAGTTCCAAAGCATCGCTAAACGAGTGTCTGAGACCCAAACCTGCCCCATTCACCAGATAGTAGATCGAGTTGCGAGTGCCAAAGTGGGTCAAGGCACCTGTTGCGCCGTCCCCATCTAAATAGGGATTGAGCGTGTCGGTGAAATCGTCGATCGCTCCGGCATTTGCTTCGATCGTGACCGTCGTCTTGCTACCTAAAGGAAACTGATAGAGCAGGGCATCAATTGCGACTGAGTTATCACCATCGGCTGCAAACCGGAAGTTTCCTTCCCGTGTCAGTAAGTCGCCATTTACTCTATCCGTAGGCAGCGCTGCTAGGTTGAAAGCCTGTAGACGGGTTCTCAGCAAGTCATTGCCCGTGAAGCTGGTGTCAAAGTTGAGACGAACGCGATCGCCGATGATCGTATTCTTCGAGACTTCTCGACCACTGATCGTTCTGCCTGCTGCAACCCCTGCAATGCCGATCACCACTTCTCCACTGAGCTTGGTGGTCGTCGAAAATTGCTGCTTTTCTAACGCTCCCGTGCGCGCTTCTAGCGCATCAACTCGACCGCGCAAAGTTGCCAGTTCTACAGCAAATTCTTCCTGGAGTCTTTGCAGAATTGCAAGGTCTTCTTTCTTGACTAAATCAGCCGTGGCGGCAGCAATCAGTTCATTGATGCGATCGAGACACGCATTTAAGCCTGCCGCAAACTCAAAGCGAGTCGTAGCGCGATTGCCGCGAAAGGTTTTGTCGGGATATCCCACAATGCAGCCATAGCGCTCAACTAAAGATTGCAGCGCCTGAAATGCCCAGTCAGTCGGGCGCACATCTGACAGTTGAGAAACTGAGGTGACTTGAGATAAGGCAGTCTCGCTCGAATCACTGACCTCAGACTCTAAGGTTGTCTCGGCGGCTTGAGCAAGCTGCATCGGCTCAGTCTTAGCAGACACCACTGCTGGAACGTCAGCCGCAGTTGCCACCGATGAAACGGTTAGACTGGCTGCCACGATCGCTGGGTTTAGCCAGAAAGTCTTGAAAAGAAGGTTCGTCATAGGGGTCGTGGCCTCACATCAGGTGAATGAATGGGTTGCGTTAGTGGATTTGCTCAACTCAATGAAAGCCAATCAAATCTACAAAATGATAATAATTATCGTTCTTATTCGCTTGCTTGGACGATAACTCTTAACCGTCTTATTATGTTTTGATGAACCTTGTCAAGCTTTTTTGCCATTAATTCTCAATAAGCTTAGAGCCACTGGCTCACCAAGACCCTCTGATATCCCCCCCTAGGGGATCAAGAACGAGTATAGATCTTGCTTTATTACTGCTGATCAGTACGCCTTATTGAGAGGCTTTTCACAGAATTGCTTCTTCTCTTTTAAGGGTGTTGAGGCGCTTGTAGCTAAGAATTGTGTCTAAAGTGCGTCTATTTGGTTTAATAACTTGGTGATTTGAGCGCGGCTTGCTGGAGACTCTTGGGGTTGTTTCTTTAACCACGCGATCGCCCTCGGTTTATCTTGCTGCGCCATCAGAATCAGCGCTCCCCAAGTTTGCACATCCTGCCGAGTTGGATTCACCCGCAGCAGGGCGCTGATTCGCTTCCACAACCGCCCTGAGTCACTCTTTAAAAGACTAGTGATCTCGTCTCGATCGTTCGGGGACGCTTGCAGCACTTGCGTTGCTTTTGCCCATCGTCCATCCACGAGATTGACTAAAACCTGTTGACTCACATTTGCCCAAGGTTTTTCGGCTTGCGATTTTGTGACTTGAGCGTGGCGCTCTACCAAATCCATTTGCGCTTGGGCATTGGCTGACCACCCTACTCGGCGATTTTTAACCGATCGCAAAAACTCCAAAGCGGTTGACCACAAGCCGTTTCGCGCTAAAAAAAGAGCATCGACAAACGCACCATTGTCTAACGCGGGTTCGGTGAGCGAAACCGGGAGAAGCTGTAGCGGATCGGGGACAAACTTGCGCGCTCTTACCTGATAAGCTTCAAAACGGGGTTCTAGCCCGATCGATTGATTGACGACCAGCGTAGACAGCATGCCCTTCGCTCGTTTTTGCCAGACTGGAGCTTCTCCGATCGGGCTTGTCCAGCGCAGCAAAATGCTCAAGTGAGTCTGACCGGGGTTGTAGTGAACAATTTCTCCATAGGCAACTGAGTGGTCTCCTTGCGATCGCTGCCCGCTCAGGTTGAGCCAAACGCCCTGGGATGGCGCTTTATCTTCAAAGCGTTGCAGTGTGGTCAGGGGCAGGGCACGGGTTGAGCCTTGATCGTCGCCGCCCGCCTCTGCAAACGGTGCCAGCACAAATGACTCGTCTACCCCAGTGATCGGAAGCTGACTGATTAGCTGAAGATAGTCTTGTTTGCCCCGACGATGACTCTCAAGAATCGGACGATAAACTCTTAGCTCTGTAACGCGATCGCAATCAAGGTCACAGGATTCTCTGCGAGTCAACACGGGCAACAGCAGATCTGAAGATTTTTTAGCCGCTTTTAGATTGGTTTCTAATAAAAGCGGGTCGCCAGTCGTGCGTCCGGTTTTCTTCAGGGCTGCCTGCAATTCTGTTAGGGTTCTCAGGTCATCCGACCCTACGACTAAAATTTTTGACCCTTCTGGCAGATATTGATTGAGCCAAATCACCGATCGCGGATCGAGAATAAATTCTACACTCAGCCATGCCCCGCAGATCAGCAGCGCTACCGCTCCTGACAGCAGCCCGATCGCGCCCACCGTTCCCCATTTGATTTGAAAAAACGCCCTAGAAATTGAAAAGGGTTTCATGATTTCAGAGAAACGAAAATTGCCGTGATAGAGATGACAGACGACCCCTAAAAAGAATGTTATACGCGGTATGGAGGATTAGAGACTAACCCTTTATAAAAATAAGTTGGACGATCGGACGGTTCCCAACACTTGAGCCTGCAAAGAGATACGTTAATATAAGGACGTGTAAAGATTCATCTCGAAAATAGAGTTAAAACGCATGGTGTTATTCGGATTTGGCAAAAAGCAGAGCTTGCCCACCCCTGAAGAAGCCTTACCAGGGCGGGCAGAAAAGATGCCAGTGCCTTCAAGCCACTATGTCAACGGCAACCCACTCCAGCCGCCATTCCCAGCCGGAATGCAGACGGCTCTATTTGGCTTTGGCTGTTTTTGGGGCGCAGAGCGTAAGTTTTGGCAGCAAAACGGGGTCTTCACGACCGCAGTCGGATACGCAGCCGGAGCTACCCCAAACCCTACTTATCAAGAAGTCTGCTCAGGGAGAACTGGACATAACGAAGTCGTTCTAGTCGTCTTCGACCCCAGCGTGGTCAGCTATGAAGACCTGCTGAAAGTCTTTTGGGAGAGCCACAACCCAACGCAAGGGATGCGCCAAGGTAACGATGTTGGAACGCAGTATCGATCGGGCATCTACGTCTATTCTGACGAGCAGCGCCGACTCGCAGAAGCGTCTCGCGATGTCTATCAGCAAGCGCTAAAGCAAGAAGGGCACGGAGAGATTTCGACTGAGATTATAGATGCGCCTGAGTTTTACTACGCAGAAGCCTATCACCAGCAGTATCTTGCTAAAAATCTCGGTGGATATTGTGGGCTAGGTGGCACGAAGGTTTGCTTTCCTAGTGTCGAAGTCAGTTAATTCACATTACTGGCTTTCGAGATGATCTCTTCTAAAAAGCGGCTCACAGCTTCGTAGAGTGGCGCAGGCAGATTCTTCTCGAACCATTGCCGCACATAAGCCATCGTCGTCAGATTTAGCTCTTGAGTCGTGAAGATTTCTTTGAGTTCTTCTAATCGCTCTAGCGCTCGGTCTTTCACCTCAGAAGGCGCGTTATCTTCGACGAGTTTCCACACGTCGCTAAACTTGTTTTGCAAGTTTGTCAAATCGCTCTCTAAGACAATCTCTGACACGGCTTCTGAAGGGAAATCGCGATCGCTCACAGGGTTCAAACTCGGTGGAAAGACTGTCTTGAAGTAGCCACTATATTTCTCTTCTTTATAGATCTTCTCCAGCAGCTCATAGATCTCTGGGTTATCTGGAGCAATTTCCAAGGCTTGCTTTAATGCTGCTTTTGCTTCTTCTAAATGTCCTTCATCTCCAAGTTCTTCGCCATATTCCCATAAGGCTTGGAGAAACCCATCTTTTGCCCGCACGGGATCAACGCGGTAGGCACGATCGTAATATTTCACCGCTTGACTAAAGTTGCGAATCTCCATCACGCACTCTGCGAGATCAAACAGGGCCCCAAAGTGGTTGGGGTTTGCCGCCAAAATGGGACTGAGCCGACTGATAATGCTCAGGGTGACTCCAAACGGACGCGCTTTTTTGATTTCTTGATAGAGATGGTCAATTTCGGGGTCAAGCCGCTCTAGTTCCCAAATTTCGTGCTGGAGGGCGTGTCGTCTGACCAACCATCGCCTGACTAACTCGATCGTCACTCGAAACGTGGCAATTCTGGGCGGAATGCTGGTTCCGGTGGGTCGATTTGACCCCACAGGTTGCAGAAACTTCCAGTCAGAGAGATGAAACACAGCATCGTGTAGAGGCGGCGTGAGACTGACTCCGAGATCGCGCAGCAGCGCTAGTGGCTCTTCTTGGGTGAAACTTAAAATTGAGGCATCGTCAGCCTGATCAGCGATCAGTTTCGTCTCAGGCACTTCGGCGGCGGCTGCGAAAACGACTCGTTCTGGAATCGGCAATCCATCCCAAAACCAAGCTAACCCGCCTTCACCGAGTTCGAGGGCTTTTTCGACAATGCTGTCAACATCGGCGCGAGTCACCTGCCAGCGATTTTCTTCTCTGGCGTGAGAAAACACGGCAAAACAAACCACTTGCGTAAAGTAAGGATGACCTGCTGAAAGTTCTAAAATTGCGTCGATCGCGTCTTGGCTATAGTCCAGCAAACCCTCGGCAGGTTTGGTGATCAGCCGTTCTGCACTGCGGCGATCGAGTAGCCCAACTTCTTGATTGGGTGCCTCACGAAATAGGCTCACTAGTTCGGGCAAGTCGTTGAGTTGCCGCCCCACCACTGGAATGATGTAGAGATCAGGATGGTGATAAACCTCCGATTGGAGATATTGAAACAGATGTCCTGCTGCTACTTTAAGGCTGTAGAACGCGTCAAATTCGTCGAGCAACAGCACTAGATTTTGAACGTTGAGGGCTTGGCGCAGTTGTAGAAGGAAACGATCGACAAAAGTCCTGGGATCAGCTTCTAGTTCTGCGATCGAGGGCAGTGCGATCGCGTCCATCAAACTAAAGTGCTCTAGCGAATCTCTCGCGAGTTCGTGCAAAACTTCACCGAGGGGTTTTTGGCTGTCGCCCTCTAGTGAAAGCGGAACAAAGGCAAACTGTTCCAAGTCAACGAAATTAGGAATCTGCGCCAGCACCGATGACTTCCCAATGCGGCGCTGACCGTGCAGCAAAATCACTTGAGAACCCTTGTAGAGGCTGTCTTCCACGAACCGAAACAGACTCTCGCGTCCAAAAAATAAGTTCGGCTCCGTAATCGGGCGACCGATAATGTAAGGATTTCTCCGAGCGATCGGAAAACGCATAGATAAGTTTTAGCTATTTGGCTAGATTAACCCTGGATCAATCCCTTCGGCAATGCTGCCGACACTTTTCCCAACCATTCCAGGATAGATGGCACCTCTTCTCTATGCTGCCACAACCAGCGAATTGCTTTTGTAACGTTCTCTGCCTGTTTGTGACTCATGAGATTGAGGAAGCCTTTTTGGCGATCGTGAAGGGTCTCTTCGGTGCTGTTTTCAATTTCCTTGACCACCCACCATTCCATCATTGAAGAGGCAAACTCATAGGACTTTTGGCTGTCCTGCATTTGCGATATCACCACGCCTCGCTCTTCTAAATCGGTCAATTCTCGTTCTTTTTGGCTAAAGACAAGATTGGTGTCACCTAGATCATAGTGTTTTTTATGCAGGCGACCTTTTAACCCACAGAGGGCAATCAGCATCATCAGCGTTTGCTCGATCTCACTAGCCAGATTCCACATGTCTTCAAAATAGTGAACGGTGGTGCGCTGAAAATCTTTTGCAAATGCCTCCGCGTTGGGAATGTGACCCGTCCGCAGTTCACGATAGAGCAGATGTCCGGCGTTTTGCAGCAAAGCCGGGTTGCCGTCAGCAATCTCTCGAATGCCGTCTCTGAGCGCTGGGGTCATCGGCATACAGCCTAGCAGCGCCGCCACTTCTGTCTCGTCAAAAGGCTTGAGAGGCTGAAATAAATAGTGGTTATACCACGGAGAGCCATCGGGTTTTAATTTAGGCCCAAGTTCATTAAGCCGTCGCAGTGAAGTGACGACCATCGAGAGAAACTGCCGCTCTCTGGAGTGAGAAGCAATGTTTCGGCAATCGCTCAAGAAAACAGCAATGTCACTATCGCTATAGCCTGCTTGCGATCGCAGCGCCGCATCATAATCATCGACCAGCAGCACGAGAAATTTGTTTTGCTTGCCTAGATATCGCAGCATCGATCGTAGCCCGTCCTTCGTCGTGTTGCCCTGCTCCAAGAACTTACCAACTTCTGTCTGCAATACTGGCTCTTTTTCTAAAGCCTCTTGGGTAAGCAGCATGATCTCGCGCCAGAAGTTGACAGCACTAAATGGAGTAATGCTCAAACAACTCAGCAAAACGATAACTGCGCTAGAGGGATCATGTCCTCTCAGTTGCCACGCTTTGGGGGAAGCTAGAAGTTCTAAAAACGACGATTTGCCAATGCCAGGCCCGCCCCAGATGGCGAGATTGCTGCGACTGAGAATCTGATCAAACGCGGTCTCGATCGCAGAGGTGCGCCCCGCAAAACAATCTGGCGGAACGGGTCTACCGACAATAAAGGGATTTTGAGTGATCGGGCTTTCAGTCATCGGCAGTTCTCCTGGATCGGAGTAGGGCAGTGCTTTATACCTTCGATCGTAGCCCGAACCCCTTTAGATTAGCTACTCACGCCGTAACAGGAGTTGCTTTACTCAACGGTGCGACTCCTGCCAGGTCAAGAATTTGCGGAATCAGATCTTCTCGCTTCACCGCCATCATGTGTACGCCTTGACAGAGTTGGCGAGCGGTTTGCACCTGTTCTGCGGCAATCATCACGCCTTCTTGCAGAGGATCAGAGGCGCGTTCTAAGCGATCGATAATGTGTTCTGGAATTTGAACTCCTGGCACACAGCGATTAATAAATCGAGCATTTTTTGCAGACTTGAGCAGAAAGATTCCCGCTAAGATGGGCTTTCCGGCAGGTGAACCGAGGTGATCCATAAATTTTTCTAAGCGATCGAAGTCCGAAATTAGCTGACTCTGAAAAAATTGCGCCCCCGCCTCTACCTTGCGCTCAAACCGACGCTGTAAACCTGACCAACTCCCACACTGCGGGTCAACTGCCGCGCCGACAAATAGACTGGTTTCTCCATCAGTTAGAGGCTGATCCTTCCAATCAGCGCCTAAATTGAGCTTGGCGATCAGTTGCAGCAAGCGCACTGACTCTAGCTCAAACACGGCTTTTGCATCCACATGATCGCCTGCCTTCACGGGGTCGCCCGTCAACGCCAAAATGTTGTAGATCCCTAGTGCGTGGGCACCGAGCAGATCGGCTTGTAAGCTGATGCTGTTGCGATCGCGGCACGCCACTTGGCAAATCGGCTCGATGCCCTGTTGCAGCAGCAGCGCTGACGACACGAGCGAACACATCCGCATCACGGCTCGACTGCCGTCTGTGATATTCACCGCATGGACTCGCCCTTTGAGCAGTTGCGCCATCTCCAGCATATGAGCAGGGTTGCCGCCTTTAGGAGGAGCCACTTCAGCCGTGATCAAAAATTCGCCAGACTGAGCAGCAGAGCGGAACGATGGGAGCGGGTGTGAAGGGTGAGACATGGGCGATCGGGGTTAGAGCTTTAGCTATAGGGTATCGGTGATTGGTTCAAAATCTGAAGCTGATCCCAGCAATTTACAGGAACTTAAAGTTCAGCACCGCATACCCTCATAGATCCTGAGTAATCCAGGATTCTTCATCGGTAAATGGTCTGAATTTTGGCATTCCTGAACGTAGGGATGATCTGAGTAGGGGCAATCTCTACGTGGTTGCCCTCCGTCAGGGGTAGGCACGGGGGCGCTACCCCTACAGCCATTCGACCCCTCTGATTTTGCAACGCCGGAGTTTCTACCGTTCTCTTTTTTAAAGAGGCAAGGTATATCCCATTGCTTTCTTCGCTTTGGTTAGGGTTTCGTTGGCGATCGCAGATGCTTTTTCGCGTCCGCTTCGCAGCACCGATTCTAGATATCCCTGGTCATCCATGATGGCTTTATATTTTTCTTGGATTGGCTGCAAGGCACTAATCATCGTTTCTGTCAGCAATGGTTTGAACTGCCCCCAGCCCATCTCTCGACATTCTGCGGCAACGGCTTCTTTGGTCTGGTTAGACAAAATCATATACAGCGTCAGCAGGTTGTTGCACTCAGGACGCTCAGGATCACCAAACACTAGCCCTCGAATCGGGTCAGTTTTGCAGCGCTTAATCTTGTTTTGAATCACCTCTGGCGGGTCTAGCAAATTGATCCGGCTCAACTCAGACGGGTCAGACTTTGACATTTTGCGAGTGCCGTCGGTGAGGCTCATCACTCGTGCGCCTTCCGATCGGATCAGCGGAGCGGGACGTTTGAGAACTGGCTGTTCAGGAGTGGCAAACTTGTGATTAAACCGATCGACTAAATCGCGAGTCAGTTCTAAATGCTGTTTTTGATCTTCGCCGACGGGCACTTTATCTGGCTCATAGAGCAAAATATCAGAAGCCATCAGCACCGGGTAAGTCAGTAAGCCCGTTCCCACGTCTTGCCCCTGTTTCACCGCTTTCTCTTTAAACTGGATCATGTCTTCTAGCCAGTTGAGCGGCGTAATGCAGCTTAACAACCAGGCAAACTCGGTGTGCGCCGGGACGTGTGACTGCACAAAAATCGTAGTGTATTGTAAATCTAAGCCACAAGCGAGATAGAGCGCTGCGATCGTGTAGGTATCTGCCGCCAGCGTTTCTGGGTTGTGGGGCACCGTAATGGCATGGAGGTCTGCTAAGAAGAAGTAGTTATCATATTGACTTTGCCCTTCGACCCAGTTGCGAATGGCTCCTAGATAATTACCGAGGTGAAGATAGCCCGTGGTTTGAATGCCAGAAAGAACTCGCTGCCTTGTCATAAGTTTGAAGAGTGAAACAGGTTAAAGCGCCTGTCGATATCATTAAGAGAGGTAACAACTGAGTCGTGCTGCTGAAGAAACAGTCTTCAGTTCACCTATTATCACCTGCAACCTAACCCAGTTTTCAAAGCTTCAGTCTGTATTTGTGACTAAGGGTCTTACTTTTAATGTTTCTCTTATGAATTCTCAACTAGATTCTGGTTTAAAGCCGCTGGTGGTCGGCTGCTGGCAGATCGACGATCGGAGTTGGAAAGCTATCCCAGAAGCCAAGCTAGAACGGGCGATCGATACCTATCTAACGTTGGGGAGCAAAGGTTTTGACACCGCAGACATCTACGGGCGCAGTGAACAAGTTTTAGGACGGTTGCTCAAAGGACGCGACACGATCGTGCTGACGAAAGCGGTCTTTTTTAGTGGAATTCCGACTCCTAACCAGATTCGCAGCAAAATTGAAAACTCGTTACGGACTTTGCAGCGCGATCGCCTCGATTACGTTCAAGTTCACTGGCATAATCCTCAGCTTGATTTTTCTTCGACCTTTGCACTGCTCAATGAATGGGTCGAGCAAGGTAAAATCGTCAAACTGGGCGTGACAAACTTTGATACTCCGATGCTAGAAAAAGCTTTGCAAATGGCTCCGATCGCGACTCATCAGGTGCAATACAGCTTGATCGATCGTCGGGTCGAAGCGTCAATGCAAGCGCTCTGCCTCAAACACAACATCAGACTTCTCGCCTATGGCCCTCTAGCAGGGGGATTTCTATCTGACAAGTTTCGCGGGGTGAAAGCGCCCCAAAATGCTGCTGACCACGCTCGATCGTTTTATTACAGCAATATGATTCGGACTCACGGCGGCTGGTCGGCTGTGTTGGATCTGTTAGAAACGCTGGCGCAAATTGCCCAAAAATATGAAAAGACGATCGCTCAGGTTGCCTTAAACTGGGTCAGCCAACAGCAGGGCGTAGAAGCCGTGATTTCTGGGTTGACCCTCGATCGTCAGCAGATTCAGCACAATGTTGAAGCATTTACCTGGAGTCTGGAATCGAGCGATGTGCAACAGTTATCAGAGCGATCGTCAACGTTGTTTCAGCAAACGGGCGATGTTTACTCCTATGAGCGTTAGTCACGTCGCCCTTTCGATTCGATACTTTTTTCGAGACATCGTTCTAGAAGCTCTACTCGATGAATACACCGAAAGCGACGAGGGTTGAGAACTACTGGGTAAGTCCGCTCTCCTAAAGGTTGGTTGAGATATTGCCAGAGCGGGAAATCGAATTTGAGAAGATTTGAAAGCATGAGGGAGGTATCCAGGTAGCAGGGATGAGCAGACACCCACTCGAAAAAAATCACCTGTCGGGAGTCTGCCAACTTTAAGATGCCCAACTCTGGCAACATTCTTTTGATAGAGATCGTGGAATCTTTCATCGCATCTTCGATCGCGAGAGGGCATGTGTGCTAACGATCGCGAGAGGGCATTCGATAGAAGTGGTTCACTCCGATGATGAATTCGGGAAGCCCCCTAAATCCCCCAAAATTGGGGGACTTTGAACCGGAAGTTTTGGCTTGAAGTCCCCCAAATTGGGGGATTTAGAGGGCAGAAGCCGCTGAGAACGAAGCGAAAAACCTCGTCGAACTCACGTTAAATCAAATTGGGATGACTCAAGTCTAGTGATGGGCCGATAGTTCTACGATCGCTTGCCCTAACTTGTCGTACTGATCCAATGTGTTGTAAATCTGGGCAGAAATGCGAACTAATCGGTTAGGCGCAGATGGGTAGGGCACGATCGGAACTTCAATCCCAAACTTTTCTAACAGCGCATCCTGCAACTCAATATACGACCCATCGGATAGCGGCACCGTTGCTAAAGAGCCAATCATCTGATCGGGGCAAGGCGGCGCAACCTCCAAGATTTCGCAAAGAATTTTTCTGGCAGCGATCGCCTTAGCTCGATTCTGAGCCATCAACTCAGACCAGCCACCCGGCAACAGTGACCCCATAAATCGGATCGCTTCTGGGACACATAGATAAGCGGTGGGATCATCGGTTCCTGTCCAGTCAAACTCTAAACGAAATTGAGACCGATCGCAGCGTGGCGAATTGGCTCCGTGACTGATGGTTAAAGGACGAATCTCAGCTTGTTTGTCGCGTTGCACATATAAAAAAGCGGCTCCTTTAGGGGCGCAGAGCCATTTATGACAGTTGCCTGTGTAGTAAGTGGGGGCGATCGCCGTCAAATCCAGAGCGACCATTCCAGGTGCGTGGGCACCATCAATCAGCGTATCGACTCCTTGAGCGGTCAATGCGTGAATGATCTCCGCGATCGGAAACACCAATCCCGTTTGACTGGTAATGTGATCCAGCAATGCCAGACGAGTTTTTGAAGAAACGGCTTGCAGAATTAGCTCGATCGCTTGTTGAGCAGACTCGATCGGGTAAGGGACTTCTGCCACCACAATTTTTGCGCCCGATCGCGCTGCCACAAACTCCAACGCATTTCGACAGGCGTTATACTCCTGATTGGTGGTCAGCAGTTCGTCTCCAGGCTCAAACGTGAGAGAACGCAGAATCGTGTTGATTCCAGTCGTAGCATTGGGCACAAAGGCCAGATCGTCGGCATCTGCACCCACAAACGCGGCGAGATCAATTCGTGCCTGGTCAAGCAACTGTTCTAAATCTCGCCCAAAAAATTGCAGCGGCTGTCGCTCAATGCGCTGGCGTAGGTGTTGTTGTAGTGCCAACACTGGCAATGGACACGCGCCAAACGAGCCGTGATTGAGAAACACGATCGCAGGGTCAAGCGACCAATATTGCGCCCAATTTGGTTGTGATGGTTTGATCATAAGTTATGCCAATTTGATTGATGCAACAGTAGGGACATGGCACTGCCGTGTCCTTTTACAGACGATCGCAATTGTTTTTGAAATTGGTATTAATTAGTTGACCACAATGGGATGGGGATCGCAAAATTATAAATCAATCGAATTTCGATCAACAATAGAGGAAATGGCATTGAGGTCAAACGATGGGACAGTGTGAACGGCTAGTTTTGATGGCAGAAGATGAGTTAACGCAATACAGCACTGATGCCCGCAAGATTGAAAAACTGAGACAGAAGATCGGTTTATCAGTCAACGCCAAAGACCAGCAGGAAGTTAAAGAAACGCTGTTAGCAGAGATGCCCACCGACCCGATTCGCAAGTTAGTCGAAACCCAGCGTCAGACCGCGGCTTTGCCGTTTTGGGGAATCGCTGGTTTAGGTTTGCTGTTTGGAATTTCATCATTTCAGCCTTTAGATTTTATTGCCACGATCGTCGGGGGTGCGATCGCGTTCAACATCCAAAAACTGGGCTGGCAGCTTCAGGCAAAGCGGCTGATTATCCGCACGTTAGAAGACATTGAAGAACGCCGGAAAACTCCGATCGCGTGAGTGAGTGTAAGCAAATCACGAAACAATTTTGCAAAATATAGCAAGATTGTATTGGCGATCGCAAGATAATATTCAACTTCAATTGGCAAGGGTGCTAGAGTTGCCACATTCTTTAATTGCACCGATTGCAAACACTATAGTTTTTTGAACAGAGACGAGCAAGTGAACTTCTTAGAGTTTCAGTTGTGGATGAACGATCGCTTCCATAACACACTCAACTGATATTACTGCAAGTAAATAATTGTGGTTAAGGTAACTTCATCAGTGGATGCAGATCATGACAATTAAAGTTTTGAGGACTTTATGGTTAGCTACTCTGGGGATATTGAGCATCGTTTTAGGAGGCTCTGATGCTCGGTCTGCCAGTTTGCCCCAGGCGGATGAAGGTTTCCAACTCCGATCGCGCAGTCAACCAGATTCTAATGATGTTGAAGAAGCTGACGAAATCGAACAAGTAACCTCAGTTTCTCAACTCACAGATGTTCAGCCAACCGATTGGGCATTTCAAGCGTTGCAATCTTTGGTAGAGCGCTATGGCTGCATTGTGGGTTATCCCGATCGTACTTACAAAGGCAACCAAGCGTTAAATCGATATGAGTTTGCGGCTGGCTTAAATGCTTGCTTGAACAAAATCAATGAACTGATTGCGGCTTCTACGGCTGATCTGGTCAAGAAAGAAGACTTGGTTGAAGTGGACCCCCAAGACCAGACGGTTTTCAGGGGGTGAATAAGCTAGGGATTGAGACTCTCAGATCCGTTCGCCTTCGTGTTTAAGGTCTCGATTGCTTTGTCATTCCATTTGTTTCTTTAGATTATCACAATATACTTGATTTGAGTAGGTAGGCGTAGAAAAGTTGAGTTGGATGAAGTTGTATTAAGTGTCTTCTGCCCTGAACCGAAAGCGTTCAACCGTATGTCCATGGGCTTTAGCTCTAGCATCTACCCCATCCATCACGGCATAGGCTAAATC
>NZ_MPPI01000103.1 GCF_001895925.1 Phormidesmis priestleyi ULC007 | reverse complement strand
AACTTACGAGCAGCAGTATCAGGAACGAATGGTCAAAAACCTCAAGAAAAAGGCGATGGCGCTTGGATTTGACCTCGTTGCTAAACCTGCTCTCCCGGAGTGTGTTTCTTAGGAGATAGCTCAGTTTAGCTGATTATCTCCTCAGTTAATTACTGCTCGGCTACTTTTGCCATCCTGCACTAGACTCAGAAGTAGGAGCATTTCTAGCAAAAATGAGTACGAGAGCGCAAATGGAAGTCACGATGAACTGCGAGATCTCCTGTTGAACAAAGTTTATTTCCATCGGCAAGCCATCTGAAGTCAATTTAGACATCTCTAATTGACTAACCACAGACGGCAATAATATGAGTCAGCGATCGCAAACCTTTATCGGCTCCGCTCCAAATTGCCGAAGCGCGATCGCAACCAATGATCAGCGATTTCTCCCGACTCCTTCTGCTGGAAGAGCGCGATCGCGACTTCTTGGCGCAAGTCCGCTTCTGCCAGAGATAGATTATCGGGAAGCTCGATCGTGACTTGCATTGTTTTGGCTCCAAATCTAGTGCAATGTCCCTACTTCACATCTTCGCTTACGCCTTCAAGAAATGCGATCGCGCCTTTTGCCCAAACATTATTTTCTGCAAAGTGCTCGCCGACTTTGACACCTGCTTTTTTGCCGCCCTTCCAAAGCCGTTTGAGGCTGAGAAAGTTTTGCCATCTCTGCTGGTCTTGCGCTTCGATGAGTTTTGCCTCCACCTCAATGATCTGAGGAACAGCATTTACGTCTGACAACTTGGGGTATTTCTGCTGGAGTTCGTCAATAAACTGTGTGTAGTCCGTGAGTAAAATCTCAAAGTTTTGTTCAGAAGAGTTGCTGTGTTGGGTAAATTCCTGTTTGCTGCCTTCAGCCGCGTAGTTAACGCCGATCGTTGCATTCTGCTGATTGAAAATGGGTTGATTCATGATGATTGTTCCTGCGGTTT
This sequence comes from Phormidesmis priestleyi ULC007, assembly GCF_001895925.1. Lineage (GTDB taxonomy): Bacteria > Cyanobacteriota > Cyanobacteriia > Leptolyngbyales > Leptolyngbyaceae > Phormidesmis_A > Phormidesmis_A priestleyi_A. The sequence continues at coordinate 401 of NZ_MPPI01000103.1, read as the reverse complement.
CGCTGTTTTGTTGGGCTTGTCGATCGACTTTCTGTGCTTCTAGATGGGCATGATAGATTTCATAGGCGTAGTATTTGCAGTTTTCTTGAATAGTGACTAAGGCACGGAAAGCATTTTCACCAAATTCTGTCGGTATAAGATTACGCAGAGCAGGAAGCGTGTAAGCTACGTGATCACTACTTGTGCCGCATAACATTTCGGCTGCCTCAAAAGAGCAAAAAGGTGGGATTTGTGGATGCATACCTTCCTGTAGGGTTATCATTTCAAGTAATACAGGAATTATTTCGGGAGTGTAAATTAGTTTGTGTCAGAGGTCAAAACACGATCTAATGAACCCATCACCAGAGACACAAACTCATGACCTTTCGACCTGAATTAATTGACGAACTTCTCAAAGAATA
>NZ_MPPI01000037.1 GCF_001895925.1 Phormidesmis priestleyi ULC007 | reverse complement strand
AAGGCTCGGCGCTTGAAGTGATAGAACTGTGCAATCGCTTGATGTCGTCGTCGCCATGCTGACCCGTTCAGCCAATGGAGTGGACTGAATGGAGGCTGCCAAACCAATCGCCATAGCAATCGACGCAGTTCCGCAACGCTCAAGGGCACCCGGCTCTTGAGTTCGTCTTCCGGGACAAGGGACGGGGTGGGAAATGAGCCAGCGTTGAGATCCCCTTTTTAGCAGTCGCTCGCGTGACGGTTAAGAAGGCATGAGCTAGCAGCGCTAACGTCATGTGACGATACCATCCTTTCCAAGATCGCACCTCATACTCATCCAGTCCCACGACGCCTTTAGCACTCTCAAAACAAGTTTCAATCGTCCAGCGCCGACCCGCAACCGTCACCATCGTCTGTAAGGACGTTCCAGGCGGCGCAAACACCAGGAAATAACTCCAGTCTTCGGGATGTTCAATCCCCCGGCGCACCAGCGCCCAGTGCTGCCAATCGTAGCCTCTTGGACTATTAATCGGCATACAAGCCCAGTCAAAATAGCGCTCTCCCTTCGTTCCCGTTCCACAACTCAGGCGTTGCCACTCTTCAGGGGGCCAACTGACGGCGAGTTCCTCGATTCGCATCGACAAGGCATCTCGACCCACGCTCTCTTTTGACCAGGTGGTGAGGACATAGGCTTGATGTCGGGATTCTAACCACCGTCGCAAGCGCTCATCTCGACCATAGACTTCATCCCCGGTTACCCAGCGTCCGGGCAGTCCTCCCGCAAATGCCCGTTCTAACATGCGTCGTGCCAGAACAGGCTTGGTTGCAAAGGGCGTGTCGCTCGGAATGCCTGCTTGAGCGCACCGCTCTGGATGGTCAATCCAACGTTGCGGCAAGTAGAGTTCTCGATCAATTAAGGTGTAGCCGTTGGCGGCAGCATACCCTAGAAATACGCCAATCTGACAATTCTCAATCCCTCCCCATCCCGCTGTATTGAGGTTGCACCCCAGCAGAGTGGTCTCCTTGCTTAAGAAAGCCTGTTTCATCGATCACAAATACCGCTTCCGGCTCCCCTAGCGCTTCATTCACATAGGCTTGCAGGTCATCTCTCACCAAATCTGCCCTCCACTGGGCCCGACCGAGTAGATGTTGAATCCCATAGGGTGTGGACTTGCCCAGTTGTTCTGTGATCTGCCAGCTATTCTTCCGCTCGGCTGAACTGAGCAATCCTTGCACATACTCTTTTACCCGCTCTCGAAGCTCTGCGCGTTTGAAGCGTGGGGCAAGCCGAACCATCAGGGTCTCGAAGTTGCTGGCCCAGGTCTCAAGCTGCTTCAGATTGGCTTCAACATCCGCTTCATTAAGGGTAATTTGGGAAAGGGCGAGAGTCATGAGTCCTCCCCTGAAACGCTGGTTTTACCCTGATTCTAGACGAAATACAGGTCAGAATTCAACATCTACAACTGTAGTACCAGACCTGTGTAGTATGCCGTCAAAAGGCATCAGTAGAAGTTATCAATTTGCTGCTGAAATACTCTTAAGACAAAATCTGGTTCCATTGCTATTGAGACCCCTACTCCCCGGAGTTTAATCCCATTGAACTTTGGTGGTCACAACTCAAAGCGTTCTTACGTCAGTTCTCTCCCACGACGACCAAAATGGTAGACGCGCTGATTGCAACCGCTCTGCACCTAATTAATCCTGAGCATTTACGCAACTGGTTTGCTGACTGTTGTTACTGTACTTCATAAGACTGAAATGCGCTGTAAGTCTTGGGTCATCTCAGGCACAGGTTGGCGGTGATCGGTATGGGCGTGAGTGAGTTTGAACGCCAAGCGTTCTCCTTGATCGTTGATGATCAGATGCAGTTTGAAGCCAAACTTCCACCCAGTTGAGCTTTTGCCCCAACCGACAAGGTTTTGAAAGACGTTGTGAGCATGAGCGCGTGCTGGATGACACACTTCAAGGGGCGTGGAGTCGATAAAGGCAATGCCTGTCATCTCTCCTTTGCGGGTATTGGCGAAGCAGCACAGTAGCATCAAGCCCCAAGGCATCAATTCAACAAAGCGGTTATAACTGACCAAGTTGGGAAAGGCTTTCTGCCAGTGGGGCAGCACCGTCAACCTATAAAAGTCTTTGAACGTTCTCAGCCCCGCTCCATGAAACGCGATGACGATCGTCATCACTTCCCTCAAGCACATGCGGGATCGATAGTGCCGGGTGCCGGGTACGGCAGGGAGTTGAGCCTGACTTGACCCAGCTTGCTCAAACTGCTCACAGAAGTCGTCCACCTCCCCGAAGATGGGAGTCAAATCCAAGTGCGATACGATGGTGTCCAGGCTGAGACTCAAAAGGTTTACATGACTTTCAAAGGTAGTCTCAGCTTTCCTTTTGCGCTTCTATCTTCCGTCCAACTCACGTTAAATCAGGGGACATTTTCAAAGAGGTAGATGAGGGATACATAACAACTCCTTCCCAACTTGCCTTGGCTTTGTCTAAACTCGTATAGTTGCCATGCTGTTCTGTTGTAATTTCAACTGTCTCAAAACCAGCCTCAGTCAACAATCTTTCACACTGTTCGTTAGAACCAATGCGATTGCTCAGTTCTAGCGAAATGCCGTACTTTGCAAACACTTTCCGCAAGATGACAGCCCCAATGTACGCTGTATCGGCAGGAGTATGAATTTTGATTCTGCCTCCAGGTTTAAGAAAGCGATGCCACAACTGTAATGTAGCTTCTTTATTTTCTATCCAGGGAAATGTGTTTGCACACAAAATGTGGTCGAAGTGATTGCTTAAACAATTGAGATTCTCAGCATCCACGAGTTGAAGCTCAACGTTACTGAGTCTTAATGCGTCAGCTTTACTTTGTGCTTGCTCCAACATCCCAGCAGAGAGATCTACTCCAACTACCCAACCCTGCTCTCCAACGATTTCAGCCGCAGCGATCGCAAGATGTCCTGTTCCCATTCCAATATCTAGTACAGACTGCCCAGAACTCACCTAGGACTTACGCACTGTACAAATTAGCCATATTATGGAATAACGAGAATAGGTCGTTTCAGCCTTTTGCAAGGCCTTTCTTTGACTTTAAATTCCTAAAAAAGAAATGAAAAAATAAAGCTGAAAGGGCTGAAAAGCACGACTGCTATTTCGGTTATTCTGTCAATGCGTAAGTCCTATCACCTGTGAATACTCAAGAAGACGGTAACAAATCTGTACATGCCACTCGCTATCGTCGTAAGTTTGACTTCTGCGATTGTATAAGTCCACAATTCCTTGCTTGTAATCATTTAAGTCAAGTTGATTCACCATTAGGAACTGTCTCCGCAACTACGCCTCAGCCTAACGCAAACGCAACTCTCTCTTCCCCACTAGAGTGCAAAGTTGCTGTCTGTAGAAACGTTCTATAGAGCGTCTCTACAGATCAGCAATTCAGCTTTGCCAGCGTACTAAGTCCAATACAAAATCTTGGCTTGAGGGAAGCGATCGCGAATTTGCCCCTCAAAAAACTGACGCATCGCCTTCATCGTGGTGGCATCGTAAACGTATTTAACGCCGCCGAACTTATTGCGTTTCACCACTCGCTTAGACTCATCCATCTCTAGCTTGCTGTTAGGATACCAACCCTGCAACACCTCTTTAGAACCCGGCGTAAAGCGGTGTGAGATTAGCTCAAAAGTCAAGTCACAATCAAAATCTAGTACTGCACTGATCGACTCAAACAAGCGATCGTAGTGTTCTTCCCAATCTTCGATCGGCATAATCGGCGCAATCACTAACCCAACCGGATAGCAGCCTCCCCCTTGGGCGCGGGGCAACGCCAGCTTTCTCAATGCCTGGAGGCGATCGGTGACTGATGCCGTGCCGCCTTCAAGACGATCGCTGATCGGCGCAGCATTCACACTAAATCGGCAGCGTGTGTGACCATTGTGCGGAAGAGCTAGCAAGCCATCAACCCCGTCAAATTTCGACACCCAACGCAGATAACCATCGTCGCGTGTCCCAAAATAGCGAATGCACTCGGCTAAACTGCCCGTTAGATGCTCAATGCCTAGCGGGTCGGTGTAGCAACTCACCTCAAAAGAAGTTTGACTCTGCGATCGCTCATAGTTGCCAAGATTTTGCAACGTCTGAGGCAGATTTGCAAAGGCTCGGATCACAGGTGGACCTGAAAGACTCCCAGCCAGATAGCAGTATTGACAATGAGCCGGACAGCCCTCGGCTAAATGAAACTGCCAATCAGCAGACGGCGGAATCGGACTGAGCTTTAAACTGCTCGGTGGTGCATTGACCACCGCTAACGTGCGCTTAGAAATTGCATAGGTCTCGCGCTCAGTCTCGCCACGCAAACCAGTTAGACGATTTTTAGGCAACGCCTCAACTGGCAAATTTAGCGCCTTGACTCGCGAAAGAATTTGCTGACCCCACGGTTCATCCAGGGCAGCAGGGGTAAAGAGAACTTGCTCAGGCATCCACAAACGCGCTTTGGGGGAAGAAATCTCAGGAACTGTAGAACTTAGCAATCTTTCTGCTCCATCTGGGTTCTACCCCTATTGTCGCTTTTCTTTCACAGTCGAAAAGCCGGATTATGAGCGGGTTTCACGACTTTACGGCAGGTTTTCAGGTGGGCTTACCGACTGCTTAAAAGCGGGTAGATTTTCGGCACTGGTAGGAGCCGATCGCATGCGATTTAATTGCCCTAACGCCCAAACCGCAGTTTCTTGCACGTCTCGATCGGGGTCGTCAGACGCTTGATGCAACAAATGACTAATTTGAGAAACCAGGTCATAAACGCGAGTCAAATCCCGAATTGCATTTTTACGCACATCTGCGCTCTCATCTTGCAGCGAAATCGCCAGCGCTCGACTGAGAGGTTTGAGCGTCCGGGTGCCAATTTCAGAAAGAGCAGACAAGATTAAACTGCGCTGCTTTGAGTCAGAATCAATCATCAAATCAACCATCGGCTGAACGGCGCGCGTGTCTCCTCGTTGCCCCAACTCCCAAATGATTTTTTGCCGTTTTGCAGGGTCAGGGGTGCGAAGCTCTCGCAGCAATTCGTCAACAATACTGATTTTGGCTAGTCGAGTGGTTTCAGAAACCTGGGGATCTTCGGTCGGACTTACTTCAGGAAGTTCTTTGCGTTTAAAGGTTTCTGAGACGGGAATCGGTTGGGGATGATGACCATTAGTTGAAGGGGGTTCATCATTAAGATCTCTGGCTTCAGGCGGCTCGATCGCATCCTCTAAAATAAGTTTTGATGAAAAAGTAGACGGTTCGAGCAGCGGTGATGATTCTGATGAAGGCGATTGTCGTCTTAACGCAAAAAATGTCAGCCCGCCCCCTACAGCAGAGACTGTCACAATACCCAAAAGCCACCACTTTTTAGACGACTGATCAACTTTAGGTGCCCCGTCTGAGATCTGAGCTTGAGCAACTTGCGAAGACGCGCTCACATTTGTTGTTATGAATTGTGAGGTTGGCTGACTCACCAAACTTTTGACCGATTGAGGAAACGCTCCTAAACAAGCCAAGCTCGTAATCAGTAGCCAACCAGAGTGACGAAAAATCATAAGCGAACTCAGGTGGGAGTGCGACTAGCGTACCAATAAAGGTGTCTTTTCTTGCTAGCTCAATGCTAACCGCCATCTCTGTATTGTCCGCAAAAAAGTTTCGCGAATCTTAACGACAGGCTCCAACTTTAGGTGATCACTCAGATTCAGATTCTACGATCGGTAATGACCCGATCGTAATCTCACTGATTTCTAGCGGAGATTGCAGTATCACAGACCTATTCTGAATTTCATCTTCCTGATCCGGAGAAACCCCATAGAAAGTTAGTCGCTTAAATCTCTGGCTCAACACCTCTCGTTGATTAATCAAATAGATGCTAACTAGCGTCAGACACACCCCAAACCATTGCACCTGACTCAACACTTCTGAAAGAAACAGATTGCCAAATAAAAGGGCAAAAACAGGCGTGAGAAAGGTTAAAGAACTGAGACTCGTCAGGCTACCACTAGAAGCAAAATAGAAAAATAGCCCGTAAGCGATCGCGCTCCCAAAGATCGTCGAGTAAGCCAAAGCCATCCAGTTAGCAGTCGTCAGATCGACCCACTGCGCGGATTCTAACTGATTAGAAAGCGCAAATAACGGCAAGCCGCCCAAAATCATGTGCCATCCCGTCGCGGTTACGGGGTCAGCATGGCGGCAAACATATCGCACCATCACGGTTCCGACTGCCATTGATAACGCTGCTAACAGCATCAGCCACTGTCCGTTGTCAAACAAGCTGAGAAAAAGGTCAGAGATAGACCGATCACTAGAGATCGTCCATTGCCCGTGGGCGATCGCGGTCATCAACCAATCTCCTGCCGACCCGATCCAGGCTTCTGGTAGACCCAGCAGACTGATCCCCAAAACGCCGATTCCTAGACCGAGCCAGCCCCAAAGTCCGATCGTTTCACCAAATAGCCAGAGTGCCAGCAGTGCCACAGCTAACGGCTGCGAATCGATCATTACAGAGCCTAAACCTGCCCCTGTTCTCATCAAACCTTGGGCTAAAAATCCTTGAAAGAGGGTTCCATCTATCAAGCCAAAGAGCGCAATCCACAACCAGGCGGCCCACCCTTTTGGTTGAGGTCTGCCCATCAAAGCACCCGCCACAACCACCAATACACCTGCTGGCACTAATCGCACACCTGCCATAAAGAATGGTGTGGTGTGGGGAATCACCCCTTTCATCGCGACCATTGCGGTTCCCCAAAGGAAAAAGGGCGCAATCAGCAGCACAGGAATAAACGGTGATCGAGACTCAGTGATCTTGAGATGCATGACTAGCTGCTACTAAAATTTTGGCTAATTCTATCTGACTATGTACTTATGTTAAGTGACGAACGCCACGGTTGAATTTTTTCTGATCCCCAATTTTCCCACTCGCGACTTGCATTGAGGCACACTAGAAGTTTAAGTCGTTCTCACTCACCGTTCTTTAATGCCCATGATTTCGCTTTTTAAGTCCCGGTTTCGCAAACAAATTGCTCGAATTGAAATTAAAGGCGCGATCGCGGGGGCAATGCGCGATCGCGTTCTCAAAGACCTTAAATCGGTCGAAGAAAGACGCTTTCCCGCTCTATTGCTGCGGATCGACAGCCCAGGCGGAACCGTTGCAGATTCTCACGAAATCTACTGTGCGTTAAAAAGACTGCAAGAAAAGGTCAAAATCGTCGCCAGTTTTGGCAACATCTCGGCATCTGGCGGGATTTATATTGGCGTGGGTGCTCAACATATCATGTCAAACCCTGGCACCATCACAGGCAGCATTGGCGTGATTTTACGGGGCAATAACTTGGAGCGCTTGCTAGAAAAGGTCGGCGTATCGTTTAAGGTGATTAAATCGGGACCTTATAAAGATATTTTGGCATTCGATCGCGAACTTACCGATCCCGAAAAACACATTCTGCAAGAACTGATTGATGTCAGCTATTCGCAGTTTGTGGGAGTGGTCGCCGAAGGGCGAAATCTGAGCACCGAAGCTGTGAGAAGCTTTGCGGATGGTCGCGTTTTTACGGGACAGCAGGCTTTAGCACTGGGACTTGTCGATCGACTAGGCACCGAAGAAGATGCCCGTCGCTGGGCAGCCGAACTCGCTGGACTCGATCCCGAAAAAACCAAGTGCTTCACTTTTGAGGAGAAAAAACCTCTCGTCAGCCGTCTCACATCAAACAACAGTCTTGCCCACGCCATTTACACCGTTCCTGGACTTGCGGCAGGTGCCGATTGGCTAGAGTTTGAGTTGTCTACGAACGGGCTTCCGTTGTGGTTATATCGCCCTTGATATAAAAAGGGGCCTTTAATAGCTATAGGGGTTGCGCCCCCGTGCTTACCTTCAATGTATAGAGGGCGACCACGGAGGGATTGCCCCTACTTAAATCATCTCTCCATTCAACAGGTCAGCAAATTCACCTGCTTAAATTAAAACTTTTTCATCCTTTATCCTTGATCCCCGATCCCTTCACACTCTCTTGATAAGCTAGTGGTTAAGGCACGAACGACTACAATTGATTCGGCTAGCAACTAGCAAAAACTTGGAGGGATGAAACTGTGCAGTGGAGAGTTCGAGCGGTTCGTGGGGCAACAACAGTCTCGACTAATAGCGTCGAGGCAATTCGAGAAGCGGTCACTGAGTTACTGGATGAACTAGAAGCTCATAATCGACTTGATTTTGACGAGATCATCAGTGCTACGTTTTCCGCAACTCGTGATTTGGATGCCATCTATCCAGCCGCGATCGCTCGTGAGCGTCCTCACTGGTCAAATGTGCCGTTGCTAGACGTGCAGCAAATGTATGTCGAGGGAAGTTTAGAGCGCTGCATTCGCTTCTTGATTCACTTCAACACGCCTGACCCAGAAATCAGAATTTATCATCCCTATATGAGACACGCCAAGAGCCTTCGACCTGATTGGACGCTCGCTCAACTCACCGCTTCACCGATGAGACTTAGAACGCGAGATTAGAAAACAATTTGATATTAAAAAAAGGGGATTCACTCTGATGGCGAACCCCCTTTTTTAATTCAGTTTTACGAGACTAGACTTCAGTTTTGAGATCAGAAGTACTTTCTAGTTTGGGGGCAGAAGTACGTTCTGCAAAATACTTATTCAGGAAGGTGCTTGCAAACGACAAGATTACAGGCCCAAGAATAAATGCCAGAGTGCCGTGAACGCTAAACCCTGGAGTGAGAGCCGCCGCTAGCGAGAAACAAATGCCGTTGACGACGAGCGCAAACAAGCCCAGCGTTAAGAAATTAATAGGCAGAGTCAGCAGTGACAGAATTGGCTTCACAAAAGCGTTGACTAAACCGATCGACACGCCTGCAATCAAAGCGGATGGAAACGACGCAATATTTACGCCCGGTAGGACAATATCGACGACTAGCAGACTCAACGCAGTTGACAAGATTACAAAGAAATATCCCAACATTTTTTTCCCTCAAACTTACATAAATAATCAGTTTTTCTAAAGCCGATCTTGACGCAGCAGTGAGGTAAAAGCCTCTTCATCGAGATAGATTCTGAGTTGTCAAATGGCTCACCTATTCGACAGAGTTTTCTTGAGGGGTTTTCGCGATCGGTAAAATTTCTTCAACCACCTGCGCTTTTTTATGATGAAAGCGAATTCCTAGAAAAATGTCATAGACGAAACCCAGAAAGTCTTCTTTGAGTAGCCCGATCGATTGATGACTGCCTTTAGCATCTAAAAGCGGCTTTGTTGCAAGATAGGCTCCTTCGTAGTGATACCACGGCACCGAAGGCCATAAGTGATGAATCAGATGATAGTTCTGACCCATAATCAGCCAATTGAGCAAGCGATTAGGGTAAACTCTGGCGTTTTTCCAGCGATCGCGCTCTTTAAAAGGGCGATGCGGCAAATAATCAAAGAACAGTCCTAAAACCAGACCCACGACTGCCAATGGGGTAAACCAAAAGTTAAACACATATCCAATGAAGTCATAGTGATATCCCAGATAGAGCACAAGACCTAGAGAGAGCCGCGCTAAACCCCACTCTAAAAGCTCGTTCTTTCGCCACAGCTTGCGCTTAAAGAAAAAGAACTCGTGATACATAAATCGGGCGTTGATAATCCACAGCGGCCCCATCGTCGAAACCACGTGGTCAGGGTCATTGTCGGGGTCATTCACATGGGCGTGATGCTGCATGTGAACCCGCGTAAATACTGGGTATGAGAAACACAGCAGAAATGCGCTGCCGTGCCCCAGTAAAGCGTTTACCAATCGATTTCGATGGGCAACTCCATGACAGGCATCGTGGATCACGGTTCCTACCATATGAAGCGCCAAAACATTCATGCAGAAGCAGCACCAATCGATCCAACCCCAGCACCAATAGCCCAGCGTTGAAATCACCGCTAAAACCACCGAGAGCCAAAAAATCAATAGGGTTGGATTGAAGTCACCAGGAGGGCCCAGCAACTCTTTAGGAACTGTCAGGGGCTTTGTTGCCGCCGACATTGTTTCTTTCTCCTTTGTCGTATCCTCGCGTAGTATACGATACGCAAAATCATGAACTTAAGTAAAGCCCGTTAAGCTTGACTGATGAATCAGATGAAATTCCATTAACCAAGTGGCGATCGAGCGTCGGCAGACGAAGAGACGGGTTGAGCAATCTGGAAAGCCTGGGGAACCTGGTAGAAAAAGCGGGGTCTGGGTAATCAGGATGCGAACAAAACGTATTCGTCGAAAAGCTTTATGGCTTCAGGGGTTTTTGAGGTTGATATCGGACTGAGGCGCACCACCAGAAGCCGCGAACTCTCGCCGATCGAGGGCACCACCCAGTCTAAATTATTTACATATTTGAGGTTGACTACAATGTTGCGATCGCAGGTTAAGACAGGTTTGCAGATTAGCGTAGCAACGGGCGCGGCGATGCTGTTGAGTAGCGCGGCGATCGCTGCACCTGCTAATAGTGTGCTGGTAGCACAAACCACGTCGCCTTCTGGTGATGTAATTGTCCCCACTGAGCCAGGAACTGGCGGAACTACCATTCCTGGATCTACGATTCCTAACCCACCGTTGAGTGGAGTGCGGTTTGCTTGCCAAAACTCTAACAGCCAATACACCGTGATGTATATGCCAGAGAGTCAGCCTAATCGAGCCTATCCCTGGGCGGTTCCGAGTGCTTTAGGTGGCGGTTGGAGTTCTGATCGACGCTGTAATGAGATTTCGCGTCGGTTAGAGTCTTACCGATCTGATGGGTTGTTGGAGATGAAAACCGCCGTCGAGAATGGTTACAACACGATTTGCGTCACGACTGATCGAGTTCCGTCTTGTCGCATTGTGCTGACGGTACCCAACGGACAAGATCCTTTAACAACCCGCGATCGCGTGTTTCAAAACTTGACGATCGCCGATAGTGGGCAACAAACCCAGGGCGTTTTAACCTATGGGCAAAACGGCGCAGACGGCAATATTATCAATCAGTTGGGTAGCTTGCTAGGAATTCGCGGCTTGGGACGCAATGGTGCAACCGCTCCCCCTAAAACTCTGCGCTCAAGTGACATTAACTTGAAGCCATTTCTCGACCGTAAAGACGGGGGCACAGGCGAACGACTGAATGGAGGAGTTGCCATCCGTTCTAATGCCAAACCTCGTCTGCCTAAACTGTTCCGTCGTTAAAATTTCTGAGCCAAAGACTCTACTGTTTTCCTGCCAGTTGAATCGCGATCGCAATCAGTCGATCGGGTTCCGCTGGCTTTGATACATGGGCCCGGAACCCTGCCGAGAGTGCCTGCTCTTGGTCATATTCGCCTGCATAGGCAGTCAGGGCGATCGCAAGAATCTGTCCGCCGCGCTCTAATGACCACGATCGCACCTGCTGCATCAGCATATAGCCATCCATTTCGGGCATTCCGATATCGCTGACTAAGAGATCTGAGAGAAGAGAGATGAATGGCGATCGGACTCTTTTTAATTATCCCATTTGGGGTTTGAGAAGTGGCATCGTGACGATCGAGGTCAAACTTTTCCAATTGCTTGCCTAGCTGTGAGAAGTTCTTGTGATGCTTTTTCTGAAGCGTTGCCAAACATGGTAATATCCCTGATGCTTATATAGAAGCTTTGCTCTCAGAAGTGCAAATAGGGGCGAGTCTTCGCTTAAACTACTTGCATAAGCTTTTTTTAATCTAAGCTGAGATGCGATCAAGTGACTTGATCTAGTTGACCATAAGCAGCCATTTTTGCTCGTAGTTTCAGGCTAGAAAACAATTTCTGTATTCCTTTAATTTAAGAGACTCGGTAATCACCTCACCGCACTTTAATCCTTTACTCTTTGTAGCCTCCCGGATTCTGTTCATGCAATTGCAACCCTCCCAGCGTAGAACCAAAATTGTCGCGACGATCGGTCCTGCGACCAGTAGTCCAGAAGTTTTACGGGAACTGATTGAAGCTGGGGCAACCACGCTACGCCTCAATTTTTCCCACGGTAGCCACGATGACCATTTGCGGAGCATTCGGCTAATTCGGCAGATCTCTTACGACTTAAATCAGCCCGTCGGAATTTTGCAAGATTTGCAAGGCCCCAAAATTCGGCTGGGGCGATTTGAAAACGGGCCCATCGTGCTAAAAAAGGGCGATCCCTTCACGCTTACGAGCCGTTTGCTCCCCGGAACTCAAGAGATCAGCTCGGTCACTTATGATTTGCTGGCTGAAGAAGTCCCTTCGGGTGCCACGATTATGCTAGACGATGGCAGAGTCGAAATGAAGGTGGAATCGATCGATCGAGATGCCCAAGCGCTCCATTGCCGCGTGGTGGTCGGCGGCCCACTTTCTAACAACAAAGGGGTTAACTTTCCGGGGGTTTATCTGTCGATCAAGGCGCTGACTGATAAAGACCGCAAAGACTTAGTGTTTGGGTTAGACCAAGGCGTAGATTGGGTTGCGTTGAGTTTTGTCCGCAATCCTCAAGACGTTTTAGAAATCAAAGAATTGATTTCCAGCGCCGGAAAAGCCGTTCCGGTGATTGTCAAAATTGAGAAGCACGAAGCGATCGAGCAGATGGAAGCCATTCTGTCGATTTCAGATGGCGTGATGGTGGCACGAGGCGATTTGGGCGTTGAGCTTCCTGCCGAGGATGTGCCGATTCTGCAAAAGCGCTTGATTGCTACCGCCAATCGGTTAGGCATTCCAGTGATCACCGCAACCCAAATGCTCGACAGCATGGTGAATAGCCCGCGTCCGACTCGTGCCGAGATTTCTGATGTGGCAAACGCAATTCTTGACGGCACTGATGCGGTGATGCTCTCGAATGAGACCGCCGTGGGCAACTACCCGATCGAAGCTGTCTCAACGATGGTGCAAATTGCTGTGCGAATCGAGAAAGAAGAAGGCAAGCGCCTTTCAGAAGATGCCGGACGCTCAATTCCCAACGCCATCAGTCAGGCCGTGGGGCGAATCTCAGATCAGCTAGGGGCAGGGGCCATCATGACGCTCACCAAAACAGGAGCCACTGCCAGAAACGTCTCAAAGTTTCGTCCTAAAACACCGATTCTGGCAATCACGCCCCATGTTGACGTGGCCCGGCAACTTCAGCTTGTTTGGGGAATTAAGCCTCTGCTGGTGCTAGATTTGCCCTCAACCTGGCAGACCTTTCAGGCGGCTCTCAACGTGGCTCAAGAAAAAGACTTAGTGTGTGAAGGCGATTTAGTCGTGATGACCGCCGGAACCCTGCAAGGCGTTGCTGGCTCGACTGATTTGATCAAAGTTGAAGTCGTCACTGCCATTCGGGGCAAAGGAGTCGCCATCGGTCAAGGCTCAGTCAGCGGACGGGCTAGAGTGGCGGCGATCGGCTCAGAAATTTCTCACTTCAATGCCGGAGAGATCTTAGTAGTGGCTAACACGAGTGCCGATTATGTCGAGGCGATTCGCAAAGCGGCAGGAGTCATCACTGAAGATAGCAGTCTCACGAGTCACGCCGCTGTCATTGGTCTACGGTTGGGAGTGCCTGTGATTGTGGGAGTCAAAAACGCTACAGCCGTGATTCGAGACGGCGAGATTATCACCCTGGATATGCAGCGAGGCTTAGTCTATTCGGGTGCTGCTAACTCGACTCAGACCGAAGCTGCACTCTCCCCAGTGTAAAGCGGTAGGATTTAGGCAGTGATTTCACGGATGCTTTGAGCTAGGTTTGTTAAGTTATGGTGTAGCATCTGCCCAATACTGAGATCAGAAAGCGCATCTAGATAAACTCTAAGACGAGGCAGATTTTAGTGAGGTTGTGGCACCATGGTTCATTCCGCTCCGATCGTGACGACGATCAACCCGATTAAATTTGGCACCGACGGGTGGCGAGGACTAATCGCCGCCGACTTTACTTTCGATCGACTGACATTTGTTGCCCCGCTTGCGGCTCAGGTGCTTGCCAAAGTTTATGGCAACACAACCGGGAGTAACACGATTATCGTCGGCTACGATCGCCGCTTCTTGTCTGAAGAGTTTGCCCAAGCAACGGCTGACTCGGTGAGAGCGATCGGGTTTGATGTCTTGCTATCTGAATGCTTTGCGCCGACTCCGGCCTTTAGCTGGGTCGCCAAGCAGCAAAATGCTCTAGGTGCCCTCGTGATTACGGCGAGTCACAATCCCGGTGGATATTCTGGGCTGAAAGTCAAAGGTGCATTTGGGGGATCAGTGCCGCCCGACGTGACGCAGCAGATCGAAGCCTTGATCAAAGCGGAAGTCAGAGAACGACCGACCGAGAAGCCGGGTTCGCTGCAAATGTTTAATCCCTGGACGAGTTATTGTGAGGGGCTGCGATCGCAGGTGAATATCGTCGCCATTCAAGAAGCCATTGCTCAAGGTAAGCTGACGGTGTTTGCCGATGTCATGCACGGTGCCGCTGCGACAGGATTAGAAAGACTGCTGGGAGTTCCGATTCAGGAATTGAACAGCGATCGTGATCCCCTATTTGAAGGCGGCGCACCTGAACCGCTGCCTCGCTATTTGTCTAAGCTATTACAAACAATTCGAGACTATCGCAGTGATAGCCCCGTCGTGGGATTGGTGTTTGATGGAGATGCCGATCGCATCGCGGCAGTAGACGGGCAAGGCAACTTCCTCAGTTCTCAAGTATTGATCCCGATTCTAATTGAGCATTTATTTGTTCGGAAGGGCTATCGAGGCGAAGTTGTGAAAACCGTGAGTGGCTCTGACTTGATGCCCCAGGTTGCCAAATTGCACAATCTACCCGTGTTTGAGACTCCGATCGGATATAAATATATCGCCGATCGGATGTTAGAAACTCAGGTTCTCTTAGGCGGTGAAGAATCGGGTGGAATTGGCTATGGGCATCACATTCCCGAACGAGACGCACTGCTTGCCGCGCTCTATCTTTTAGAAACCGTGGTGCAAACTGGGCAAGATCTAGGCGAACAAGATCACCAGCTTCGACTCAAAACAGGGTTCACGGCGGTTTACGATCGCATTGATCTGCCCCTCGCCAGCATGGATGTTCGGGCAGCGCTTCTAAATCAACTGCAAAATCAGCCCCTAAAAGAGATTGCCGGACGCTCAGTCATTCACTGTCAAACTGACGATGGCTATAAATTTCGGTTGGCGGATCAGAGTTGGTTATTGATTCGCTTTAGTGGCACCGAGCCTGTTTTGCGGCTCTACTGCGAAGCGGCTACGATCGAGCAGGTAAACCAAACCTTAAACTGGGCAAAAGAATGGGCAGGCTCAGTTTGATGAATACTTAGGGACATCCGAGGCTCTCTCGCGTGGCAACTCCTGTGACTGGATTAACCCCAGACGCTGTTTTGCAAAGCTTTGTGACCGTGTAGCGATCGAGCAGCGCATCTGTAAAATCTGCCCCCGTCACATCTGCTTCATCTAAAATGCTGCGCGTAAGAGTCGCCTCTACAAAAATGGTGTTGGTCAAGTTTGCTTTATAGAAAGTGACGCGATCGGCAAGTGCCCAAGTTAAGTCTGCCCCGGCCAAATTTGCTGACAAAAGATTGCCGTTGGTCAAAATTGCGCTCTTCAGGTTAGCGCCTTGAAAGTTCGCTTCTCGCATTTCGGCAGCGACAAAAACGCCCCCTTCTAAATCAGTATTTGAGAAATCACGCTTTTCTAGCTGAGTGCTGGTGTAATTAATCGTTTTGCTTTGAGCGTTGGCAGGCGTTGCAGCAAGCAACACCCAAAGGCAAGCCAACACCAAAATAATCACAATACGCATTAAGAAAGACGCGAGTGCGACCCCTTTAAAAGCTTGCTGAGAAATCGGGTTCTGAGTGAGCAGATGCATCAGGAAAAGCAAAATCTGTCAGATTCTTATTATCTTACTTCTTAGATTTAAGGGGCTGTTGGGCTAACCAGTCATCCCCCACACGGATGGTTAAATCAGAATCTAAGTCTCCAACCGAGGCAGCTTCAATGCCACCAAACCCGATCGCTGATTGCAGAGCGTTTGCCGATCGCAAATCTCCTCGCTGCACAATGATTTGAGTCTTGCCCTGATGGTCTGCCCAATCTTGAGTCAGATAAACATTCTCATAGCCCAAGCTGGCCAAATAACTCACGAACTGATTGCCTGCTTCGGGTTGGCTAGACGCATTTTGCACCGCAATTTTGACAGGTGCACTGACAGCACTTGACCCATCAGTTGACCCCACTTTGAAATAGTCTTGCAGAACTCGATCGCGCCCCTGCGGATCCATGATCCAATAGCTGGCTGCAAACTCGTTTGGTGCGCTAAACCGTCCCGGCAGCATCACCATCTTAAAATCGTTTTTGTCTAATTTCAGCCCAAAGTTAACCAATGCTAGCATTTCTTCAACGCTGAGGTTTGTGTCAATGTACTTCTGCATCATCGTGATTAGACTCGGCACACGCGGCAGCATTAAAGGACTCGCCAACTTCGATCGCAGTGCCTTGATTAATGCTTGTTGACGCTGAACTCGTCCAATATCGCCAAGGTTGTCGTGACGAAATCGCGCAAACTGCTCGGCTTGGTCTCCATTTAAAGTTTGCCAGCCTTGAGCTAGATCGATCTTCAGCTTTTGGGTGTTGTCTACATAAGACATCGGTTGAGGCACATAAATATCGACACCACCTAGCAGATCGACCAACTCGCGAAAGGCGTTGGTGCTGACGCGCACGTAGCGATCGACTTCAATTCCGCTTAGGGTGTTGGTGACTACTTGACGAGCTAAAGCAGGGCCACCACTCGCATTTGCCTGATTGATCTTCGTCACCCCAATTCCTGGAATCTCAACTTGGGTATCTCTGGGGATCGAGAGTAAATTGACCGTTTGATCAGACGGGTCGATTCGCAGCAGCAGCATAGTGTCGCTACGTCCTGAAAAAACCTCGTCTGAGTTGTCTGGCACGTCAGGGACTTTATCGATCCCCATCACCAGAATATTGACTGGGCGACCCACATAATATTGAAAGCCGCTGCGCCACAGGTCATTAAAAATCTTTTGCCCTTCTGCGGGGGCAACCGCACCGGGTAGCGGAGCGATCAGCGCCAGTGTGGTGCCGATCGTGGCAGAAGCGGTCGCAGCAATCAGAAATGTAAAGCCCCAAAATAGGGAGCGAGAGATTGTAATGCTTCTAACAGGATTCTTTAAAGGAATTGGCACCGACGTGGAAACAGTGGACGCAGATTGCCCGTCACGGTTTTCCAGCACAGCTTGCTGTCTCGACGTTGATTGACTCTTCAACTGTTCCACTTCCCCACCACTTAAGAACTAACCTGACACTAGAAGCTATCTACACTACCATCCCAAATGATTCCTCGATATCCTAACCCAAACATTTCCTGCTTTCTCTCTCTACTCAGATAGAATCGACCGAGCGGTTGACTGCAAAGCCCTTTGCTCACTTTTGGGAAAGCATTTTTCTTTGCAATTAAAGAAAATGTTACGTTGCGTAACCTTCTGGGAATTCTACCCTTGAACCCGACCTTATGGCTAGTCAGTAGAAGCAGAGTAATTTGCCCACTGTGACATCCTGAACTTTTTGCGAAGCTTATCACCCTACCTGAAAAGGTAGGATGAATTGAAAAGACTTCGCGAAGATCTAGTCATTCAGGAGCTTTAAGGTTTTGGTATTCATTAAGATTGTGACGGTGAGTTCATCTGCTTAACGATCTCTCTCACCGCCAACCCAGCTTTGGCACCAAATTTGCCCCCTATTTGACTTGCTCCGCAGCAGATATTCACTATGACCCAACCTCTCGTGCCCGTTATTCTCGCTGGAGGCAAGGGCGAACGCTTTTGGCCTTTGAGCCGCAAACGCCGTCCTAAACAGTTTTTATGTCTTGACGGCAGCGATCGCAGCCTCTTGCAGTCAACTGCCGATCGTCTTCTCCACGTCGCCAACGGCTGGGACAATCTTTGGGTTGTCACCGCTTCCCACTTGGCAAAGGGCGTTCAAGAACAGCTTCCCGAATTGCCCCTAGCCAATCTGCTAGTCGAGCCAGAAGGACGAGACACCGCACCTGCCGTCGCTTGGAGCACCTTAGAGATTGCTAAACGCTATGGCGAAAGCGCGATCGTGGGGTTCTTTCCCGCCGATCACTGGATCGATAACCAAGAGATTTTTGAGGAAACCCTCGCCGCTGCCGTCGATCTTGCTGTTAAAGAAGCGGCGATCGTGACGCTAGGCATTACCTGCAATCAAGCGGCTACTGGCTACGGCTATATTGAGCAGGGCGAGAAAATCGGACTCTATGGCGCAGCCGGGTATCCCGCCTATCGCGTTGATCGCTTTACCGAAAAGCCCGATCGAGAAACGGCTCAAGCATTTCTAGACAGCGGTCGCTTTAGCTGGAATGGAGGCATGTTTGTTTTTCAGGCAAAGGTGGCTCTGAAAGAATTGCACCGCCATGCGCCAGAAATTCTGACTCCGCTTGAAGAGAAGGGAGTCGCTGCCTATCCAACCCTTCCCAGAAAAAGCATTGACTATGCACTAATGGAAAAAACTGACCGCGCTTATGTGCTGCCTGTTAGCTTTGGCTGGGATGACTTAGGGGACTGGGCCGCGATCGAGCGACTGCTCAAAAATGCAGACAATCCCAACGTAGAGTTGGCAAAGCATGTTGGCTTAGACACCAAAGGAACGCTGCTTTACTCCACGAATGACGATGAACTGATTGTGACGATCGGCTTAGAAGACACGGTAGTTGTCCGCGATGGAAAAGTCACTCTGATTGCCAAAAAAGACCGAACTCAAGAGATCAAAACCATTCTTAAAACGCTGCACACGCGATCGGAATTTGAAGATTTATTGTAAGAGAATCGGCTCAGGATCGTGAATTAAATAACTCCGAGAACTTTGTGGGTCAGGCATCTTGCCTGACTTAAACAGCCGAGACGGCTGTCCCCCATTATTTAATCCAGAATCCTAAGAGTGAAGCGTCAGACGCAGAAGAATCTTTGAAAAAACCAAGTATCACATCTTTTTGGCTGCCAATCCACGATCGACCGAGCCGTTCGCCGCAGCAGAAATTGTCTCAGTATCGAGATTCTCATCTAAAAAGCCGTGGGCTTTCATCAGGTCATAGAGATTGACCCCAGACTCTAAGAGGCAGGTGTGACCACTTTCTGGAAGCACCACCACGTAGGCATTTTGAAAGGCTCGTTTTAACCGATAGGCTTCTGGCAGCGACGGCAGCAGTTTGTCATCAGCACTCGCAATAATCAAAACGGGCTGAGTGAGTTGTCTTAGCTGCTGTCTGGGCACCTGAAACTTGTGCAGCAGAGACATTCGCCAAATCGATGTTTTTTGAGGCACAGATCGAACTGCTTGAACGAGTGCCTGTCGATCGTCTTCTGCAATGCGACCAAACGATGCCAAAAGTGGTAAAAACGTCACCGACGAAAACTGGTAAGCAACTTCTGGTAAGTAGCGGCTGATTTGTGATCCCCACGAGATCCAGGGTCTGCGATTAAACGATGAAGCTGGGTTGACCAAAATGATTCGCTGGAATAGCTCTGGTGCTAAAACAGCGACCTTCATCGCCAAACAGCCCCCAAATGACTCACCGCACAGATAGACCGATCGCTGGTTTTGATCAGGATGATCATCGCTGGCCAGTTCGCCTTTGACTAGCTCGACTACCTGCTGGGCCAATTCGTCCCAACTGGTCAAATCATCGGACGGAATTGCCAGACATCGCACATCAAACTTGGCTTCTAGTCCTTCGGTCTGGGTACGCAAGAGTTGCCCCGTTCCGTCCATTCCTGGCAAAAACACAAATAGCGGATAGTTAGGCTTGAGCGTCTTGGGCGTGAGAAAGCAAGGGTGACTTTGAATCATGGAACAAAAAACTAAAAACTTAAAATCTCAATAGCATCCCCGAATCAGCAGGCTGTTGATTTCGTCATGACAATGGCTGGTGAAATGCTGAACGATCGCGCGTGCCCCTTTGCCTTGATATTTTTGCCGATCGGAGGGTGTGATCCAAAACGGACGACCTACTAAAACATTGACTCGCTGATAAACCACTAACGGATGCCAGCCCTCCTGATCAAATAGTGGCTCAGAGGGATCAAAAAAACTCAGCAGTTTTAAAGGAACTGCCGAACTTTTTATTTCGTCTTGAACGGCGATCGCGATCGGCAAAACTGCCAAATCTTGCACCGGGGCTTTGAGAGCGAGATGAGCAAACCCTCGCTGAAATTCTCCCATCTCGCATCGGGCGGGACTGTTGACCATTGGCTCAGTTCCTTCTGGAAACACACCAACTGCCTGCCGAGTTTTCAATAGCTGAATGGCTTGATGGAAAAAGCTCTGCTGTTTCTGACCTGAGCTTTCTAGCGGAAAGCAGCCTAATTTTTTGACCACTTCGCGCATCACGGGCACTTGACCCATGTAGTGATGGCAAGCAAATCGAATCGGACGGTCGATTGCCGACATCAACAAAGGGGCATCTAGAAAACTGCGGTGGTTGCTGACAACCAAAGTGGCACCCGTCTGAGGCACGCGATCGCGATGATGCAGATACATTTGAATCCCCATTGCCGAGAGCAACAACCGCGAAATTTGAAGTGGACTATCAGAAGCCATGCACACCGAACCAGAGTTTTATGGAGTAGTCACTTAATTATTAACTTTACTTTAGCAAGAGCAACAAACCTCTCAAGTTGTAAATATTTGCTTAACCTTAGACAGTCAATTGATAAGTTTCCCTGAACACTCTACTCAGTTATTTAAGATTGTCTCTCTAATTTTGCAGAGCATTGATGGTTAGAATCAGTACATATTGATTAGGTGAGAGTGGGGTCACTCTATTTATCTAATTTAGATTAGAGAATTGTTTTTATAGTATCCATGAGTTTTGAAAATGCCGAGAAGCACAGATTTGCCATCACGACACCGCTCTATTATGTAAACGATTTACCTCACATTGGTAGCGCGTATCCGACGATCGCAGCCGATGCGATGGCGCGTTTCCAGCGATTGCAAGGCAAATCTGTGCTGTTTGTGACCGGAAGCGATGAGCATGGGCAAAAAATTCAGCGCACGGCTGAAAGCTTGGGGCGATCGCCGCAAGAACACTGCGATCTGATTGTAGAAGGCTTCAAAAGTCTATGGGATAAACTCAACATCCGCTACGATCGCTTTATTCGCACCACAGACGATCGTCATGCTGCCATTGTCGAAGAGTTCTTTCAACGCGTTTGGGAAAGCGGCGACATCTATCTGAGCCAGCAACAGGGTTGGTATTGTGTCGCTTGCGAAGAGTTTAAAGAAGAGCGAGAACTTCTTGACGACCACTACTGCGCGATTCACCCTAACAAACAAGCCGAGTGGCGTGATGAAGAAAACTATTTCTTTCGCCTCTCAAACTATCAACAAAAACTCGAACAGCTTTATCAAGACCAGCCCGACTTTATTTTGCCAGCGACTCGTCGCAACGAAGTGCTAAATTTTGTGGGACAAGGCTTGCGAGATTTTTCGATCTCCCGGCGAAACCTAGACTGGGGGTTTCCGGTGCCTGTTGATCCCAAGCAGACGCTCTATGTTTGGTTTGATGCTCTGCTAGGTTATATCACCGCCCTGCTTGACCCCGACGCTGAGCCAACATTAGACAATGCCCTGTCTAAATGGTGGCCGATTAACATTCACCTGATTGGCAAAGACATTCTGCGCTTTCATGCCGTCTATTGGCCTGCAATGCTGATGTCGGCAGGGTTATCTTTACCGGATCGTGTCTTTGGGCACGGTTTTCTGGTGCGCGATGGTTTGAAAATAGGCAAAAGTACGGGCAATGCTATTGATCCGGTGCCTCTCGTCGATCGCTATGGAGCCGATGCCGTTCGTTACTATTTCCTTAAGGAAATCGAGTTTGGTCGAGATGGGGTGTTTGATGAAACTCGTTTCGTCAATATACTCAACGCTGACTTAGCCAATGATTTAGGTAATTTGCTAAATCGAACGCTAAAGATGGCGCAAAAATACTGTGGAGGTCACGTTCCCGATATTTCTGGCGAGGAGATTGCGGCTGATAACTTCTTGAAAGCGGTGGGATCAGAGTTAGGATCTAAAGTGGCTCAAGCTTACGACGATCTTGCCTTTAGCAGTGCTTGTGATGCGATTTTGACTTCTGTCAGAATGGGCAACAAATATATTGACGAGCAAGCACCCTGGGCACTCTATAAACAAGGAAAACAAGCCGACGTTGAGCAAGTTCTTTACTCGGTTTTAGAATCGGTTCGATTAGCAGCCTATCTTTTGTCGCCCATTATTCCTAACGTCAGCACTCAAATTTATCAACAGTTAGGCTATTCGGCTGATTTTGCTGACACTCGTTTAATTGATGTTTCAACCACTTTTCAAAACCATCAAACGTGGGGAATTCTTCCAGCTAAACAAATTCTGGGTGAGCCACATCCTGTGTTTCAGAAATTAGAGCTTCCAGAGGAAAGTTCTTAATTAAGTCAAGAGATCAAGTCATAGTTTTTCTACATTTCATACAGATTAAACATCCATACTTTTCATAACAAACTGAGGTTAGCAATTGTGTTGAATCATATAAACGAATCTGAAATAGTATTTTCACCAGAGCAAGTTCTTGAAAATCGGGGTCGAGTTGCGATTTTTATTGACGGCTCCAATCTCTTCTATGCCGCGCTGCAACTGGGGATCGAAATTGACTATACCAAACTGCTTTGTCGTCTGACTGCTGGCTCTCGTCTCCTGCGATCGTTCTTCTATACTGGGGTCGATCGCACAAATGAAAAACAACAGGGCTTTCTGCTGTGGATGCGGCGCAACGGTTATCGAGTCATCTCAAAAGACTTGGTGCAGCTACCCGATGGCTCTAAGAAAGCAAACCTGGATGTCGAGATCGCCATTGATATGATGTCGCTGGTGGGGTCATATGACACGGCTGTGCTGGTGAGTGGAGATGGGGATTTGGCTTATGCCGTGAATGCGGTCAGCTATCGCGGGGTGCGGGTTGAGGTAGTCAGTCTACGGTCAATGACCAGTGATAGTTTGATCAACGTTGCCGATCGCTACGTCGATCTCGACAACATCAAAGAAGATATTCAAAAAACACCTCGCAGCTATACTTACCGTCCGCTCACGGGAATCGGGATCATGGATGACTCGGACGATGACCATTCAATGCGATAGCGATTTAGTAGATCACCGATGACTCTACATAGCCGCCATAGTAGGGGAGTGATGGAATTTCCACACTCCCTTGTTTTTATGGCGAAGCAGCCAGGGAGCATTTTAGCGTCCGATCGCGTCTAAGCTTTTATAAGTGTTTTAACTATCTCTATGCTGACTGCTATTAAAAAAACAAATTTGCAGCGAACGATCGCTCTTAACTTACTTTTAATCACATTGCTCACGAGCGTAGGCGGCTGTCTCAATCGCAACCGAACTGCTGACAAACTGAGAGAAGACACTAAAGAAATTCAGCGATTTGACAGCAATGCCACGTTTAACGATGTGACTCTAGAGCAAGCAGACGATCGGGGCAAGCTCTGGTGGAAGGTGAAAGCAAAGCAAGCCAGCTATAGCAAAGATCAGAAAAACGCAGTGATTGAAGACCCAAAAGGTGAGCTTTATCAAGACGGCAAACCTGTCTTTCAGATTTCAGCCCAAAAAGGTGAAGTCAAAGGTGACGGCAAATCTATTTTGCTCAAGGGAAAGATCATTGCAACCGACATCAGAGACGGCACGCTCTTAAAGGGCGATGAGTTAGAGTGGCGACCCACCGAAGATATGTTGCTGGTTCGCAATAATGTGACGGGCACTCATAAACAAATGCAGTTTTCAGCCCAAGAAGGCCGGGTTTTAACTCGCGCTCGGACGATGGAGCTATTTCGTCAGATCGTCGCTTCTTCTAAAAAGCCTGAACTTCAAATGAGAACAGAACACCTGACTTGGAATGTCAAAGGAGAAACCGTGATCGCCGATCGTCCGATTCAGATTGATCAATACAAAAACAAAGTGTTGACCGATCGCGGCTCTGCTGACAAAGCCAATGTCGATTTGAAAGCCAAAACCGTCAATCTTCAGCAAAATGCTCAACTAGACTCTAAAGAAAAAGGGGTGCAAGTCAGTAGTAATAATTTGCTCTGGAACCTTGATGCTCAAACCATCAACTCTAGCCAGCCGATTACCATTATAAATCCGCCTCAACAAGTCACATTAAACGCCAATCAGGGACAAATGGACTTGCAGAAAAATACCGTCGATCTTGTGGGCAATGTTCGTGGGATCGGACAGAAAAATCAGTCAAAGCTGGATGCTGATCGAGTGCTTTGGTTCATCACAACTCAGCAATTTGAAGCCACGGGCAACGTCAATTATCGTCAGGAGAATCCGCCCTTTAGCCTGGCAGGCCCGAGAGCATCGGGCAAACTTGACGATCAGCAAGTTGCCGTCAACGGGGGCAGGGTCGAGTTGCAGATTACCCCACAGCCGAAACAATAACTCCTCTACCCGCCATCTTCGGGCTGTTCAGGCAGCGCTTGTCCGAAGCGAGGCTCAGTCCCGGTGAGCAAGCGTTGAATATTGGTGCGGTGGAGCCAGATCACATAAATTCCACCCGCGATCGCAAACAGACAGTAGGGCAACGGCTGGCGAAACGCGATCATCAATGCCGTGACGCTGATCGCTCCTGTAATCGAACTGAGGGACACGATGCGACTGATGGCGAGACTGATCGCAAATACGGCGATCGTGCTTAACCCGACTCGCCAATCCATTGCTAATAAAACGCCGAGGCTAGTCGCAACTGACTTGCCGCCTTTGAAGTTGAGCCAGATCGGTTTACTGTGCCCCAATAAGGCAAGCAGCCCCGCTAAAACGATCATCCAGGGCTGCCAGTTGGCGAGATTAACATCTACGACCTTGGTGTAATAAAGCCATCCGGGTAGCTGGGTAAATGCGAAGTTTACTGCTGCGATCGCTAACGCTCCCTTTAAAACATCGATCAATAAGACGACGATCGCAGGCACTTTCCCTAAGGTTCGCAAAACATTGGTTGCGCCTGTCGAACCTGACCCGACTTCACGAATATCAATGCCTTTGAGCAACCGTCCTGCCAGATAGCCCGTCGGAAATGAACCCAGCAAATAAGCCAGGATTAAAAGGAGTTCATTATTGATATACCAAGGCAGCATAAAGAGGAAAGGATGAGGGGCTAGAAAACTCATTATCCATCAGTCCTTGTCCGATCGAGCCAAAATTGAGACAGCCTGCAACTTTAGAATTGGTCAGCAGGTAGATGCGCTAGTTCTGAGATGGGAACACTAGAGGACATCGATTCGACTTAAGGGTAGAGCGATATTAGCTAGACTCTGAGTTGCGTTCACGCCTAATTTTTTGAACCATGAACTCTAAGCTCCCCAAAATTCCGGTTTCTGTCCTGATCCCAGCTCGAAACGAAGAAGCAAACCTCCCAGCGTGTCTTGAGAGCGTTGCCAGAGCCGATGAAGTGTTTATGGTTGACTCTCAGAGTAGCGATCGCTCGATCGAGATTGCTCAAAACCACGGTGCCAAAGTGGTGCAGTTTCAATTCAATGGTCGTTGGCCTAAAAAGAAAAATTGGTCGCTAGAAAATCTGCCGTTTCGCAATGAATGGGTGCTGATTGTCGATTGTGATGAACGCATTCCACCAGAATTGTGGGATGAAATCGAGACGGCAATTCAGCAGTCAGAGTGTGATGGCTATTATCTCAACCGCAAAGTCTTTTTTCTCGGTCAGTGGATTCGTCACGGCGGCAAATATCCCGACTGGAATCTGCGGTTGTTTCAACACTCCAAAGGGCGTTATGAAAACCTGAAAACCGAGGAGATCCGCAACACTGGCGATAACGAAGTTCACGAACACGTCATCTTGCCCGGAAAAGTCGGATATCTCAAGCAAGATATGCTGCACATAGACTTTAAAGATCTCTATCACTGGCTAGAACGACACAATCGCTACTCTAATTGGGAAGCTCAGGTTTATTTAAACCGACTAAACGGGAAGGATCAGCAGGGCACGATCGGAGCCAATTTTTTTGGCAATGCTGTGCAGCGCAAACGGTTCTTAAAAAACATTTGGGTCAGACTTCCCTTTAAGCCGCTTTTGCGATTCGTGCTTTTCTACATCATTCGTCTAGGCTTTTTAGACGGAAAAGCAGGCTACATTTACGGACGGTTACTGAGTCAATATGAATACCAAATTGGCGTAAAGCTCTACGAACTGCGTCAATGTGGTGGCACTTTGAATACGAACAAAAACGAGGCTCCCATTGCGACTTCTCAAGCCATCGCCAACCCCGAATCATGAATCAAGAATCGGCAAAGCTGCCCCCGGTTTTGAATGCAAAACCACTGATTGATTTGCGTCAATATCATCAAACTGGGTTCGATCGTGGTCGCCCTGGTTGGTATGTGATGCTGTGGTGGCTCGTGCAAGGAGTTGCGTTTCCGTTAACGCCTCACCCGTTTAACTCGGTGCGGTGCCAGTTGTTGAGGTTGTTTGGGGCAAAAATTGGCGAAGCGGTGTTGATTCGTCCGACGGCCCGATTTACCTATCCCTGGAAGGTGGAAATTGGCGACTATAGCTGGATTGGTGATGATGTGGTTTTCTATAGCTTGGAGTCGATTCAGATTGGCGAACACTGCGTGATTTCTCAAAAGAGCTACTTGTGTACCGGAAGTCACGATGCTCAAGATCCTAAGTTTGGGCTGTTGACTGCGCCTATTGCGATCGGCAATGGAGTTTGGGTCGCGACCGATTGCTTCATCGGTGCAGGCGTTCAGATTGGAGCAAACGCTTTAGTAGGAGCAAGAAGCAGCGTCTTCTCGTCATTGCCAGAACAACAAGTTTGCTGGGGAACGCCTTGCCGTCCTCGCTATCCCAGAACTGTTCGGGATGCTTAATCGTGAAGCTGCATTTCACCAAGATATTTTTGTAAGTAGGGTGAAAACACTTCGTAAATCACGGTTAGAGGTTGCCCGTGATGCCAGAAGAGATAGTGTCTTCCCCAAAAGGGCCCCGATTGCTCAAAGGCGGCTTCTAAAACGCTGGAATCACCATAACAAATGCCTTTCACGTCTCGATATAGCTCAGTTCGCAGACGCGCCAGACTCGCCCAAATGGGGAGCGATCGGTTCTGCAAATATTCGTCCACATGGCTCTGCTCCCACCAGGAGGTTGCATAAGCTAATCGCTGACCGGAGGCAGTTCTTAACCAGACTTGTCGCCGCAATCGTGGGCCTGGCACCATCTCGATCGCGTCAGGGGCATTGTCGTGATCAAACCCGATCGCAGACATGTCAATCACGTCTACTTCAGTGGGTTCACCTGTGAGCAGTTGCAGGTGGCGAGTCGGAGAACCATCGCCTAGAAGCAACAGTTGCCAGGTTGGGGCTAACTGGCTATGGGGTAAGCCTTGCTGAACGTCACGATCGTTGCCTTGCCAAACAGGGCTGAGGAAGTTCCAGCTAGCTGGCAGAATCACGCTATCGGTGGGTTTAAAGGTGGCAGTCAAGGAACGTTACATAAGTTAACTTCTTTTCAATCATACCGTTCCTAACTCATTTCTCTCAGCCGCCTTGGGATGAAGAACATCGGGGATCATTGCCCCAAATACGCTTCTAAGACTTGAGCATTGGTTTGAATTTCGCTAGGAGAACCGACCGCGAGATTGCTGCCCTCGGCAAGCACCCAGACGCGATCGCACAGCGACATAATCACGTCCATGTTGTGTTCGATGATCAAAAAAGACAGTCCCTGACGGTTCCAGTAGTGGATGTATTCGCAAATTTGATTGATCAGGGTGGGGTTGACTCCTGCCGCAGGCTCGTCGAGCAGCACAAGTTTAGGTCGAGTCATCAGCGATCGGGCAATTTCGAGCAGTTTGCGTTGCCCGCCTGAAAGTCCACCCGCGTAGTCGTGGGCTTTTTCTGCCAGTCCGACTGATTCTAGGATTTCCATGGCGCGATCGCGGGCTTCTCGTTCTTCTTTAGCAATCTGTTTTCCTAAAAGCCAAGTGTTCCAAAACTTTTCTCCCGTTTGGTGTTGAGCCGCTAACAATAAGTTCTCTAACACTGACAGTCGCGACAGCACACGAGCGACTTGAAAAGTGCGAACCATGCCCCGTTGGGCGATTTCGTGGGACTGCAAGTTTTGAATCGGCTCCCCGTCGAATAAAACTTGCCCCTGGTCAGGATGAGTAAAGTTAGACAGTAAATTAAACAGCGTCGTTTTGCCTGCGCCGTTGGGTCCGATTAGCCCAGTGACACTGCCAGCCGCGACCTCGATCGAGGCATTATTAACCGCCGTTACGCCACCAAAGCTTTTGATTAATCCCGAAGCGGACAGGACGGGCGTTGAATTTTTCATCAAGATTCTCCAGGAAAATTTGCCACTTTAGGGAAGAATAGGAGCGGTCAAACAGCAGAATTGACGGCTAATCAAACTCTGGTGCCCAAATACTTGCAATCTCCATCTCCCAACCTGGAAGGAGTTCTGGAACCGTCAAAACATCCCCATCTCTCAAAACAGTGGGATTGTCTTCCCCTGGGCGAAACAGTTCAACAATCCTCGTTCTGGGGTCAACCACCACTCCAGCAACCATGCCTAGCGAAAGGTAGAACTTGACCTTCTGACGCTGCTTTGCCAGGGAGTCTGATTTTGATACCACTTCAAAGCCAAGATCGGGCACCAGTCGCGCAAAGTCCTTTGTTGTTCGTTTCAGTCGCTCTGCTTTGACGAAAGAGCAGTCAGGAGCGCGAACATCTTCATTGGCATTGGGAAGTCTAAAACCAGCACTGGAGCCTGAGACACGCCCAAGCTTTCGGGGTCTGACCCAGTTAGCTAGTTGACGGGAAATCTCAACCGCTATCTCATCAGGCTCTAATCCAGACGGACTCATAACAACGATCTCTCCATCTACTAATTCCATCTGATAATCGGAAAACTGCTGCTGGAAGATTTCTAGATCGTGAGCAGTGAGCGGCATAAACCCTCCAATATGGTTCTTGATTCCATCATTCTATTTTTTTATAAGGTCTCACATTAACTCAATACTTCGGACAAAATTTGTTTCGTGAATGAGAACAAGTTAGCTTTGGGAATGGATTTATGGCGAAGGATGCTCTAGCATTAAGGCGCGAAAGCCTGCTTGGACAAAGTGCCGATCGGCGGTTACAGCGTCTGTTAAGCCATTTATCGTCATGACTACAAACGAGATGCAGTCCGTAAGACCCAAGTTTTATCGGGGCGGGAGTTGTAAAGATCTAGGCTTGTCTAAAGAGTACTGTGTCGATGTTGATGACGCTAATGTTATCGGTTTGATAGCACTGTTGGATGAACTTGATAGCTCCATCCCGATTCGATGCACTGAGCGCATTGCCAACTTCAGCAAAGATTGCTTCTGTAATCCAAATCTCGTCGGCGCTGCGAACTCGTGGAAATAGTGCTTTTGCTGAGTTGTGGTAGTTATCGCGAGGGTTGAGGAGGGCTTGAATAAAGGCGGTATCTAGAAACAAGCGATCGCGGTTCATGATTCTGTAGCTGGACGTTTGAGCGTACCGTATAAATAATGGTCGTGTTCGGTAGACCAGTCGGCTGGGGCTTCGATCGTGCCTGTCAGTGATTCGAGAATGTCCCAGGCATCAGGGTCTTTTTCAAGGTGCTGTTGTCGAAGCGTCAGGACGAAAGCGAGAACTTGCTGTTGGAGAGGATCGGGGAGATCGTGGACTTGCTGTACGATTTCGGTAACGATCGAGGAACTCATCGAGTTCTCCTAGAAATTGGCGAAGATTATCAAAGAATCGATGAAATCAATATATCGCGGTTAGCTTCTGACAGTTCGATGTGCAAGTTGCCACGGTGTTCAAAAGATCTTGTTTTAGTTGCTGGTATTCAATAAAACAAAAGTAATTTCTGCGACACTTAAGCAACTGAGAGATCTCTATGTTATTTCTGTAGAGAAATCGATTGACGTTGCTCCGATATGAAAGATTTTTCTGGTCAGCATTTCAAAGGTCAAGATTTGACTGGCGCAGATTTTTCGGATGCGGACATTCGAGGGGCAAAGTTTACCAATGCGATTTTGAGAGACGCAAACTTTACTGGGGCAAAGGCAGGACTGCAAAAGCGTTGGGTGATTCTCCAAGCCGTCATTGCTTTCGTGCTTTCAGTAATCTTGAACTTTATTTCAATCTTCTATACTGCTGGGATCGTTGGCTACTTTCTCACACCAGAAAGTAGGAATCAATATACGATTTTCCCAGGATTATCCCTTCTCTTCATGTTGATAGCTGTTTACTTCGCAATCGCTCATCAAGGTTTAACGACTAAAGCATTTGGAACGATCTTGATCTGCGTTGTAGCCGCAGCCGCATTCTCAGTCTCACTCGCAGTTGCAGGTGCAGGCGGATTCGCAGTATCAGGCGCAGTAGCAGTCGCAGTATCAGGCATAGTCGCATTCGCAGTCGCACTCGCAGGCACAGTCGCAGTTGCAGTTGCAGTCTCAGTCGCAGTCGCAGTCGCAGTTATATTTGCATTCGCATTTGCAGTTTCAAGCGCATTTGTAGTCTCGGTCGCAGTCGCAGTCTTGACGGTGCTTCTGAGCTTCTATGTTGCTTGGCGAGTATCTAAAGAAGATGAAAAGTTTGCATTGGCTCGACGCTTTAGCATTGTTCTTAGCGCTTTAGGAGGAACCAACTTCCAGGGAGCTGATTTAACAGGCGCGACGTTCTCAGGCGCACTGCTCAAAAATACTAGTTTTGCGAATAGCCGCGAGCAGAAAACAATTTTGACTCAGGTTTGCTGGAAGGATGCCAAGAAATTGAACCGCGCTCAGGTTGGAGACTCCATTCTGGCAAGTCGCAACGTTCGAGAACTCTTGGTCACAGGCAAAGGCATCAATCAAAACTTTGAAAGCGCTAATCTTCGAGGTGCGGACTTAACCGATGCGGAACTCAATGGCGCAATCCTCAAATATGCTGATCTCAGTAATGCCACTCTAATCTGTGCCGATCTGCAACACACCGATCTTACCGAAGCTCAAGCCATTGGCGCTAATTTCATGGGTGCATACCTCACAGGTGCGTGTATCGAAGCCTGGAATATTAACAGCACCACGAACCTTCAATCTGTTGATGCCAAGTTTGTTTACTTACTTGAAAATCAACGAGAGCGCCGACCGAGCAGCAGCGAGTTTGCACCCGGAGAATTTACAACACTATTCCAGAAAGCCTTAGACACGGTTGATTTGATTTTTCGCGATGGCATCGACTGGCAAGCGTTCTTCCAATCCTTTCAAGAATTACGATCGCAGTACGGCGACGAAAACATCTCTATTCAGGCGATCGAAAAGAAAAGCGGCGGAGCCTTTGTTGTAATTCGCTTGGAAGTTCCACCAGAAGCAGACAAAGCAGTGATCGAGCGTCAGGCGAAGCAACTCTATGAAGGGCAAATTCGACAGCTAGAGGAACGGGTTTCGGAATATCGAGATGAGGTAGGCTTCTTGCGTCAAAGTCTGCTTCAAAGTAATACCAATATCGAGAGGATTGTTGAAACGATGGCTGAGAATCAACCACCCAAATATGACTTCCGGGGTTCCAGTATTGGTAACTTCGTTGATACTGCTCAAGCTGGCAGTCAACAGAGCAATGTTCAGTACATCAACATGAGTCAAGACCTGACTCAAGCGGCTCAGCAGATTCAAGACTTACTCCAGCATCTTCAAAATCGGGGTGTAACCGTCGATGACTCTCAGCAACAGGTTGCAACTGATTTGGCAAAAGAAGCAGGGGAAAATCCTGCTCTAAAGGAAAAATTGACGCTTTGGGGCAAAGCAATGGCAAACAAAGCCAGTGAGACAACGGTGAGTGAAGCTGCAAAGATGGTTCTCACACTGGCGCTCAAAGCAGCCGGAGTTCCTTTACCATAGTTGATGCCACGATCAAAGCACTTCCCAGCACCGCAACTTTAGTCGAAGCCTGCGGAAAGTTGTTACCTGCGATCGCCAAACTTCTCGGCATTCCCTTGTAATGTGTGCAACGGTGCTACCGTCGTCTAATTCTGTCCGAACCATTGTTAACTGCTGGAGTGAATGCCCCGATCGTGCAACTGCTGCACAAAAAATTCTTCTAGCGACGGGCGGGCTAGATGAATCGAAATCAATTGCGCTCTCATTAAACGCAGGCTGGCAATAAAATCTTGGGGGTCGCCCTTGAGATGTCCTACCCAATAGCCTTCTTGAAATTCTAAATCAACCACTCGCTGCTTTAAAACGTCGGGGTTGCCGCCTTTGACTTTAACCTGATAGGTGTCTGCGATGCCCAACAGATCTTGTAGAGAGCCGATAGAAATCAGTTCTCCTTGAGCGAGAATGGCAACGCGATCGCAGATCTTCTCAACATCCGATAAAACGTGACTGTTGAAGAAAATCGTCTTGCCTTGAGACTTAAGCGACAGAATAATTTCTCGCAGTTGATAACGTCCGAGCGGATCTAAGCCTGACATCGGCTCATCTAAAAAGACTAATTCTGGATCGTTGATTAGCGCCTGTGCCATACCAATCCGTTGCAGCATTCCCTTGGAGTATTGCCGCAGTTGTTTTTTGCGGGCGGTTGATTGCGCTAACCCCACCAGATCGAGCAGTTGGGGAATGCGTTTGCGCTGAATCGATTGCGGCACTTGAAACAGCCCCGCCGCAAATTTCAGCATTTCCCAGCCTGTCAGATAGTCATAAAAATAGGGATTTTCTGGCAGATAGCCGACTCGTTGTTTGACGACGCGATCGCCCAACGGTTTACCTAGCAGGGTTGCCCGCCCTGAAGTTTGGCGCACGATGCCTAAAAGCGTTTTGAGCAGCGTGGTTTTGCCTGCGCCGTTTTGTCCCAATAGCCCAAAAGTCTCGCCTTGGTAAACCGTCAAGCTCACGTCTTTGAGCGATGCCACCGTCTGATTTAACCAGAATCCGGTGCGGTAGCGTTTACTCAGGTCGTGAGTTTGGAGGACGATCGGGCGATCGTTCTCAGCAGGTTGACTCGGTAAATCTACAGAAGCATCCATTTCGTCTCGGCAAAGGTGTAGATATTAAACCACTTTATCGAATTCTCGATTCGGCTGATTTTGAGGTCAGAGATTCTTTGTTTGGCAAATCTTGCTTAGACTTAGTTTAAAAGAGAACTCTAGTCATTCAGTAATTTATGGATCGTTCAAAAGTTGTGGCTTATTTGACGGGGGCGATCGCCCTAATTTTAGGCATTGGCTATCTGATTCTCGTGCAGTTTTTGGATATGCGAGGTGAGATGATCCCCGCGCCGATTATTGAATTAACGCCAATCGTCGATCGTGTCTTCGAGGGGTTCCATCTCCAAGGGTTCTGGTCTTTGCACTAAAGCACCAGGTTCGTCGTCATCTTCGATTTTGGCTTCGAGCTGCAAGGGTTTGATGACTTTGGTGATCGCATCTTGCACAAACGATTTGATAAATTCGTCTCGTCGGTTGAGTTGAAACTGACGCTGAACTACTTCGGTAATGCCACCATCGCCCCAATCTTGGTCATGCCGGAAGTATTCGATAAAGCTTTTGCCTGCGATGCGAGTCAGGTAAGCCGCACTGATGCCTTGAATGGCGCGCCCGAATAGAAACCCGCCAACACTCAGTTGAAGGGCAGTGCTGAGAAGCTCGATCGCGCCCTTGACCACTCCCAAACTAACCAAAGTTTTAGCTAACGATAGAGCCAGTTCTCGCCCTCGCTCCATGTTAATTTCACAGCCATAGACTCTGCCAATCTCGACTACCATTTGGGCATTGACAGCAGCCGTTGCTAACAAATCCACGACCGGAAGCGGAGTCACTGCGATCACACCAGCCCCGATCCACTGAAACCGCTCGACGATCTTTTCTGCCTGTCTGCGACGCTGACCATCAATTAATCGGCGTGCCTCTTCGCCAAGCCGTTGCGATTGCAGCAAAATGTTGTCTGCCAGCAGGTCTTCGCCTTCTGCTCTCAAAATCGCTGCCATCCGCCGAATTAACGGCATGATATCCGATTCGGGTTGAATGGTTTCTCCGGTGTCTAGTTTTACTGATTGGGGATTAGCCGTGATCGAGATCACGTCATTGGTTGAGACAACCCCGCGCACCCGTTCTCGCAGCCGAGCCAAAATTGTTTCTAAATCGGCTTCTGTGTAGAGATCGGCTTTGTTGACAAGCACGATCGAGCGTTTGCCAATCTCTGCCAACATTTTCATCGGGTCAAATTCTGACTGCCGCAAATCGTTGTCTAGCACAAACAGCAGCAAGTCTGCTTCGGTGGCAAGTCGGCGAGCAAGCTTTTCTCGTTCGGTTCCGGCGACTCCTGCTTCTAGAATCCCTGGGGTATCGGTGATCAGGATTTCTCGATCAACTCCCTTCAATTTCAGCCGATAGGTTTCTCCAACTTCGGTGGTGCCCATGGGTGCGCCTACTTTTCCGACCATTCGCCCCATCAGTGCATTCACCAGCGATGTTTTGCCCGATGATCCCGTCCCAAAGACGACAACCATCAGTTCACCACGGGCGAGATTTTGCTCGATTTCCCGCGATCGGCTCAACATTTCTCGCCGCGTCACTTCATCTTGAATCTGCTTCAACTGCTGCCGCACGGCTTTGAGATTTTCTTCGGCGGCTTCTGCTTTGATGGGTGAAACTTTAGGAGCGCTGCGGCGAGAGCGTTTGCGCTGTTGTTTGCGAGGCAATAGAAAGAAATAGTAGATAAACGCCCCAATCAGTACGCCTAGCAGGGCAATGATCAAGAAGATCAGAATCGGCCCTAGCAATGGATAGTAAGCCAGTTGCCAAGACAGTCGAGAGAGCGAATCGATCAGCCAGATCATTAGCCCCAAAATGAGCGTGAGGCCAAAGATCAGCGTCAAAAGTCGGGGCAGCGGCATGGAGATAACCAGGTTTTAATCAGATGGGCGATCGGCGAGCAGAGTGCTTGTTTCTATTCTGCTTTATCCATCCCCTGCAAAGCGTCTCTGAAGCATGAGATTAATTGAGCTTAAACGAAACCTCAGATTTCAACGATTGACTTTGAATTATGAATTTTCTATCCTCTAGAGGCTAACTGAATATTAGTGCTGAAACGCAAAAGTTCAGATTGCGGAGATTTTTCAAACTTGTTAAAGCAAGGAGTCTTATGAGCCTTTTTGATCAAATTATCAGCGCGGTCGGAAACCCCCAGCAGCAAGCCAACCCTGATCAGTTAGGGGGGATTTTTGGCATGGCACAGCAATTGGGCAACAGCCACGGAGTAGATTCAGGAACCACTCAAACGATTTTGTCAGCGTTGGGGAATCATGTGCGATCGTCCTTGCAAGATAAGCAATCTGCAATGGGTGGCGACCAGGTGCAATCGCTAGTCAACCAATATGGCGGGTTAGGAAACAATCCTGATGCGGTTCAAGCCGTATTTTCTCAAGGTCAACAGCAGCAAGTTGCCAGCGATATTTCTCAGCAGACCGGGCTAAATGCAGGCACCATTCAGGCAATGTTGCCCGTTTTAGTTCCGATCGTGCTCAATCTTTTGCAGAGTGGTTCTAACCCTCAAGACGCTCAGGCAGGCAACCCAGTTCTCAATACATTTCTAGATTCCAACCACGATGGATCGGTCGATCTAGGAGACGTAATGGGCATGGCAGGACAGTTTCTCAGCCAGCGAGGTTAACCATTTGCGTAGGGACATGGCGTGCCGTGTCCCTATCTTTGTTAAATTCAACCTAATAACGAGCTTTGGTAAAGGTTTTGCTAGGAGCGCCATCTCCGCTACGAGACTCTCGCGGTTTTGCCTTGTTGACTTTTAACTCCCGACCGAGCCACTCTGCCCCATCCAGTTCTGCGATCGCCCCATCTTCTTTGGCTTCGTCTTCCATCTCCACAAACGCAAAGCCCCGCTTTCTGCCCGTCTCTCGATCGGTGGGAAGGCTGACTCGGCTGACTGCGCCATATTCACCAAAAACTTCCTTTAAATCGTCTTCTGTCGCCTGAAATGCCAGATTTCCAACGTAAATAGTCACAGTTTTCTCCAAACCAAATGCGAGGGCGAACTCGGTAAGTGCTTTGGATGCAGCAGAATGCTAGTTGTCCTTAGCAACTGTAGCCGAACTCTTGTTCGTGAATTATTATAACGGAATCTTTTCTGAAAGAGAAGCATAAGCGTTGCATTTCGTCTAGCTATAAAAACACGAATTCTTATTAGCAATGTTGTTAACCCTTATCTAAACTGCAATGAATCGATCGCAAATTGTTTCTCTCGATTCAACTCGGTTAGAAGCCCGAAGCAGGAGTTATGAAGTTCTACAAATTTTATGAAGATGGCTTCTCAAGTTAAAGGCTTCTGACTTCAATAAGTTTTGAGCGAAGTACGGATCTGAAGGTATCAATAATTACTTAAATCGGGCAAAAGCCAACAATAGAAGATTTTAAGAATATAAAAACGGACTTCTACCAATATTTTCAGCAGTCAAAAATACATTCTTGCTCGTCTTAACGAGTCTTTAACTCTCGCGGTGTAACCTGGTAGGGTTATTTACTAGACCGTTCATAATTTATGGCCTTTTCCTTAAGTGCAACCCGTTGGGGATTCTTAATTCCTGCGTTTGCAAAGCAAGTTCCCTGCTTGACCGCCCTTGCCCTGGGGTTAGCTGCTTGCAGCCCGCAAACGCCAACCGCCCCTCCTGGAGCTAACGCTCCTGCTGAAAGCGCCAGCCCTGCTGCTGGCGGAGGTGCCACCCTTTCAATTAGCGGGGCGGGAGCGACAGCTCCTAACCCTGTTTATCAACGCTGGTTTCAGGAATATAACAAGCTAAAGCCAACCGTTCAAATCAGCTATGACTCGGTAGGCAGTGGTGCCGGAGTTAAGCGATTTTTAGATCAAACCGTTGACTTTGGTGCGACCGATGCAGTGTTGAAGCCAGATGAGCGCAGCAAATTGCCTGCCGATCGGGGTAGCGCCATCCAAGTTCCTACGACAGGCTTATTTGTGGTATTCGCCTACAACCTCGACGGAGTTGACAACTTAAAGCTGTCTCGTGAAGCCTTCTGCGGAATTGCCGACGGCTCGATCAAGACTTGGAACGATCCCAAAATTGCCAAAGACAACGCTGGGGTGACGCTACCGGGTGACGCGATTACCTTCGTTCACCGCTCTGATGGCAGCGGCACCACCGACATTTTTACAAAACATCTCGTCAAAGCTTGCCCAAATTGGAAAGCAGGATCAGGCAAAACCGTTGAGTGGCCTGCTGCCGGAACCGGGGCAAAAGGCAATGAAGGGGTAGCCGCAAGTATTCAGCAGACCAAAGGCGCGATCGGCTACACCGAGTTTTCTTTCGCTAAACAGACTCAGCTTAAAACTGCCACGCTGCAAAACAAAGCAGGTGCATTTATTGCTCCCACGCCAGAAGCAGCGGCAAAGGCCCTTGAAGGAGAAACGGTTCCGGCTGACTTTGCGCTACAGGTTCCTGATCCGGCAGGCAAAGAGGCTTATCCGATCGTCAGCTTGACTTGGATGCTGCTTTATGAGCAACCCAAAGACGCTGCAAAAGCCAAAGAAATGGCAGAATTCTTGCGCTGGTCTGTCAAAGATGGCAAGCAATATGCAACCGAGTTGGGCTATATTCCTCTGCCTGACGAGTTAGCAACCAAAGTTTCGGCGACGTTAGATACAATCAAGGTGTCCGCTAAATAGTCGGCGACCTCCTCACACAGTTGGTTTGCTCCTCACCTTTATTCTGCTCACCCTTCAGTAGATCTTATGGCTACGTCACCTTCTCAGACTGCAATGCCGACGGAGCGATCGCAGTCATCGCGCGTTTTAGATAAAGCCTTTGTTTGGCTAACTGGGGCGTTTGCGATCGGGGTCGGGTTTGTCTTGTTGGCGATCGCCTTTCGAGTTGGCACCGATGCGCTCCCGGCGATTCAAAAATTTGGTCTGAGCTTTTTAACGACCAGTCGCTGGAGCGTTAACGATGAAGTATTTGGGGCACTGACCCAAATCTATGGAACCCTAGTCACTTCATTTATAGCCTTGCTGATTGCGGTTCCGATCGGCATTGGGGTTGCCCTATTTCTCAGCGAAGACTATCTGCCACCTCGAATTAAACAGCCCGTCGTATTCTTGATCGAGTTGCTGGCGGCGATCCCCAGTGTGGTTTATGGACTGTGGGGCATCTTTGTTTTGATTCCTCTACTCAAGCCATTTGGCATTTGGCTCAACACCAACTTTGGCTGGATTCCTCTCTTTAGCACTGCTCCTTCGGGCCCGGGCATTTATGTAGCAGGAATCATTCTGTCGATCATGATCTTGCCGATCATTGCGGCGATTTCGCGAGATTCTCTAGTTGCAGTGCCCGCAGAAATTCGTCAGGCGGCATATGGGTTAGGGGCAACACGCTGGGAAACCATTTTCCAGGTTATTCTTCCGGCAGCATTTTCTGGTATTGTGGGCGGCATCATGTTGGCTTTGGGTCGAGCGATGGGCGAAACTATGGCGGTGACAATGGTGATTGGTAATTCCAATTCCATTAGTCCCTCGATTTTGTCTCAGGGTTCCACCGTGTCTTCGCTGTTAGCAAACCAGTTTGCTGAAGCCGGAGGGCTGCAAGTCTCTTCTCTGATGTATGCAGCATTGATTTTGTTTGGGCTGACTCTAGTCGTCAACGTATTAGCAGAAATTATTGTGCGTCGCTTTAGCCTCAAACTCTAGGTTTCAGGGGTCAGGGATCAGAATCGAGTATCTACTTGACGTTTGAAACCTGGCACCTTTATTGATTTAGCGATTCGATAGGAATTATTTAAGATGGCAAGCCCAGAATTTGCGACGGCACTCAACATGAAGCGATCGTCGATGTCGCCTCGCACTTTATTTTCTTCGGTGATGACGGTGATCACCTTCGTGTGTGCGGCTCTGGCGCTGATTCCGCTCGTTGCAGTGCTTTCCTACGTCTTGATTAACGGGGCATCTAGTTTCAGGCTCAGTGTCTTTACTCAACTTCCTCCCGCACCGGGTTTGACTGGGGGCGGCTTTGGAAACGCCCTAGTCGGAACCTTCCTAACGGTGGGGATCGCTTCACTATTAAGCATTCCATTTGGGGTGCTGGCGGCGATTTTTTTGGCAGAGTTTTATCGCGATACAAAACTGGCAGAGACGATTAATTTTTTGACCAACGTGTTGAGCGGGGTGCCTTCGATCGTGATTGGCGCGTTTGCTTATGCATTTGTGGTGCTGGCAACAGGAACCTTTTCTGCGGTGGCAGGCGGGTTTGCGCTGGCGGTGTTAATGCTGCCGACGATCGTTAGAACCGCAACCGAATCGTTAGAGTCAGTGCCCAGAGATTTTAGACAAGCGGCGATCGGGCTAGGAGCAACCCGCTTTCAGACTACTGTGCAGATTGTGCTTCCGGCGGCAATTCCGGCAATCATTACAGGGGTGATGCTGGCACTCGCTCGTGCAGCCGGAGAAACCGCACCCATTTTGTTTACGGCATCTACCAGTCGCTATTGGGTACGATCGGTCTGGGAGCCTACCGCTACTATGGCTCGATTGGTGTTTGACTTCGCCACTGCCCCTTATAAAAGCCAGCAAGAGCTAGCATGGGTAGGTTCTCTCGTGTTAGTGGCATTGGTTCTCGTGACAAGCATTCTTTCGCGCTGGATTGTTAGAAAGCGGTAGTTTTTGAGGCACTTCTACCCAGCTATTGATCGACTTGATCAGTCCGAATCCTCAAGTCTACGTCAACCCTATTTACCACTACCCAACCTCACTTTATGGCTTCCGAACTTCAAAGCGCTCGCAAAACCGAGACGGTGTTTCGCACTGAGAACCTCAACATCTATTACGGCGATTTTTTGGCGGTTAGAGATATCTCGATCGAGATTCCTAAAAACAAGATCACCGCATTTATTGGCCCGTCAGGCTGCGGTAAGAGCACGGTGCTGCGCTGCTTTAATCGCTTAAATGACCTGATTAAGTCCTTTCACCTTGATGGCAAGCTCTTCTATCACGACCAAGATCTTTACGCACCAGAGATCGATCCCGTCGAAGTGCGGAGACAGATTGGCATGGTGTTTCAAAAGCCAAATCCGTTTCCCAAATCTATCTACGACAATGTTGCGTTTGGCCCACGCCTGCTGGGCTATAAAGGCGATATGGATGAGTTGGTTGAGCGCTCTCTCAAGCAAGCAGCGCTTTGGGATGATATCAAAGACAAACTCAAAGCGATGGGGACTGACCTATCGGGTGGACAGCAACAGCGTTTGTGTATCGCACGAGCGATCGCCGTTCAGCCTGATGTGATCTTAATGGACGAACCTTGCTCGGCGCTTGACCCAATCTCGACCCTAAAAGTTGAAGACCTACTGCAAGAACTCAAAGAGAAATACACGATTCTGATTGTGACGCACAACATGCAGCAAGCGTCTCGCGCCTCCGATCGCACGGCTTTCTTTAACGTAGAAGCTAACGCAAAAGGTCAGAGAACGGGCTACATCGTTGAATACGATCGCACAGAAGTGATTTTTCAAAGCCCTAAAGAGCAAGCGACGCAGGCTTATGTTAGCGGTCGTTTTGGTTAGACGAACCTACGCTCTACTTCCCTGTTAGCCTAAAAGAGATCTTACAAAAGACTTCTCTCGTGATCTCTCCACAAGACCGACTAGAGCAGATTCAGCGCATTATTGTCACGGCAGAGCAGATGCGATCGATCGAGTCTCGCGTTTTTGCTGCCGGGATGCCGATCGCCGCTCTGATGGAAAAAGTTGCCTCAAAGTTAGCGCACCGTATCGCCGCACTCTACCCACTGCCCAACCCTCGCCGCGTCGGCATTTTAGTCGGGCCCGGACACAACGGCGGTGATGCGCTAGTCGTTGCCCGTGAGTTGCACTTTAAAGGCTACGAGGTGATGCTCTGCTGCCCAGTCTCCAAGCTAAAAGAACTCACGGAAGGTCATTTGCGCTACGCAACGAGTTTAGAAATTCCTTGCCATCCACAAATAGAGTCTCTACAAACTTGCGATTTGCTAATTGATGGCTTATTTGGTTTTGGGCTAGAACGATCGCTGACTGACCCGATCGCCCCCCTGATTGAACAGGTTAACCATTGGCATCAGCCCATTCTCAGCATTGATTTACCTTCTGGTTTACATACCGACACCGGGAAGGTTTTGGGAGTGGCAATTCGGGCGACTCAAACTCTTTGTCTAGGGTTATGGAAACTGGGACTTCTGCAAGAAGAGGCACTAGAACACGTGGGCAGTGCTGAGTTAATCGATCTTGACTTGCCCTTAACGGACGTTTTGGCAGTGGTCGGCGATTCGCCTTTGGTTCAACGCGGAACTGCTCAAGCCGCGATCGCAACGCTGCCCTTATCGCGACCGCCCACCACTCACAAGTATAAAATGGGTCATCTGCTGTTGGTTTGCGGCTCTCGTCGCTATGCAGGTGGCGCACTGTTAACGGGTCTTGGCGCACGGGCAAGTGGAGTCGGAATGCTGTCGATCGCCGCCCCCGAATCGCTCAAACCCGCGCTCTCTGCTCAACTCCCAGAAGCCCTGATCATCGATTGTCCTGAAACCCCAGAAGGCGCGATCACAGCATTCCCTTCGTCCTTTAGTCTTGACTCTTCGTTCGACGCGATCGCCTGTGGACCAGGTTTAACATCTGACGCGACTGCGATCGTTGAGCAAATTCTCGCCAGTCAATGTCCTCTAGTACTCGATGCCGACGGTCTAAACATCCTGGCACAGCAAGGAACCATCCCAACATTGCAGAATCGTCAGGCTCCCACCATCCTGACTCCTCATTTAGGGGAGTTTAAGCGGCTGTTTCCCGATTCAACAGTGACAGAGTGTCGGGTGACAGCCGTTCAGAGAGCAGCGCAGCAAACAGGCGCGATCGTCCTGCTCAAAGGGGCAAGAGTCGCGATCGCAGATGCCCAAGGCAATACGCGCATCAATCCAGAAAGCACTCCAGCTTTGGCACGGGGCGGCAGTGGTGATGTCTTAACGGGGCTGATGGGTGGGCTAGTGGCTCAAGCGATCGCAAAACTCCCTAAAGAAACCAGCGAAGATTTAAGGACAAGCTCGATCAGCGTCGATCTGATTCAGTCCGGCGCTTGGTGGCACGCTCAAGCAGGAATTTTAGCAGCCCAAGAGCGGACAGAATTAGGAGTCGATGCTTATACGCTCACCCAGTTCTTGATTCCAGCGCTGCGACAGCAAGTAGATGCTGCTGATTCAAAAACTTTCTCAAATTAACTCCGCTAACCTATTGCAAATCGTCCCCTATGATGTGCTACTATTTGTATCCGTGGGGTATCGGATCGGTGCCCGAGTGGTTAATGGGGGCGGACTGTAAATCCGCTGGCTACGCCTACGTTGGTTCAAATCCAACCCGGTCCATTCTACGGTAGGATATATATAGATAAGGTAAAAGTAAGAGTTTTCTCTCATCTATATATATTTTTATGCCCGTGTGGCTCAGTGGTAGAGCACACCCTTGGTAAGGGTGAGGTCATCAGTTCAATCCTGATCACGGGCTTTCAAATCTAAATGTACGTTCGCACATTAAATGTCACTGTTCGCACATTAGTGTCGTTTTCGGTCAAACTGCTACACAACCTCATTATTTCGCACATTAATGTCGTAAGTTGCCAACAGAATGCTTTTCGCGCATTAGTGTCGCCATCTACCAAGGGTGTGCTCCTTTCAGCCCTCCTAAGAGCAATT
The DNA here is from genome assembly GCF_001895925.1 of Phormidesmis priestleyi ULC007. Lineage (GTDB taxonomy): Bacteria > Cyanobacteriota > Cyanobacteriia > Leptolyngbyales > Leptolyngbyaceae > Phormidesmis_A > Phormidesmis_A priestleyi_A. The sequence goes on along the minus strand of NZ_MPPI01000037.1, from coordinate 6,226 downwards.
GTGATCGTTTTCGCTTTTTATTTGATGTACGGCTTTCAGCCCTCCCCTCTCTGGGAGACTGATTGCGACCATATCTGCGGGTGTTGCTCAAAGGGGATAGGCAGCTTTCAGCCCTCCCCTCTCTGGGAGACTGACTGCGACTCTCGCCCTCTTCGGGGTCATAGCGAACGTAAGACCTTCAGCCCTCCCCTCTCTGGGAGACTGACTGCGACTCCCAGAGCTGGAACCTTTACCCAGCCTGCCCTTCTAGAAGGAAACTACCAAAGCTGCGTTGACATTTGCAATAAGCAGCTTCCATTTGCAGTAACCATCGCCTGTTGTCTTCAACAAAGGTTCTAGAAGTCAGATCTCAAAAGGATTCGGAACGTTTTGGCTAACCTCCCAGGGATTTTGTCCTCGCTTCGGTTTGCCAAAAATAATTGGAGGACTCCTCCTTGATCGGAGGCAATTAATAGCCGCCAAAGACTTGTTGTTAAATAACGCTCAAAGCCGCTGAAACCTCTACGCTGTAAGCCTCTAGAGGTTTTTCACTGAACTGCCTAAAACGACTGCCATGACTGGCTTTTAGGCATTTTCAAGCTTATTTCGCAACAACTCTACTACAGACTAAGCTGTACCTTCATCGCTGAAGGCTAGGGTCACTTCTGCTGGGTGCGCACCTGCGTTACATTAGACCTTTTGCGTGATAGCGAAGAAATTGCCCTGAAACTTATATGTCAAAAGACTTGTAGCCGTTTTCTGGCACTAATAGCTGAAATGCCTGACCCGTAAAGCTTTTAGCCATTTTTTAGCTTACGACGCAAAAGGTCTATTGGAGGAGAGACTCTTTTCAATGCAACTTATTCCGATCCCCATCCATTGTTCAAAAATGAATAATAGCCAGGATGGCAGTCAGTGACCGGGCAACTATTTAGGGGCGGAAAGCACGACCGTCTTACAACGGTCAAACTGACCCCTCATTTTTCACAGCTCAGCGGCTTTTTGAGCATGAACTGCGGCGCTGTTGTCTCACATATTAACTTGTCTAGGTTCGGTCGTACTATTTTGATTGCTTAATTCGAGGAAACCTGTCGAAAATGATAGGCAGCGATCGCTACATCTCTTGCCTTGTGCTGAGGGGTTCCCTGACGGGGCTGAGTTGCAGTTTCAGTCGTCATGTCAGCTTTTTCTGCCTGAGCGCGGATTGCAGTCAGAAGGCGATCGTAACTCCAGCGATGGATGCTGATCCGAGCCTGCTTAGCATATTTGTTTTGTACCTGTTTAGAATCGGATTTCCGCTCAGCTCTTGCGTTGATTTCAGCCGCCAGATGCTCTCGCAAATTCTGGGTATGGGGTAAGACAATACCGCTTGCTTGGAATTGCTGCGCTAATTCAATGATGGATTTTCCTAGCAGGCGATCGACATACTGCCCAAGTTCAGATTCTGAAGGTTGATGGGTATAGCCCTTAGTCTGATTCTTATGCCGCTTCAAAGCATTTTGCTGCTGCTGTTGCCGATGACGATTGAATAATCGATAGTTGTCACCCAAAAGTTGACGGACACTGCGGTATGCAAGAACGTGACCCGTTCTGACGTTAACAACCGCAACGGTTACGGGATTAATAAGTCCGATGCTGACCCCTACAAAGATATCCGGTTGCCCCTGATAGCGAGGTTTACCTTGGCGTTGAGGAAGGCATTGTAAGCGAGTCAGAGTGGATTGCTGGCGTTTGAGATATGCCTGCTGATGCTCAGTGAGTTCTTCTGGATCTTTAGCCTCTTCTAGCTGTTTTTTCAAACGGCTGATCCCTTCCTGCCGTTTCTGTTCCACGCCTTCAGCCCTCAAGAGCCGAGTATCTAAAGAGCAGTGTAAGGTGAGGTAGTTTGCTTGCCAGGGTTCCCCCTCTTGTTTGCTCTCTTGCCTTAAAAGCAACACAGATCCGCCCTTTTTCATTAGTTGACCATCGTAAGTCAGTTTGGCTTCCAAAGATAATTGGATAAAGTAAAGTTGCAGGTTTTGCCAGTAATTTTGCTTGCCAGAGCATCTGCTCAATGGTATCGTCTGGAACCTTGGCAGTCGCAGTCGATAACACCTCCAAAAACTCTTCGCCTGTGAGGTCACGTCCCTTGGGTAATCGGCTGGCTAATTGCGCTTCGAGTTCTTTGATTCTTCTCTGCTTGCCGTGGATGCGTTGAGCAAAGGCTTCTGGATCTTCCTCCTGTTCACAGACCTGGCAATCATTTTTGAGTAGGTGGGCGATCGCACAACGGCTCAAGGCATCATCTACTGTCTCATACGCTTGAAACAGCGCGCTCATTAAATCGCCATTGGCTTTTGAATTCTGTTTTTTCTTGCGTTTCTGTTTAGGTTGATTCTGTGCCCCAGGAGACTGTACATTGAGTTGTGCCAAAATTTCTTTTGCTTTGTTTTGAATTGTATGAATGTTACAGCCACTCATTTGAACTAACTCAGCATCACTTTTGACAACATTGAGCCAGCGTTGCCTCCCATCCAGGCTCCGGCGACGTTTTCGCTGTAATTCCAACCAGGATTGGTAGGTGTACGTCACTATCAAACTAGCTGAGGTGTAAAAACGCCCTGGCTGCTCTTCAAATTGAGGATGAACCTTGAGCGGGTTACATAGTTCTCGGACTGATTTGTCTGGCACTGTACCATTGCGCTGCCAGACTTCAAAGTCATCGTGCTGGCTGACGGACTTTAATAATTTGTTCACAAGAGGCGTATTTTTATCTGCCATCAGGTGCCAAAGCTGCTGACGAATCTCTTCACTGGCGACAAGACGGCATTGGACGGTGATGAAACTCATAAGGGTTATGTCATCAATTGCTAGATGGCTTGGCGACGGGATTCTGTTGCTACTAACTGCGCTCGAATTGTTTTTCGACTCACTTCCAGTCCAGAAAATTTGTGCATGTAGAGTTTGAGAACTAATATAGTACAATTAAACTATTTTAGGAAGACTGAAATTGCAAATTTAGGCTGTTGGCGATCGAGACGACAATCCCTTTTTGGCGGAGTTCGCCCAGCGCTTTATAGAAATTTCCATCACTCAGTTCCCATCGTTCGCAAAAAGCGCTGACTTCTATAGTGGGGTTGAGTTTAGCCGGATAGTCGATCTGGAGGGCAAAGAAAACGTAGTCTCGATCGTTGGTTAGAAGCTTGATCTGCCGGATTCTCAGGAGTTCTTCGCGATCGATTAAATAATGGGTGGAGGTTGAGTCAGTCATAGGTTTAAAGAGAGAGTAGTGCAAGTGTAGGGAAATCGCAGAGTTTTCTAGCCTTCCCAGACGAGTGTTCGCCAATTTGGAGGAATCACACCGTCGCTAAGCGCAGCCCCAATCATGCCTTGGTGGGCAATGCTGGATCGCAGGCAGTGACAGCGCCGACAGAGCGTTCGCAGATTAGAGTTTGCATCTGAGCCACCTTTTGAAACTTCCAGAATGTGGTCAATGTGAGCATTCTTCAGAGATAGAGAGTTCAGTGGCTGATGCTGGCAGTGTGGTCCTTGGCAGCGCCCTTCGTCTCTTTGCCAGATTTGTTTGCACGTTTCGTGCCATAGTGCCGGATGTTGGCGTTTTGTCCAAGTCATCTTTTAATCTCAGTTGAAGTAAGGTGTCACCGTGCCATGCCGAACCTACGCCTAGCCTTGCCGAAGCATGCCGAGTCAAGAGGTAATGCTTTTTGATCTCTTAGGTAGCTATGCCTGAATAGAGAAATTCAAAACCTCGAAGCGGCCGTAGCCAATCGATCGCCCGTCAGCCAGTCCGGCAAGCTTGCCTGCATCAATTGCCACAGCTTCCATCTCCTGCCTAGAAATGATGGTTTTATCCCACAGCAAGGTGAAGGAGCAGCACCACCCAGGAGCAGCAGCGACCCGGTAGCGGATATTGTGTCCGCGAGTCGCAATATTTTTGACAACCCTCATGAAAATATAGACTTCCTGCTCAATATCTTCGCTGGCTTTGATGGGTTCTTCTGGCAGATACCGGTTGATGTAGATGCGGCGGTCTTGTACCTGCAACGTAGAAACCATTTGGCTCATGAGGCTGCTTCTACCTCGCTTCGTGTATTTAGCAGCATCGCGGAAGCAGCCAAAGATGTGAGTGGGCAGAAGATAAAGCTGCCGATCTTCGGTGAACAGAACATTTCGCTGCCATTCGGTTGGGTCATTACCCGCCGTGCCACCGCGCTCTTGACGTTTGCCGAATGATTCGGATGGCTGTAGGTGATTCCAGAGCAAGGGTTTGGTTCCTTGAATCAAAATTTCAGCCTTTAACTGGTTGCCGATCGCGGCTGAGTTTTCCTGGAGTGCAAGTTTACTCATAAGGTGCTGGAGGTTCGAGCAGTTGTACTATTCAACCCATTAAAGGAGGCTTTGATTAGGAGAGCAAACTCATACCCGCACGGTGCGGGAATTTTATGAAGGTTGACGGCGATCGCTCCTGCAAAGCTGTTGCCTTATCGGGGTTGGAATTGGCTCGTAGTTCTCCCAGAGAAAGTCCATCTCGGCCAGCCGTCTAAGATAAATGGTTTCGGGAGGCTGACTGCTTCTGCTGCGCTGGAACCAGCGATCGACAGTGGATTCAGAGCAGCCGCAGATTGCCGCGATTTGAGCATGGGTAACATTCCACTTGGCATAGAAATCGGCTGGAGACATGCCAAACTGACAGTTGCAATAGAGATTGAGCAAGGCTTGCTCTCGTCCTCCCAGATTTCTCAAGCTCATGGCTGTTCCGGGGTGAGATCGTAGGTGATAGGAACAAGCTCAAGATCCGACTCCCAAGCCATATCGCTTTTAATCCATCTTTGGGAAGGGCTGGACAGAGATAGCCAAACGGTGTATTTCCAAGCCCAGCTATGCAGAGGTTGAGCAGAGGCATAGTGAAGTCCAGTAACTATGCCAAAGTCTTTGGTCGGTTGAGGCTGCCAGCAGATGTAATCGCCAATTTGAAATTTGGGAGATGGAACAGTGGCTGGAAAGCCTTTCGGCAGATCACTAAGCGGCATATGCAGTGGAGCAGATGAACAAAAATCTGCTTACATTATGACGTAAAGGCGCTATGACGTAAATGTCATTAAGGAAGATTGAACTTTCTCTAAATCGTCATGTGAGAATGAAGCCCGAATTAAGCAATAGGGTCATATGGCGGAAACTAGAGAAGTGCGGGGCAAACTTCCCAAAGACCTGAAGATTGCCTTTGAGGTGGCTTGTGCGCGAATGGAACTTACACAAGCTGCGGCTTTGGAGGAGGCGATTCGAGATTGGTTGGTGAAGAAAGGGGTGCCGACAAGCGATCAGGGCATCTGAGCGCTGTCTAGAGCAAGAGCCATGCACTAGAGGTAGGTATTGCTGGAGCGATGATTAATTGTATAGATGTCTAATACCGTTTCGCGTTCTAAGTCGTCATTTGGAGATGTGGAAAGTAGGTCATCGAACTGATTTTTTCAGGTAAGTCCATCAGCTCTTTTAAGCCTTTGCAAAGAGTATTGCTGACCGCATCTAGCGTCTCAAAGGCTCGATTGTAGAAATGTTTCTCTCGGATCTCCTCCCAAATATGTTCTGTTGGATTAAGTTCAGGACTGCGAGGCGGTTGAAAAATCAAGCGAATATTCTCAGGAATGAGCAAATCTCCAGAACGATGATAAGAAGCACCATCCACCTGCATCACCACGAAAAATCAGCAAAATCCTCAGCCCCTTGTTCAAGAAACAAATTCATCATAGCGGTGTTAGAAAACGGTAACTCAGATCTTGCACCAGTCTCAACAAGGGGTTGCCAAAAAGCTCAAAGTCTGAAAGAAAGGGCGTAGAAACATTTCAATGGGACGGTTATGGAAACCATCTTGGAACACGCCCAAGGATTAGTGTACGCTCTACTCGGATTGATGCCTAGTTCCGATCAGAAAACCAGCTTCAGTGCGCTACTCGGACTGTTTTTAGATGCGTCCGGTCATGCTTTGCCCCAACATTGCCCGATAAAATCTGCCAGTGCGTTGAGTCGATTTCTAAATATCTATGGGTGGTCTACCCGGTCGGTGCTGCGAACCACTCGCCAAACGGTGCTGAAACAGATGGCACAGCATCTATCCCGTTCTGACAGTCCGCTGAAAGTGATCATTGACTTAACAACGCTACCGAAGTGCGGCGAGTTTCGGCATCTGGGCGACCCGACGGAGGATGGAGCAAAGCCCAACCCCTGGGTGCGAGTCCTCAACGGCAAGCGG
>NZ_MPPI01000101.1 GCF_001895925.1 Phormidesmis priestleyi ULC007 | reverse complement strand
AGCTGGTAACTACTCAGCTTAAAAGAGTGTAAGAATTTGCGGAAACCCGTAAAAGTAACAGTCAGGTTCAAATCATTCTCAGTTCTGACGAGGCAAGCCCCTTGAATGATCCGACTGCGCCAAAACTAACTATCAGTCGAGATGAAATCAGCGCAATCTATCGGCAGGGTGAAGATGCCGTGATTGCGTTAGTCGAGGCGTTAGTCGAGCAGTTTACGACTCAGATCGTGACGCTAGAGCAGCGAGTCGAAAGCCTAGAGAATCAACTGGCAAAAAATAGTCGCAATAGTAGTAAGCCGCCATCTGGGGATGGATTTAAGCCGAAACCGAAAAGCCAACGGGGCAAAAGTGGGCGCTCCAGGGGTGGACAAAAAGGACATCCCGGACAAACGTTGGAGTGGTCAACTGAGGTAGACGAAGTGATTTTCCACTCAGTTGAAACCTGTGAAGCCTGTGGGAGTTCGCTCAGTGAAGTCGCCGTTGAAGCCTGGGATGTGCGCCAAGTCCAAGACCTCCCCCCGATTGGGTTGAGCGTGACGGAACACCGAGCAGAAGTGAAGTGTTGTCCCGGATGTCAAAGCCGCAACCGAGGAGCATTTCCAGTCGGGGTGAATAGCGTGGTGCAATATGGAGCCAGCTTAAAAAGTTTGATGGGGTACTTGCTGGATTACCAGTTGTTGCCATCAGCCCGTGTCGAAGAACTATTTGCCGATGTGTTTGGCTGTGCGTTGTCAGAAGCCACGCTTTACACGAGTCGAGAACGATGTTTTGACGAGTTAGAGCCGGTAGAAGATTGGATTTTTGAGCAAGTGGCGAGCGCCGACGTGATCCATTGCGACGAAACCGGAATGCGAGTTAAGGGACGATTGTGGTGGCTGCATGTTGCCAGTACCGATGGCTTTACCTTCTACTTTGTTCATACCAAGCGCGGCAAAGCGGCACTGGAGGCGATGGCCTTGTTGCCGACCTATGAGGGCATCAGTGTGCATGATGGCTGGAAAAGCTATGCTCAGTATGACTGTGACCATGCCTGGTGCAATGCTCATCACCTGCGCGAACTCGAATTTATTTGCGAACGCTACCAGCAGGTTTGGGCAGAAGAGATGAGCACCTTGTTGCGTGACCTCAAACAGCAAGTAGACGATGCCAAAGACCAAGGTGAAACAACCCTCAACCCAGACCTCGTGCAATGGTTTGAAGAGCGCTATCAGAGGCTCGTAACAGCAGGACTCGCAGCCAATCCATCGCCCCTATCATCGCCTGATGGTGCAAAATCGCGCGGACGACCGAAGCAATCGCCCGCCAAAAACTTACTCGACCGTCTACAACAGCACCAATCGCAGGTGTTGGCATTCATGCATGATTTCCGCGTTCCCTTTGATAACAATCAAGCGGAGCGGGACTTGCGGATGATGAAATTGAAGCAGAAGATATCCGGTGGATTTCGCTCGGTCGAAGGGGCGCAAATGTTTGGTCGCATTCGGGGCTACATTTCCACGCTCAAGAAGCAAGGATTCAATGTATTGGACG
>NZ_MPPI01000100.1 GCF_001895925.1 Phormidesmis priestleyi ULC007 | reverse complement strand
CTTGAGTGTTGTGATGTCATGAGAGAAAAATAAGACCCGCGACTCGCGGACTACGGATGCGAGAACTGTTTTTGTTGCTTGGCAAACAAGTTAGTAAACACTTGCGCGGCTGCCTGTCCTTGCAGAAGTTGGTCATGAGCAAACAAGATCAATTGTTCAATCAAGGCTTGCCCTTGTTGTCGCACAACTTCCCCAATGGTTTGGATGGGATGAGTCGGACGCTTGCCTCTAGGCGGCTTCGATGATGACGGTAAACAAGCAAGATGCAACAACGAGTATGCCACGAACACTAAACACCAATGGGATTGCATAGCTGACATAGCGCGTACGCGATACTGGTCGAGTCCGAGCAGTTGTTTTCCGTCCCGATAGAAGGTTTCAATCGTCCATCTTTGCAAGTACATGGACAAGGTTTGCTTGGCACTCCAGTCGGTGCGATTGGTCACGAGAACGGCATAAGACCCGCTCAAGTCGGCAGCTTCAAAGCAAATCACTAAGCGCACTTTGCCAATGCCAGAGAGACGAGTACACCCACTAAAGCACCCATAACTGCGGTCGTCAATGTCTACTTGTCGATAGGCAGAAGCTGGAATCAACGGCACTAACTCCTCGACTTTGATCACCCCATTGGCAGGCAGCGAAATGGGGTGTCCTTGTGCATCCCGCAACCCAAACCCGTACATCGATAAATTCCGGTTGCGTTTGAGTAAGCTGACCCAGTTCTTTTTGCGTTCTGCGAGTTGGTTGACAAATTCCGTCGTCAGATACCAACTATCCATCAATACAGTAGTAAACGGCAGACCTTGCTCAGTGGCGTGCTTCAGTAACTCATCAGCGATAGTCAGCTTCGTCCGAAACTGCTCATGTAATTGGGCAAATTCCGGGTCTTCTAACAAGGTGGCATCGAGCGCCTTGTGTAGCTTCTGACGGGCTTGAGTCGTCTTCGGAATCGCTTGGTCGGGGAAGGGCTTGGCAACAAACTGCTCCCACTGCGTCAAGTCTTCATAGCGACGATAGACCTTACAATCCACTGGAAACCGCACCGCACCACTACGATAGTGACTTGTCACCAGGTTGTGCGCCAACGGATAGCTGCTATCACTGTGATTGTAGTGTCGGTCAATATACTCAAACAAACCTCCCACATGCTCACACCATGTATCATCGACCAATAAGCACGACTGCTCTGCCTTTAACCGCACGTTCACCGTTTGCGCCAGCATGTACTGAATGCGATGGGCATTCATCGCGTCGCTCTTCCACGGCGACTCACTCAAAAATCGTGACAGATTTGTCTTGTCCGCGCTCTCCAGCGTACAGCGACTGATGTTACTCAAGCTCTTGTTCTCCAGCACGATTAGTCCCGTCAAGTAGGTCTGGAAGTTCTCATAGGCGCGTTCATCGCTGAACAAGTTCCGAAACGCTTCAGCCTGCTGCTCAACAATGGGAGCAGGGGCGACTATCGGCAGTTGCATGATCCTTGAACCTCCCTGACGAGCCTGAATTCATCTGCACTTTCCCGCATTCCTCACTCCTGTTCATCCCGCCATAGAAGGACTTCGATTTTTCTCCCTCGACATCACAACACTCAAG
>NZ_MPPI01000099.1 GCF_001895925.1 Phormidesmis priestleyi ULC007 | reverse complement strand
CCTCTGCATCGTCTTGAGGTTTGAGGATAAACACCATATCGTCGGCGTACCGAACGCTTTGATGAATGTCTTCAATCCCGTTGAGAGCGATGTTCGCGAGTAGTGGGCTAACCACTCCACCTTGGACAGTTCCCTGGTCAGGAAATTCTGGATTGACTCCTGCTTTGAGACAGCGGAAAATTCCAGTCTTGACCCCTTTTGGGGCAATCAGGTTGTCCAGAATGGCGGCATGGTTAATCCGGTCGAAGCACTTTTCGATATCCAGTTCGATGATCCGTTTACCGATTCCATTCGCATGGGAGTTGAGGTTTTGGAACAAGACTTTTTGGGCATCGTGTGCCGAGCGTCCCGTTCTAAACCCGTAGCTCCGAGCGTGGAATGTCGCTTCGTGGGCAGGCTCTAGCGCATATTTAGCCAAGCATTGCCAGGCTCTATCCGCCATAGTTGGCACTTTTAGCAGTCGCCTGGTTCCATCTTTTTTTGGAATTAGAATCTCGCGAAGCTTCGAGGGTTTCCAACGGTTGACGGTTTCTTTGAGCAAATTGCTCAGGTCAAAGCGCTCTTCAATCGTGAGGAATGCTTTGCCGTCAATCCCTGCCGTCTTTTTACCCGCATTCAGTTGAGTGACTTGACGAATGGCTAGAAATCGGGCGGCTGTAGACTTGAAAATCAGTTTTTGGAGTGACCGCGCCTTTCGCAGGTTGCCCACTGAAACTGCTTTGAACACTCGATTTTGGAGGCGGAATAAGTTCCGTCGGAATCGCTTCCACGGGAGCTTCTTCCACAATTCACTAGCCTGCTGGCTGTGTCTAATCATGCGCTCACGCCAAGGAGTGTTTGCTTTGAACCTTGACCCAATCACGGGTCATCCTACCCAGTCTGCGGAGTTCCGCTGCTCGTCTAGCCTACTGGGGTTCGACTTCTCCCCAGACCGAACAGACTGTTTTTATTCGTTCCTCCCGTTCGATTGCTCGTTCCCTTAGATGGATTCAATTCAACCGCCAGAACCCCTGACTCTGACCGGTTTCCTCCGGAGACACGGCGGGATACAATCTCTGGCAAAGTCAAGGGTTTGTCGTTATGCCTTGCTCCCAATTAGGTCGCTTTTCGAGAATCTGGTTTCATCGTAGGAACCCCCTGTTAGCGCCAGTGTCAACGCATAACCGTTGTCTGATTGCGCCCTGTTCCCAGCTTCAGCCTGCAAGAACCGAGCTTGCTCACTGTGGGCAGATCAGGAGTCACTTCTGAGTTTGAAGGGTAGGACTTGCACCGACATCAAGCGGGAAGTTCAGCTAGACTTAGGAGTCTTGGCTGGAGTGATTATGGACGGACTGGTTACCGTATTTCGTCACTCAACGAATCGCACCCGGACTATTGTACTTATGAGATCTCTTTTGTCACCCTCGCCAGAGGAAACACTCAGTACTAGCGCTGTGCCGATTACAGCACTGATGCCGACCGAATTCATCCACATCTTAGGTGACGGTAAACTACCACCCTATACCAGATGAGGTAGCACCAGAGAATTGCTTTACTGAAGTTAATTTCACGAAGGTAGCGGAGTAACCCGGGAGCATCCCACCTTTGCGATGAGTATTCATACTCAGTGCCAACCTCGCCATTCAATTGGACAATCTAATAGAAGTCGTTCTGAGAACCCGCGAAATGACCCCTGAACAAGGGG
>NZ_MPPI01000098.1 GCF_001895925.1 Phormidesmis priestleyi ULC007 | reverse complement strand
TGTCAAAGGGGAGAAATCCCCTTACGATGGCGACTTAACGTACTGGAGTGAACGTAACAGTAAACTCTATGACGGTGCGACCTCTAGAGTCCTAAAACGACAAAACCATTCCTGTACTTAGGTTGTGGATACAAGATGACCTCTGAGGAACAGGTTCACCTGCATCATAAAGATGGAAATCACCACAACTGGAAAGCGACAAATCTGGAGGCTCTACACGAGTCCTGCCATAATTACGCACACAGGAGCAAAGGCACAGCCTGATTGAATCGGGAGCCGTGTGCGGGAAAACTTGCACGCACGGATCTAACTGGGAGGAGAGGGAGATCATACTCCCCCTCGACCCAACCACAATTTTTGAGGCAGAAGCTGAAACCCGCATTCTACCGTTGTAGATAGCTTCATTGAGAAGGCTGAAACCCGCACTCCATCGTTAGCGATTCAAAATTGTCCGGACTGTTGAACTATCAACACTTTACTTAAATCACTAAATAAGTCTGAGTTTGCAATTAGATTAAAACGCTGGGCAGGTCACTGGACAAGTAGCCACATTGAATATGAACTAGATGAACATGAAAATCGTGTTTATCGTGACGAGCAAGAAGCACAAATACTTGCACAAGAGGTTATTAATAATCCATCCCTTTTAACAAAAGGGCTTTTGGACTGGCTTTGTTCAGCAGAAGCTCAAGAGGCGTATAAGTTTTGCTTTTGGCTTGGCAAATTGGATCTTGAGCAAGGATGGCTGGCAGAGATTGAACAAATTGGTATCGGACAGGATGGCAGTCATGTTTTTTTAGCATATTGTGGTGGTCTAAGCCAGATTAAGCGGCAATTCGTTAGTGATTACTTAGACAAAGTTACGCAGCAAGGTGAGGTTAGATCTGAGGCGATAGTTACTGCTACGCAAAGGCTTGGAGGTGACCTTCAAGGGGTCAATCGTGTGGTGAGATTAATTCGAGATGAACGAGTTGACCCCAAATTCGTTGAACATGTGCTTGAGTGGGGTAAATGGCTTGCATCTCTTAATTCAGATGATTACTTGTATTTACTCGAAGCTATTGCAGGTTCAGATTTGGATAATGCAGCAGCAGTTGTTAAATCTCTCTGGATGTGGTTACACCTCGAAAAACCAATTGAAGGAAGACTTGCTGAGTTTGCTTGGAATTGTTTAGAGATGAGCAATGCAGAGCCTCAAGATTACCATCGTTTTGACCAACTTGCTGGGAGTGTAAATTAGTTTGTGTCAGAGGTCAAAACACGATCTAATGAACCCATCACCAGAGACACAAACTCATGACCTTTCGACCTGAATTAATTGACGAACTCCTCAAAGAATATCGCAACCCTGAAGATCTCATGGGTGAAGGCGGCATTTTTAAGCAACTGACCAAAGCTTTGATCGAACGCTGCCTCACCGCAGAACTCAATACCCATCTGCAACAAGAGCAACTCGAACCCGTCCCTGCCTCTCCTAAGAATCGCCGCAATGGACATAGCCAGAAAACCATCAAGGGTGAGTTTGGCGAAGCTGAAATCGCTATCCCCCGAGATCGTCATGGTGAATTTGAACCCATCCTGATTGCCAAGGGTCAAACTCGTTTCAACGGCTTCGACGATATAGCGGTTTTCAGTTCAATTAAGTACAATAACAGCGGTAGGTAAACCACCCCTCAATATCTTTTAAGGTCACAGCCTTGAGGGCATCCGTAATTCCTTGATCTAGGGCTTCAC
>NZ_MPPI01000097.1 GCF_001895925.1 Phormidesmis priestleyi ULC007 | reverse complement strand
TGGTTTAAGCTGTTACATCAAATTCAAAAAAACCGAGCGGTCATTGCAGCACAGGGGTTTGAAGTCATTGTCAAGCCTCTACCCGCGGCTGATTGAGATGGGTGCAAGATCTCAGCCATTAAGGAACGGAAGCGTTCGTTAAGAAAAAAAGAAACACAAAGTTAAGAGACATAGCAGTGTTCTACAGTGAAGTCAATGCCCTGACAGCAAAGACCGATTTATCACTGGTGCGTCAGCGCCCGTATCTCAGCCTGGTTCTGGAAGGTCGCGATTAAGCCATTGGCGAAGTGAGAACCACTATCCCGTTTAGGAGACTGTATGAGCAACGCCATCCAGGTCAGGGCAGGATTCCAACCATTCTAGGAGGGTCAGTCAATGCCGTCATCACAGCCTGAACTCTCGATGATTAATCCGAATGCTGCGGGCATTGACCTCGGTGCGGATTACCATTGGGTCAGCGTTCCAGAGGGGCGAGACAGTGAGTGCGTTCGCCGCTTTGGGTGTTTTACCGCTGACCTGTATGCGATGGCAGACTGGCTCAAACAGTGTGACATTGACACTGTGGTGATGGAAGCAACGGGAGTGTATTGGATTGCAGTGTTTCAGATTCTCGAAACGCAAGGCTTTGAGGTCAAGTTAGTCAACGCTCGACAGGTAAAAACCGTGCCGGGACGCAAAAGTGATGTGCTCGATTGTCAATGGTTGCGGCAGCTCCATCGTTATGGCTTACTCGCAGGCTCCTTTCGTCCTGATGACCAAATCTGTGTACTCCGTAGCTACATCCGCCAACGCGATACCTTAATCAAGAGTGCCAGTACTCACATTCAACGGATGCAAAAAGCCTTGACCCAGATGAATGTGCAACTGCACCGGGTGATTAGCGATATCAGCGGCACAACTGGGCTTGCCATCATTCGAGCAATTGTGTCTGGCGAGCGAGACTTGCACAAACTCGCAGCACTTAAAGATCGCCGCATTCATGCCAGTACTGACGAGATTGCGGCGGCATTAAACGGCGACTATCGCCCGGAACTGGTGTTTGTGTTGCATCAGGAGTTACAACTCTACGATGTCTTTCAAACCCAGATTGCTGCCTGTGATGCTGAAGTCGAAGCCTGCCTCAATCAGTTCGCAGACCGCATTGAGGTTGCCACAAACCCCTTACCTGCTGCTAAACGACGCGGAAAAAAGCAACCCGGAAATGCACCGCGCTTTGATTTGCGAACGCATTTGTACCGGATCAGTGGCGTGGACTTCACTCACGTCGATGGCTTTGGAGTCCTCACCGTCCTGACGCTGTTGTCCGAGTTGGGACTAGACCCGTCAAAATTTCCCTCGGCTAAGCATTTTGCCTCTTGGTTAGGGCTGTGTCCCGGCAGTCGCATCACGGGCGGCAAGCGCAAAAGTTCGCAGACTCGCCAAGTCGCCAATCGAGTTGCAACGGCGCTGCGGATGGCAGCGCAAACCCTGGTGCGGTCGCATTCTGCCTTGGGCGCATTTTACCGGCGGATGCAAGCGAAACTCGGCGCACCCAAAGCGATTACAGCAACGGCTCACAAACTCGCTCGCATCTTCTATCACCTGTGGACTTCAGGTGGTGCGTTTGTCGATCCGGGCATGGAAACTTACGAGCAGCAGTATCAGGAACGAATGGTCAAAAACCTCAAGAAAAAGGCGATGGCGCTTGGATTTGACCTCGTTGCTAAACCTGCTCTCCCGGAGTGTGTTTCTTAGGAG
>NZ_MPPI01000096.1 GCF_001895925.1 Phormidesmis priestleyi ULC007 | reverse complement strand
CTCAGGTTACTGGAGTATGCTTTATTCATGGCTCTCTCGGTGCTGTACTTTACGTATTTACAGCTTATAACCGGAGAGCTTTTTTACTCACTGACTGACTTCTCAAACCGCCTCTTAGAGAAGATTTAGAGAAGTCTAAAAACTAGGAGGCTGGAAGCCTGACTCAGCGGGAACTTTGACAGTGTGAAGCACAGCACTGCATACCAACTATCGGCAGTGATTACCCCTGGCATCAACCCCCAGTCCATTACTTCAAACAGCATCTCTCGAAAATAATCATGCTTTGTTTTCCCCTCACGTTTATCATTGAGCCGATAGTTCACAGGCACGGACACTCCCTGTGCGTCCGTGTAGTACAAGGTTAGTAAGTTGATGCCCTTGACCACTTTCTTGTGCTTGCCAGACCAAAAGTAACCAATCAAGGTTGTTTTGCTCGGATTGCTGTAAGGTTTGTCCAGCACCGTATCATCTCCGCTTAAGCTGCCACCCTAAAGCTGGATTCTCGGTTTGACCACTGCAAACAAATCAGCAGGAGTGTAGCGTTCTCTGACTAAAAACCGATTGATACTATCGTGAGAAAGGCGCTCTAGAATTTGAGCCAATCGTTGGCAACTGACATACTTGGGTTCTGCCAGTAAGAATAAGGTGTAGAGGTTGAGCGTACAGGTTGCGCTGGAGGGCTTAGTCAGGACACGCATCACAGGACAGCGAGGGAGAACGATCTGAGCATCCCTTTTTTAGGTCGTCATGGCTACACCCACATATGGCTAATTCTGTCAATGCGTAACTCCTAGTATACTTTGCAATCATCTTATTTCTACTTAGAAGAGAGACGATTAACCAGCTTAGTAAAAAACTAGAGACAGAAAAAGTCAGCATTGACGCGATCGATACTTGCTGAGACAGTGTAGGGAAAACCCTCACAATCAGCCCTTTAACAAGATTCATTGGAATTGGGTGAATCAAATAAATTCCAAAGGAGCAAGCTCCAAGACTCGCAACAAATTTACTATCCTTGAGGCTATTAGCTTCCATAGAGGGACTAAAGCTAGGAATTTCGCAAGCAGGAAGATTTTCTTCGTTGAGAAAAATTGTAGCATCTGAAGATAAGTGAGGCTCCAGGATAGATATAGATACTAGACTTGTTGTGAAATAAAATGCTTTTGTGGACAGGGTTTGCTCCTCTTTGCCTCCCGTTAAGCAGCCATGAGGTAGAAGTTCCATAACCCAGTCGCTGTGAGCATCAGATGGTCGTCGAAATTAGCCACACGATTCCTGTAAATCGCACTCACTGCCCCGTAGCGCTTGACTCCCGCAAAGGCATTCTCACAGACGACTCGGCTCCGACTCAACTCCCGGTTAAAGTCCTTTTGATCCTGAGTTAAGCTGCCTCCTCTGGGCTTCTTATACCCAATCTGGATATTGTCATACTCCTTTTGCAATCCTTGAAACGGGTGCGACCTCCATCCGATACATTGGAAAAAACCGATTACCTTTTGCTCCATAAGGGTTTTGAGTGCCTGTAAAATTGATCAATGAATAATCAAAAGGACTACTGTGAAATCGTTCAAAAACCTTATCAGCAGGAGGCTTGAGTCACTTTAGTATCAGGTAGAGGTCGCACCCCTTGAAACTTGAAACCCCAGGTCTACTTCAATCGCAATCTCAGTCGGAAGTGCCCCAACGATTTCTGCTTCGTCCAGCAATCGCCTGTCGTGGTGCCTGCCGTCTTGAGCGGTACTTAGAAC
>NZ_MPPI01000095.1 GCF_001895925.1 Phormidesmis priestleyi ULC007 | reverse complement strand
TCTTCACTTGTGTCCCGGACTGACTTAACAATTGAGCGCTCATACTCACCCCTCTTGGTTGCATCACTGAGGTAATATCATGATTGAATGATTAAATCAAGTAGAGGTCGCACCCTCGTAAACTCCCATCACTCCCGACTAGCTCTAGTGCTTCTGGGGCAAATCCCCGCTCAATCAAGTGTGCAAATAGGTCGCGCCATGCCGCTTCACTTTCGGTTTCGGCAACCTCATAGTGCAGCAATTCGGTGCCTCCATCTGCCCAGACTGCCATCACCGCTAGCACGACCCGTTCCTCTACTTGCCGTCGTTGCCGCAAATGTCCCGACAAGTCTTCCTTGTATTCATCCGCAATCACATCCTGAATGTCTACCCACACTCCATCCACCAAGATGATCGCAGGCGTTTGCTTCAAGGGCGCTTGGCGTTTCGCATCCAGTTGGCGTTGAACTTGCAAGGTGATTTGGTTCACGGCATTCACCGATAGAACTCGACCTACTACAAAATACAAGGCTGCTTGCAAATCCCGCAACGATAGTCCCATGACATACAAGCAACACAGCCAATCCAATAGGTTCCCTAAACTCCGTTGATAGCGCTCCAAGATCTGCCAGTTGCGTTCCCGGTTCCGTTCTCGTAACTTCGGCACCTGCAACTTCTCGATGTAGCCATACTGGGTATGCAACTGCCGTTCATAGTACCCGGAGCGATACGGCTTCTTGCCCTCCAGATGCTGCAAAAATTCCGTCACTTCCTCTCGTAGCGACCCTTCGAGCACCTGTTTGACTGTACTGATGACTTCAGTTCGCAATTCCTCTGCTAGGGCTGCTTCCAGTTCAGGGTGCACACCCTGCTGTCGCACTCGAAGGATTTGTTGTTCTCGCTCTGCGATTATCATGGGAGGTTGCCTGCTTTAGGGGTTCTTGCCCGTTCTAAGCCTTTTTCTCCCCTCGCTTCTCAGCGCGAATAATTTGTGACACTAACTTAACGGCACGTCTGCGGCAACACCTAATGTGGCTGGAGTGGCTTCTCTAGTGTGGAGTGCAAACCCCAATTTGACTGCCACTCAGGTTCAGACGATTCTATCTGGAACAGCTTATGACTTAGGGGCGCGTGGTTATGATCCGGTGTATGGTTCTGGGTTTGTGAATGCAGATGCGGCAGTGCGACGAGCGATCGCGATCGGGGCTGGGGCACTTTAGCAGGGATGAAGGATGAGGGATGAATATGGAAGCTGCAAAAAGCGATCGTTCATCCTTCAGTTAAACCTTGACTCAGGTTCTGAATTGCAGAGTGTTTTTACTGCAAAGTGGTTCTCTCTTTAATTTCGAGCAATCTCAAACGCCTATACTGTTCGCCTTCTTGCTAGATTTTCTGATCAATGACTAACTATTTTTTAGCCAAGCTACTGTGTAAATTCAGAGATCGGGGCAACCGTGATCGCTTGTCTCAATAGTCCCTTGAGAACAACCCCGTCGGTTACAGTCGCTAATTGCTGAACGATCGTCTCTGGCACGGTTCCAAATCTCGCAGATAAAACTTCAAGAATAGATTCTTTCAGTCCTTCTATCTAGTTGGGAGCATCTCACCTTTGCGATGAGCATAACTACTCAATTCAATCAGCCAACCCTGAGCCAAGGTTGAGAGCGCGTGAAATCGCCATTGAGATAAGCAGAGCGGTGCTTCAGCCCTTGAGGCACATTGTGAGCACTCCACTGTGCCCCTGAAATCTTCAAGCGGCGATTGATTTGTTTCACTAACGATTCCACTGCCCCCGACCCAATCGTAACCCCTGCCTGTTGCAACGCTTGGTATACTCGCCACGATTGAGAAATGGACTTTTGGATTGTTCTCCCGCATCAACGATAAGATGAGGTTTGTTCTAGAGCAGGAGAAAAGAGGTTGTTAGCATGATTCGGATTGAAT